>JBILSO010000028.1:0-13247 GCA_044372065.1 Candidatus Planktophila sp. | reverse complement strand
CTCCACCGCGAGCCTTATTGATTGCTTCTTGAACTTTGAGTGCGGTCTGTCCAACATAACCCGCAACAAGAGTAGAGCGATCAACTTCTACAAGTTGGCCACCTGGTAGCAAGCCAATCGCCTGATACATCTGAGCAACAATACGAGCTACCGTTGTTTTTCCAGTTCCAGGGCTGCCTGTAAAGACAAGGTGCAGTCCAACTGGAATGCGGGGTAGACGCTGCTTTTCGCGAACGTTATTAGCTTCATGCATATTCATCAGCTTTGCAATTTGGTCCTTAACGCCATCCAAGCCAATCAATGAGTTGAGTTCACCCATTGCCTTTTGAAGAGTTTCTGCGGTGACTTCAGCAGCGGGGGATTCCTGAGAACTAGTTTCAGTAGGAGTTTTTGCCATAGAAAGCTTGGCAGTTGCAACTTCCCCAAAGTGTTTGGTAACCAAATCTGCGATGATGCGTGCAGGTTCTTCGTTGCCCACACGTGATAACACACTGGCCGCATCTGCAGATATCGCGATCGTTGAAGAAGACGGGCTCTTAAGTTGAACCAGCTTCTCATCGACATCTTTATTGGTGACACCGACACCCTCTGTGCCAAATTTGGTCAGCAGCGCACGCAAAATGTGCAGCTCTGAAACCTCGCCATGGTCGTGACCTTTGGCGATGCCGACAGCAGAATCCTCAATACTTGAACGAACGCTCATGATTGACTATTTTACAAATCTTCGTAGCGTTTGCCACCGAATTTTGCCTTGAGCTCATCATCTAGATCATCTGCTGTCGTTGCAACAGCAATCAACGCCTGCTTGAACTCACCTGGATCAATAGTGTCTCCGGGGAGACAGACTTCAAAGAGCACTTGGATATTTCCACTGTCACCAAAATTCAAAACTTTGCAGTGGCCGTAGTACCAATCTGCACCCTCGGTTGCAACCCACTTGTAGAGCTCGTTACTTGGCTTTACATCGATAATTGTTGGCGCCCATATTCTAACTACGGTGCGAGAGAGCTGGTTCTCATTCCAAAAGTCTTCACGCTCTGGGTCAACTTCACGCTCAATGAATTGAACCCACACCTTAGTCGATTCAAAAGGGATAACTAGATCCCCATCATCATCAAGTTGAACAACGTTAAATACTTCTCTCGCATAACGAGAGACCTTGTCTTTAACTACCAATAGATTGCTCATTCATTCTCTCCCTTACTTTTCGCTCTTAGTTGATTTATCTGCCAAATCGACTGCTTCGCGCTTATCAGCGATGAAGTCCATGAGGGCAAAGAGAACTCCCGAAATTACGAAGGTGACGTGGATGATAATTCGCCACATCTGCGTTTTATCATCATAGGCACCTTCCATCATAAAGTCTTTCAAGAGTTCAATAACAGAGATCGCAACCAATGAACCGATCAATTTGATTTTAAGTCCACTGTAGTCAACGCGACCCATCCAGTGCGGACGGTCAACAGAATCGGTTGCGACATTAATCTTCGATACAAAGTTTTCATACCCAGCAAAGATCACAATGATGATGAGGTTTCCGAGCAAGACCACGTCCAAAAGCTCAAGAATCTTCAGAGTGATTTCTTGCATCCTCAGTGTTGCAACTCCCTCCATGAGATGAAGGAATTCGATGAAGAATCGGTAGATCAACGGAACAAGGCTAAGGAGCAGACCTACATAAAGAGGGGCTAGAAGCCAGCGACCGCCAAAGAGAACCTTCTCTACAACCTGTTCAATGTGAAATTCATTATTGTTTTCAACAAATGAATCACTGTTCTTCTTAATCATTGGGTGCGCTCAGCCTTCTCATCATCGGAATCTCAGGACACTAGGTTAATTCATGAGCGTCAAAAACGACAGGGTTAGGGGTGCTAACCAGTCAAAGTTCGCCATGACCAACTGCAATGTTCATCTGGTGGGTAGCCACTGGCTCTAGTAACCTAGCCGGGTCAGCCCTTGACCACTACTGAAAGGCATCGAAATGGCCAACTGGACCGAACTTAAGCAATTCCTCTACAACAATTACAAGATCGACAACGATTCAGGGGATTCGCTACGAATGCTCTTTGATGTAGGCAACGGCCGCAGCCAATTTATTTCTGTCCATAACTTTGATCCATTGGTTACATTTTCTGCACCATTCGGCAAGGTCACTGATATTCAACCTGCCACAGTTTTGAAGAGTGGCGTTCCGTTCGGAGTCGCACAAATCGGAGATTTCTACACACTCATCCATACAGCATGGCTTGCAACTTTGGACGAATTAGAAGTGCATGCACCAATTCAATTCTTAGTCCTAAGAGCTGATGCACTAGAACAAGAGCTCACCGGCAAGGATGTGTTCTAAGCACTATGGGATTTCGCTTTCGCCGATCGATGAAAATCCTCCCGGGGATTCGCTTAACTGTCGGCAAAAGCTCTGTCGGAATATCTGCAGGTGTACCTGGCGCACGCGTAAGTCTTAACTCTCGTGGACGCGTCACTGGATCTGCAGGTATTCCAGGCAGTGGTCTCTATTGGACCGAAAGTAAATCAATTAAGAAAAAACGTGCAAAGAGCAAATCTCCACGCACGGTAACTAGCACGCGAACAGAAGAGACAATCGTCGACGACGAGGTCTATGTTGAAGATGTATTTATTCCACCTGCACAAGCGCTAGATGCGCCAGTCTCTCTTCGACGCGAGCCCGCGAAGTCTCACATTTTTTCAAGTAAGGAAGAGAAGGCACTCAGTGCTCTCTTCCATGACATTTATGGGGATCAAGAAGCCAATCCGCCAGCAGTTGTCTTTGAAAAAACCCGAGCAGTCGCAGAAGAACACGCCGAACTTGCACTTGCTATGCAGGCTGTTCAGGTCTTACATGGCAGCACAAATGAAGCTCTTCAGAAAGAATCCTTTGTGCTCGCCGATCAACTCTGGCCGCACAGAGAAGCACTATTTGCCAACCCTCTTGTTCAGAAATACTTCCCTGGAATCACTCCTGGCGTCATGATCACACCAGGCATCTTTGCCAACGAACGCTACAACCTCAAAGCGCTGGGATTGATCTATGCCGAGATCCTGCAAGTACAAGGCAATTACGCCAAGGCTTTGGAGGTCGTTGAAGAGATTGACTCTGATCAGATGACCGCAATTTCAGTTGCAGATCTTGAAATTGCACTTTTGAAATTCGATGATGCGATTGCAACTACAGAAGATATTGAAAATGAAGACGATGCGACCGCGATGCTCTTAGTTTTGCGCGGAATTGCTTTCCGCGAAAAGGGCTTTTTTGACGCATCTCTGGAGTGCCTCAAGCAGGCATTAGCTAAGCGATCACGCTCCGAAGGAATCCTCAATCGCGGCTTATGGGAGCGATCATTTACCTACGAGCACATGGGAAAAATTGCGTTAGCAAAGAAGGATCTCGAAAAAATTATGTCGCGGGAGCCTTCATACTCTGGATTGAATGAGCGCTTAAGACTGCTTAACTCTTAATCCATTCCGCTTGCCGAGTTAGGCATTATTTGGATAAGTAGAAATTACAATCCGCTCGAGACTCTGCAAAACTCAGTTCGCCGATACAGTCAAACCAGATATCTCCATTCCAGGAGTCCGACATATCCGAGGATGTGTTGGCATCTCTCTTGCCCCACGTCGCTGTCGTCACGTTTCCGGACGGCCATAGAACTTCAGCTAAACCATCACCCATATCGGTAAGGTAAATTTCACTATCTTTATAAACTCCGCCGCTTTGACCTTGAGTGTAGAAAATTCCTGAATAGTCAGAGCCACCAATGCTCTTCACAATTAGAAATGCCCCCACACCATCGCCCATCCAGCTATAGCTTCCCCATTTACCAGCCAGTGAGGATGATTGCGTATCGGCTGCAGCTGAATCTTCTTCTTCGATCGTCCAGTTAAGAACATCAAAGACTACTTGCGAACATCGTGATTTCTGGTCCTCTGTCAGTAAAACTACTCCACGGCCGCTGGTGCTGTCTTCGCCGTACCAAACTTCGCCCTTATAGAAATCAAAATTTCCAGCATCATTTTCTCTAGTCGCATCGGCATAAGTTGGGAAGACCCATACTGCGCATCCTCCGCCGAAATAAATATTCATAACACTTGTATCTGTGATTGAGTTAAAGCGATCTTCGCCCCATTCGTAAGTTCCTTCATTATTTAGACGAGTGAAGACATCGGTAACTTCTGGGCGTGCAGAATCGACTATCCCTTCACCAACTTTGACAGCGGCACTGCACCCACTAAGGATGAGGGCAAGGGTGATTGAAGCTACAAGGGTGATGTTTCTACGCATGAGGTAATTTTGCACTCCCAGCGGCAACAAGCCCCCTACTTTTGGTCAAAAGCAACAAATTTCGTTGTCTCAGACCAGTCACTCAACTATTGTTTACGCACAATGGCTAATCTGACACCAAATGCGGCACGTCGTGCCGGCTACGCACTTCATGTACTCACCGCAAGTGGTGCTGTCATTGGAATGCTTGCCCTGCAAGGAGTTGTTGATGGCGAAGTCCGTATCGCGCTCCTTTGGTTGATCGCGTCACAGATTCTTGATGGTCTAGACGGCCCAATTGCGCGGGGGTTGGATGTCGAGATTCATGCTCCGCTCATTGATGGTCACATTCTTGACCTCGTTGTCGATTACGTGACATGTGTCGTTGTTCCTGTGGCATTTATGCTCAATTTTGGGATGCTTCCTGAAAAGTATGAAGCGCTCATTGCGGGATTTATCTTCTTAACTTCCGCCTTGTGGTTTGCACGCTCTGACCTCGAGACTGAAGATCATTGGTTTAACGGTTTTCCTGCTGTTTGGAATTTGGCCGTTCCAACTTTCTTAGTCTTTGATTTGACGGCTACGGAGGTCGCAATCTTTACTTTGATTCTTGGAATGTCACAGTTAACCTACTTCAAAGTTCCACACATCGTCCGAGTCGATCAATTGCGCAGAATCACACTTCCTTTTGGAATGATTTATCTAGGAACTTTGACATATCTTTCATGGACCTATTCCAAGATAACTGGGGTCCAACACAATCTCTTTACAGACATCGTTCTCATAGCGTTTCCTGCCTACATTTTTCTCTTTGGAGTTTATAAAACTTGGTGGAGTAAGAAAAGAGTTTAATTTTTCCACCGTATTTTCGAAGCGACAATCGAAGGCTGACCAAATATCCTTGGGACGTGAGACGCGCCCTTGCCATTCTTTTTCTGCTGACCTTCTTGGGCGGCTCCTCTGCTCATGCCCATCAACCGGTTGTACTTCTTAATACCGACACAACGGCAGCCAAGGGCCCTCTTCTGCTAGATGGAACCGTTTCTTTTGCAGTTCGAGCATCATTTGCCAAGGCTGGTGAGAAGAAAGCTTTCAGAGCAGATTTCAAAGCAGGGGATGCACTCGCAGTTCAATATTTGATTGTAGATAAAAAACCTGAGAACTCAATTAAAAACACATTGTTGCCGCAGCTGATTGTCACATCTCCATCAGGAAGGTCGGTCTCACTAAGATTCACTGAGCGCACCAAGTTTTATGAACCTTATGGGAAGACTAATTACCTCTATCTCTCGCGCTACAGTGCGACAGCAGAGGCAGGCACATATAGCTTTACTTTGACAGCGCGAGCAAAGGCTTCCGTAACTATTGCAGTGGGAGAACGAGAAGTACCTGGTGAAGTGATTCGCGGCGCTCGACCAGTTGCAGCTGTTACACCAACTCCAACTCCAACTCCAACTCCAACTCCAACGCCAACGCCAACACCTTCTGCAACGCAAGCCGGTTATTCAATGGCAGATGTGAAGAAGGCTAATTCACGAACGAAATGCTGGAGCGCGATAAGTGGGAACGTCTATGACTTAACGTCGTGGATCTCAAACCATCCGGGTGGCGCAGGAGCAATTACTTTTCTTTGTGGAATAGATGGAACTAATGCCTATAAAGCGCAGCACGAGAGCCAAAGCAGACCAGCGAATCGCTTATCGCAATATCTGCTTGGCCCCCTTGTGCCCTAAGCTCTTATAACTTTTACTCGAAATCCCCGCCACGACCGGTGATTCTTGGTCCCTTCTTTGCGGGACGATCAATTCGAGCAACAATAACGAGCACTGTGATTGCGTAGATGACGACAATCGTAACTTCGAGCATTAGTTATGCACCCAGTACAGCCCACACAACAAGTGCGAACATTGCAATACCAAAGCCAACGATTGCGATTGCTGAAAGGGAGAGCAACCCACGTGAATCTGCAATCTTGGCAGCGAGAGCTGAAGGATTGGTGACTCTACGAAGATCAACCATTAAGGCTTCTCCTTCACGAACTGCTGCATACTGACTGATGATTGCAAGAATTCCAGTGATCGCTGCAACTCCTAGAACGAGATACTTTGCTGAATCTGCTGCATCAGTGAAGACGCCGAGTGATGCGAGAACCATAATTCCGATCAGAACAAGTGCTGGTGCCACCTGAGATTGAATAATCTGAGCACGCATGTGATTCCACTGCTGAAGAAGTGTTTTTTCGTCCATTGAAGGCCTCCGTGATTGCGTAAATCCGCTGTGGATTTTGTAAGAGGTTAGAGCCTTAAGAGGGGAAGATCTAGTTCAAAATTCAAACTTTTAGGTTAATTTTTACATATCGCCACACCCCCGATGAGTCCTAGACTCAACCTCATGCCAGGATCAATAGCACTCGTCGGTTCGGGTGAATACCTGCCTGCAATGGCCGAATTTGAAAAATCTCTGATCGATGACGCCTTAGCCCTTGGCAAGAAACCTACATATGTTCAGCTTCCAACTGCGGCAGGTCGCGAGAGTCAAGACCGAATCGATTACTGGCGCGCACTTGGTAAAGCACAGGCAGACAAATTAGGGGTCGAACAAATCTTTCTTCCGATCTATAACCGTGAAGGCGCTCTCAATCCCGTCTTTGCAGATTTGATTAATGACTCGGCACTTATCTATCTCTCTGGGGGAGACCCTCACCATTTAGCTGAAAGTCTTCGCGATACACCAGTCTGGGAATCTATTGTAAGAAATTGGCAGGTAGGATCTTCTTTAGCTGGCTGTAGCGCAGGTGCAATGGTCTTGAGTGCTCACATACCAAACTTTCGAATGCTCAAACGTGAACCAACACCAGGTCTTTCCTTGCTTCCTGATATTCGAGTAATCCCGCATTTCAATAAATTCTTCAAATGGATTCCAGATAGCGCCGCAACAGTCTTGCTGCACGCACCCGATGATCAGATTGTGCTCGGTATTGATGAGCTCACAGCAGTAGTTAAGCGCTCAACACAATCAACTTGGCAGGTTCATGGTGAAGCTAAAGTGCACCTCCTTAAAGGCTTGCCTACTCATGCTTACGGTGAAGGCGAAGAGATAGATCTATCGGTTTTTGGAAATTAGGTCTAGCGTGCAGGTATGAAAAAAGTGCTGGCCTCATTAGTGATTGCCGCATTGTTTTCAACTGCGTGGATAATGCCAGCAATAGGTGCGGTCAAGACAGGCAATTCCTGTAAAACTGTTGGAACCACATCAACTTCAAATGGCTATAAATACAAGTGCATCTTGCAAGGAAAGAAGAAGGTGTGGGGTAAAGGAGTAAAGATTGTCGTCCCCAGTGCAGGGCAACCAGTTGCAACACCCACACCAACACAATCGCCCACACCAACACCATCGCCCACACCAACGCCAACGCCCACTCCCATTTTGACTCTAGCTCAACAGTGGAGTGCAACCGGCTCTCGCGCCATGGAAGGGTACGAGAAAGCATTCCCTCAACAGCCTGCACAATTTCCTGAGATCGAAACAGTATGGCGAATCTCGGATTCAGTGAATCCAATCATTAGTACCGAGATTCAGAAACAATATAAAGAGAGCATCGCATTCTGGAGCGCATATACAAAACACGAAGGAGTTCTTCAAGTAATCATCGGTACCCTCGATGACATAGCTTTTGTCTGCCAGTGGAGGAATAGCTACCTCATGATGTCAGATAACGGTTGTGCATCAAGTTTTCGACAAGACAAAACCAGAGCATGGGACGCTCATACGACACAGTTCAACGGCAAGGCGACAGATTTTTATTTCATGACTGACCCAAAGGCATTAGGTAACGGTGACTTCTATCCACGAGTTCCACACGAGTTCTTCCACAATGTTCAATATGCACAAGCGTTGCGCTACAAGTACATACTTCCTTGTTGGGCTGAAGAAGGTGGAGCAGAATTCTTTGGTATTTTTGTTGCAAGTCAGGGAAAGCCTGACGGCTACTTGAATATGCGAATTAAGTTAATGACTGATCGTCGAGGAAAGGTGAAGCAGAGCCAACTTACTCAAAGCGATTGGAAAGCTTGGCTCTTATCCACCGATATGAATTCATTGGCTGATGGCAGACCTGGATGGGGTTGTGAATCCGTCCAGATGGAAGGTATTTATTCATACGGATTTATGGCTACCGAATATCTCAATCTCAAACTTGGTACGGCAGGGCTTTTAGCTCTTTACCGAGAGGCAGGTTCTTTGGGGTGGGATAGAGCGATAGAGAAATCATTTGGAAAATCAAAATCTGAGGCTTATGACGAGATCGCCCTCTACATGAAAACTGAATACGACATAGGTGTTAGCCAGAAAGTAATCCGCGACTAGAACCGATACGATTCTGCCTTCGAACGCAATGAAAGAGGAAAATCATGGGCGCTTGTTCCTGCACTTACACAAGAGATGAAGAGAAGAATTGCGACGGAACACACAAGGTTGTTAAAGCTGTAAAGGCTGAGATGGCAGAAAAACTAGAAGCTAATGGCTTTCCTCACGCAGCAGAATATGTAAGGAACAACTAGTTAGTCCCTACTTCGGGAAGTACCCGTCGATCATTCCTCGCACAAACTCTGCACGATTTTCAGCTGAGATATTCAAGATCCCGGCCTTCACAGCAGCGACAGGAAAGTACAGGTTAGCAATCTGAGAAATTCGCTCCTCGGTGACTTGCCCCGACTTAAGGTTGTTAATGAGTTCGGTAGCACCTGGAAGTACTGAGATATTCATCTGATCTACATAGTCAGTGTTCTCAAGGATCTTCGTGCCTTCATCTACGCCGAGTGCATATGCATCTCCAGCTGGAAGCAGATCAGTCAATTGCGAGGAGACTTGAGAAACTTGAGATCCGAGTCCAGATACAAAGTTCAGAGCAGTGTTGCCGAGAAAGAAAAGTGCGGCTAGTGAAATTCCGATGATGACCAGTTTTTTCATGGCAATAGATTACTTTCGCGTTGCATAAACGTCCTGTTCAAAATTGATAAACATTTTGTACAGAACTCCCAAAACAAAAGTGGCCGTATCACGATTAGGAAGTTATTCTCAAGACATGAAGCGCCAAGTGGTTACATGGGTCGCAATTATTGCCGCCTCTCTCGCCCTTGGCATATTTATCGATACGCGAGCTAACGCTGATCTCGGCAAACCTAAGCTAACGATCTCGAGTGTTGATATCCCGCGTTCACATGTTCAATCTTCTAATGGCGAACGAGGCGCTGCGATCGCAGCACTGAGCGATGGACGATTCCTCTTGGGCGGCGGAAAGAACGGCTTTGCGCTCTATCTCTTTGATCCAGCAACTAGCAGTGAGAGAGTCCTAGGAAAGGTAGAGAGTTACAGCCAACGATTTAATGATTCACGATTTGCTATTACCGACATTGGAGTGCTGTCACAGAGTGCCAACCGAGTAGATGCTGTGGTCTCTTATCCTCGTTATGACCGAATCCGGGATTGCGTTGCCGTTGTACTCGGTGCTTATCAAATTGATCTTGGCGCAAAGCCATCGGTAAAGCGCACCGCAACCTGGTTCACCAGTAAACCCTGTGTCCCTGTAAGCGCTGTGCAACATGCAGCAGGGCGTATCGAAGTCATCGATAAATCAAATGTGTTTATGACAGTGGGTGATTTAGGGTTTACCAAAATCGATCAAGTGGTAACTCGTCAAGATCTTGGCTCAGTCTTTAAAATCAATAAATCTAAAGTTGAGAAGATTTCTCAAGGTCATCGCAATCAACAAGGCATTCTCTTAATCGGAAAAGATCTCTACGCATCAGAACATGGCCCACGTGGGGGAGATGAACTCAATCTCATCACTCGCGGTCAAGATTACGGGTGGCCGGCAGTTTCTTTCGGTCAGCCATATTCTTCAGGAGATTACATAAAGCCTGGCGTCACAGGAAGTCATGAGGGATTTGCCAAACCACTTACCTATTGGGTTCCTTCAGTTGCACCAACAGAGCTGGTGCAGTTACCAACAACCTGGGGCTCCTGGTCATCTCAGATTGTCATGGGCACTTTGCGGGAAGAGTCACTCATATTTATCCAATTAACCAATCGCACTACAGTGGGTCAGATCACTGAAGTCAACGTGAGTGAACGCATCCGTGATCTAGAAATAAGTAAAGATGGTCACATGATCGCCACCACAGACAGCGGCAAGCTACTTGTAATCGCACCAGCATAGTTCTATCCAATATCCTTCAACCATCAAAGCATTTAATATCCCAGAGGCTCACACTTCCACCCCTGACCAGTCACCTGGTCATTCAGGTGCGTGTTAAGCGTGCGTTAGGCATGCATAAAATCAAGGTACGCCTACGGTATTACTAGTGGAAATGACTATAAAACCACGCCAAGGGGTCTCATGTTCACGAAATCAAAGACAAAAGTCCGCACATTCCTAGTCGTACTGATTGCGATTTTTTCTCTCAGTTCCACAATGGTGCCGACTTCAGCGATAGACCTTGGCGCAAAAGCAAAGTACATCATCTCAGTCACGCCAGCAGCCAAGGCTGCAGTTGAGGCTGCAGTGGTGAAGGCTGGCGGAAAAATTCAATCGCGCTACAACTATGTCTTTGATGGCTTCACTATTGAACTTCCAAAGCTCGTGGCAAGTGCACTTACTAGAATTCCAAATATTTTAACAATTGAAGAAGATCGTGATGTTCTTGGTCTCGCCATTCAAAACACACAAACTCCTACCCCTACCTGGGGAATAGATCGTGTTGATCAGCGCGAGAAGGTCGGATTAGCAGGATCAACAAGTGCTTACGGATATCGCAGTGCAGGTGCAGGGGCGACTATTTATATTGGTGACACTGGAATTTATCCGCACAGTGATTTGGCCGGACGTATCTCAAGTTCCGGATACTCATCGATTAATGATGGCAATGGCACAGTGGATTGCAATGGTCACGGAACACATGTCGCCGCAACTGCGGCGGGAACGAAATACGGATTAGCTAAGAATGCTCGCGTAGTTCCAGTTCGCTTGTTGAACTGCGCTGGTAGCGGACAGTATTCGGGAGTTATTGCTGCCCTTGATTGGATTTTAAGTCCCGAGAATCCAAATCCGAAGACTCAGGCAGTTTTGAACTTAAGTATCGGCGGTGCTGGCTCGGCTGCAATGAATGCTGCAATTCTTCGTTTAACGAATGCTGGCATCACTGTTGTTGCCGCAGCTGGAAACGAAGCGACCGATGCATGTACGCGATCTCCAGCGGGAGCTCCAAGTGCAATTACAGTCGGTGCAACTACTTCCGCTGATCAACCTGCCACTTTCTCAAATCAAGGCAGCTGTGTTGATCTTTTCGCACCAGGAGCAGGAATTGTTTCAGCCTGGATTGGCGATCCTGACCTCACATACACAGCAAGCGGTACATCAATGGCAAGCCCACATGTTGCGGGCGCTGCTGCTATTTACTTGGGATTAAACCCTGGTGCTTCTGTTGCACAGGTTGCTAGCTTTTTAGATGCTGAGTCAACGAAGAATGCGCTCAGTAATTTGAAGGCTTCGACCGTCAACAAGCTTCTGTATGTATCTCCAACTGACGGGGGAGCCCCGATTGTGCCTCCTGTTGTGGCTCAGCGGAGCGTTACAAACATTACGCATGAGTCTGCGGATGTGTTGATCGATGTGAACCCAGGGTTTGCATCTACAACCTTAAGTTTTGAATATGGTGTAGATCCAACATTTGCGAATAAGTTAACAGCACCGGTTGTTCCTGGCGTCATTGACGGACAGACTCCAACAACTGCTACGGTGAAGTTAGCTGGCTTAAGTGCATTAGTGACATATTCATTCCGAATAATTGGAGTTAATGAATCAGGGCGCACAGTAAGTCAAACCGGTTCCTTTACAACTCTCGCACCCCCTAAGATCGCGCCAACAGCAACTGTTTCTCAGGCAACTGATATCACTGCATACAGTGCGACACTCAATGGTGGTGCTCAGGCCGGTAATGATTCAACAAAAGTAAGCTTCATGTACGGAACAGATCCAGAATTCAAGGCAAACACCAACAACATTGCCGCAAATCCATTTATTTTAGGCACTGGAAACACTCTCCAAAACGTTGCTTTGAGTGTTTCTTTCCTTGATGGTGGCAAGAAGTACTACTACAAGGTCGTTGCAATTAATTCCACAGGTACAACACATTCATCAGTAATGACATTTGATACACCAGTTGCGCCAGGATTACCTCCCACAGTTGTAGTTTCAGCAAACCCATTAAGTCGGGCAGTCTCAACCGCCGCATTTGAAGCTGTAATTAACCCAAAGGGACAAACTACGGTCGTAGAGCTCATTCATGGTGGCGAAAAGTCGCTGACGGTCGGCACGACAAAAGTTGCAATCGCAGAGAGCCCAATCACTGGCGAAGCCGATGTGAAAGTTATTGCAAAGCCAAAAGGTTTACTTCCTGGAAGGGGTTACTACTTCCAATTTGTGGCACGGAGTGCTTCTGGAATGACAAAGAGTGTCATTTACTACGCGATCATGAACCCAGAGGCCCCTTCGATCCAAAGCTCTTATGCAAATAAGAATTTAGCAAATGGAATAACTCTTAACTCAATGATCAATCCGATGGGAAGCAATACCTACCCATTCTTTATCTACGGAACTGATCCAGCTCTGGCCACTGGCACAACGATGGTTGCCGCCTTCCCGAAGGCAATCAGTGGCTCTTCGAATATCACAGTGAATTTGGCTGTTACTGGTCTGGTATCGGGAACTCGTTACTACTACCGAGTGCGTATGCTTCCTTATACGGGACCATCAACTGGCACAGAGATTTTGGGTCCAATCCAAACTTTTGAAACTCTAAGAGTTGCAACACCAACACCTACTCCAACGCCAACACCTACTCCAACGCCAACACCTACTCCAACGCCAACACCTACTCCAACGCCAACACCTACTCCAACGCCAACACCT
>JBILSO010000090.1:0-4236 GCA_044372065.1 Candidatus Planktophila sp. | reverse complement strand
ACGGAAATTCTGAACCGATCAAGGCGAAGGTCCTCAATGCACTAGGGGAGCCATTCACTGGAATGCGAAGTGTTGTCGCTTGGTATTGCTGGAGAGCCTCTTAGTTTTAACTTTCAACGAATTAGCGGATAAGTATCGGTCACTACTCCGTGAGCACCCTTTTCAACGAGCGTACGGGCAGTCGATACATCGTTAATCGTCCATACAAAGATGGAGATATCTCTAGTGCGGCAACGCTTAATAAAGCCCGAAGTACAGATTGGGACTCCGCGAAAACTAAGGGGAACCATCGCATAATGTTTTTTCGATTTATCCCACTTAACTAAGCGATCAAGGCCAAATACAAGCGCAAGGGTTTCCAAAGGAGTGAGTGCGGTTCGCACGGACGGATGAGCTTGGCGAAAACTTAGGACTCTCTTTGATGAAAATGAGCCCACAACAAAGTTCTCCGTATGACGTCCCTCTATCCATTCGATAAATGGATCTAGCGAGTCATCTGATTTGATATCAATCGAGATGTGGGCTTCTGGAAATCGTGTGACGAGCTCTTCAAGAGTGCACCATGGATGTTGCCCATCAATTGGAAATTCTTGCAATTGCTCCAACGTTAAGGAAGATATCTGCTGATCAACCTGAGTGAGTCGAAGTATCGATGGATCATGTGCGAGAACTAAGTGTCCATCGAGTGTTGCGTGGATATCTGTTTCAAAGTGTGTGATCCCATCTTCCCAGGCGGCCGCAAATGCCTGCAAAGTATTTTCTGGACCTGGATGTCCGCGATGAGACCAAATTATCAAACCAAGTCTCCAAATCTAATGTGTGAGAATTGGCCAGCGGTTCTTTAGCGCTACATTCTCTAGGTGCTTGTTGGGATTAACAATAAATGGATTTCCAACTGAAACCAATAGTGGAAGGTCATTGATGGAGTCGCTATAGGCGAAGGAAGTACGAAGATCGTAATCTCGAGTTGCGGCCAGCGCTCTCACCGCGTGAGCCTTATTAATTCCGTGCATCGTGCCTCCGGGAAGGTTCCCAGAGTAATTCCCCTGAATTACTTCACCCGTTGTTGCAACTGCGCCGGTCATGTTCAATTTGTTGGCGACAATCGATGCGATTTCGATAGGGGAGGCACTGATGATCCAGGTGTCGTGTCCAATTGTTTGGTGCTCTTCAACGCGACGCCTCATCCCAGGAAACATTTTCTTTGGTAGAAATTCATGAACGATTTCTTCACATAACTCTGAGATCAATAGCTGGGATTTACCTCGAGCGAAGTCCAAGATCTTCTTGGTGGCATATCCCATCGCTGTCATGCTCTCTTCTTTGCAGCGGCGAAAACGGTAATTATCTAGAGCAAAGCGGGCAATCTGACGGCGCTGCAATATTCCGGACTTTGAGAGCCCTCGGACAAAGTAGTAGATAGAGGAGCCGTCAATGAGGGTGTTATCTAGATCGAAAAAAGCTGCCCGTTCGACTCGCTCGCTCATGACCCCAAGGGTGACATAGAAGTTCCGCAGGGTGCCTCATAACAAGTTAACAAATGATGAACGGTAATTGAAGCATTTGTAAGAAAATTGTTCTAAAGATTCAACTGCCATTACCTATCGATTAATGGCTGGAGCGCTTTCAGCCCGTATAAAGTGACCATGAGAATCTTGATATCGGCGGAATCTTTTCTGCCGCGCTCTAATGGAGTAACTAACTCTGTTCGGCATGCTGCAAGGTATCTACACAATCAAGGACACACAGTTCGCATCATTGCGCCAGGAGAAGGCCCTGACTCCGTAGATGGAGTTGAAATCACGAGAGTTCCTGCTCTCGCACTCCAATCTTTTGCACAGGTAGATATTCCAAGTATTTCAACTAGAACTGTGATGAATCTTATTCGTGAGTTTTCTCCTGACATTATTCATCTTGCATCACCTTTTCTCCTCGGTGAGCAGGTTCGCAAGTGCGCAGTCATCTACGACATTCCAGTAGTCGCAAACTTCCAGACAGATGTTTCAGGATTTATAAACTTTTATCGACTCACAACAGCAAAGAATCTTGTAGAACGACGATTAAAAAAGATTCACACAGGATCAACAATCACATTAGCGCCATCGACTGATTCTGAGAACTATCTCAAAGGACTTGGTATAGAAAATATTCATCGTTGGGGTAGAGGAGTAGATCTCAAACAATTCCATCCAAAGTGGAGATCTAATTCTCTTCGCAAGAGTTGGGGTGCTGATGTACAAACGTGTGTGATCGGATTTGTCGGCCGCTTGGCACCAGAGAAGCAGGTGCACAAACTCGCAAATCTCAATGACATCGGTGAGCTCACTGGTAAGAAAGTTGTGCAGGTCATTGTTGGAGATGGACCATCAAGAGCAATGTTAGAGAAAGCTCTACCGAGTGCAATTTTCCTGGGACACCAGAGCGGTGAATCCTTGAGCAAAGCAATGGCGTCAATGGATCTTCTAGTAACTACTGGAGAAAATGAAACTTTCTGCCAAGTTATACAAGAGGCAATGGCAGCGGGGCTTCCAGTTATCGCCCCTGAAATTGGTGGCCCACGTGATCTGATCACACCAGGTCATAATGGACTTTTCTACACGCCCGGTGATGACTTTCATATTCGCAAGCGGGTTCTCACATTGGTTAATTTCGAAGATATGCGGTTGGAGATGGGGCGAAATGCATTCGCCACAGTCCAAACTCGCACTTGGAGCGCCGTCTGCTCTGAGCTTTTCGATCTATATACAGAGGTGCTTGCTTCTCGCAAGGAAAAGCAACAGGGGCATGCATCATGACTCGTATTGCACATATTGCAAATATGTATGGGCCAAAGAGCGGCGGGCTTAAGACTGCTATGAATTCCCTTAGCCGTGAGTATGAGGAGTTAGGACACGAAGTCCTTCTGGTTGTTCCGGGTAGAAAAGATAGTTTCTCTAGATCGGGAAATATAACAACGGTCACGGTCGCTTCTCCAGTAATTCCATTTTCTGGCGGATATCGAATCATTCTCAACAGCAGTGAAGTTATTCGTTTGGTGAAGAATTTTGATGCGCAAGTGCTAGAGATATCTGATCGTACAACTCTTCTCAGAGTCGCCCGCTGGGCTCGCAAGCGATCTATTCCCACAATCTTCTTCGCTCATGAACGAGTTGATGGCGTGATTAATGCTTTTGGAAAGTTTCTTCCCGGCAAGAAAACCCTGGCACGATTCTGGAATAAACATACAGCGGCATCTGTAGATCGAATAGTGGCGACAACAAAGTTTGCCTCTGAAGAGTTCGTCGAACTTGGAATGGTGCTCAACGAATCACAACTTGTAAACATTCCGCTGGGTGTCGATTTAGAGCTCTTCCATCCGAGCCAATCAGAGAAACCCTTGACGGTATTCGAAGAAGTGCCTGAGAGATTTATCTTTGCATGCACTCGACTCTCTAAAGAGAAAGATCCTCTCTATCTGCTCGATATAGCCCGAGAACTTAAGGCTAGAAGCTCTGATCTCACGTTAGTAATTGCAGGATCTGGTCCTTATGAAAAGAGAATGAACGAAACGGTATTGCAAGAAAACCTTCCAGTAATTCTCCTCGGATTTGTAAAGGATAAAGAAATTGTCGCAAGGCTGATGGCCAAGGGCCAAGTCTTTCTTGCAGTTGGCCCAATCGAAACTTTTGGCTTAGCAGCCCTTGAATCACTTGCATCAGGGACGCCTGTAGTCTGCCGCAAAGAAGCGGCGATTAGTGAAATTATCACTTCTCTCTGTGGTGCAGCACTGCATAAAGATACAAAGCTATGGGTCGATGCAGTCGAATACTTCTCACTCATGGATCTCACCGAACGCCGCCTCCTTGCACGCAATCGTGCGGAGGAGTTTTCTTGGTCAAATTCTGCACATCAACTTCTCGCCCTACACGAACTGGAGATGAGCCTGTGATCACCCAACCATCGATAACACCGAAAACTGAAAAGCGAGATCCTGCACTTGCTCTGCGACACATTAGCCGCCCACGCGTAATTGCGCTGGGGGATAGTTCGGTCTTTGGCGTTGGGGATCATGGCGATGCGATTCCAAGTGTCGGTGCGGGTTGGGCTGGAAGACTTGCGCACGATCTCACAGCTGGAAGTTTTGTTAACGTTGCAAAAAATGGTGCCCGTGCAAGACACATCACTAAGCATCAATTAAGTGCCGCGCATGCGTTTAGGCCAGATCTAGCCTTGGTATGTATTGGCACAAACGATGTC
>JBILSO010000089.1:0-4260 GCA_044372065.1 Candidatus Planktophila sp. | reverse complement strand
TTGAGCGAAGTTTCATCGGTGAGCTTTCCGTACTCGATTGAGTCATAGCTTGTTGCAAGATTAATAAAGCGCTCACCGGTTGTGATGATGGCGCTTCCTCGCATACCAAAGAGTGCGCCAACACTTACTCCAACGAGGATCAATATAAGTGAGAGATGGAAGAGAAGATTTCCGCTCTCTCTTACATAACCCTTCTCTGCAGAGATCGATCCATCTTGAATGCGAAGGCGGAATCGATTCTTGCGTAACCACTTTTCTGCTCGCTCAAGTGCTTGAACATCGCTGGCAAAGAGAGAATGTGCTTCAAGTTTCTCTAAGTTTTTGGGAGTTACTGGTGGCAATGCGCGCATTGCTTTGAAGTGCTCAAAGGTTCGGGGCAGAACACAACCGATCAGTGAGATAAAGAGCAAGATGTAGATCGCGCTAAACCAGGATGAGGCATAGACATCAAAACCACTTGCTCTATCGATCCAGCGAGCTAGCTCTGGCTGGTCTACAAAGTACTCACGCACAGCCATGGGATTCTGACTTCGCTGTGGCAGAAGCGATCCTGGAATCGCTGCCAACCCCAACATCATCAGAAGAATCAGCGCAGTGCGCATGCTTGTGAGTTGTCTCCAAGCGAAGCGAGCTAATCCAGCCGCACCAATTTCAGGAATCTCGGCCTGTATCTTTTTTGCCATCAGATCACCGGAGCAAATTCGCTAATTACTGATCTCAGATCGATCATCAAAGCATTCCAGAGTCCACTTACTTGGAGCAACCCAATGACAATAAGGAAAACTCCGCCGATAATCGAAATAGTTCTGCCCTTGCGAGTAAGGAAGTTACGCAACCGTGCAGAGCGATCGAAGAAGAGTCCGGTTGCAATAAATGGAAGTCCTAAACCGACGCAGTAGCCCAGTGATAAGAGCGCACCTCGAAACGCACTCGATTCACTAAAAGCTAACGTCTGCACGGTTGCAAGTGCTGGGCCGATGCAAGGAGTCCAGCCAACTCCAAAGAGAAAACCAAGAATTGGCGCACCAATTAGTCCACCAGTAGTTGAGATACGGGGATGAAATGTCTTCATCATTGGAAAAGCGCCGGCAAAAATTAGACCTAATCCAATAGTGAAAACTCCGAGAACTCTTGTGATGATCTCTTCATGGACTGAGATTCTCGCGCCAAGGCCGCCAAAGAGAACACCGTATGAAACAAAGAGGGCAGAGAAACCAAAAACGAAGAGAGATGAACCAAGAAGTACTCGTCCCCGCGACTGTGAAAATCCAGCAGCGTAAGCCAGGTAACCAGGAACAAGAGGTAGAACACATGGGGAGATAAATGAGATGAGACCGGCAAGAATTGCAAGTGGAAGTGCAAAAAGAATGAAGCCATCAAAAAGGTTATTGACGAAAAATTCAATCATGAGCTCTGCACCCGTTCGATGAGTTTGCTGAGTGATCCGATTGTGACTACTCCAGAAACGCGTGCTGCAACATATCCATCACTATCGATCACGATAGTTGAGGGAATTGCATTGGCAGGTAGTGAGCCTTTGAATCCAATCAAAAGTGCGTCATCGATGAGCGTGGGATAAGTGATTTTCTTTGCGCGCACAAAGGCTTCAGCGTTTACTAAATTATCGCGAGTGAGAATTCCAATAAATTGAACATCAGGATATCTCTCCGAGAGTGCAACCAAGCTTGGCGCCTCTGCTCGACATGGAGAACACCATGAGGCCCATACATTTACAACAGCAACTTTTCCTGGCTCGCGTGTGTAGTTCACTCCGGTCAACGTCATGCCAGATAACTCGGGGGCTTTAACTCGTGAACCTTTATCTATGTATGTCTGAACTCCGCTTCCGATAACGAAGCTTTCTTCTGCTGTAGAACTTCCACCGCCTGAACACCCGCTCAGTAAAAGAATAGAGAGCGCGAGGGCTACAAAGGACTTTTTCTGTTGCATTTACTTTTTCTTAATTACAACGGGTAATAGATGCGCTGCTGGCTCGGAGTATGAGGTTCCGCTGATCTCGCCATTATCGTCAAAGTGAATACTTGTCACCGATGCCAATGTGCATTCGCGCTTCCGTGGATCGTGAATCAAACGGCGGCCTTCGATTGCGCTGCGCAAGATCCAGATAGGTAACTGGTGAGAAACACAGATTGCATCTTTACCGTTAGCAGCTTTATGTGCTGCAAAGACAGCCGCAAGCATGCGGTTTATTTGTTCGACATAAGGCTCGCCCCAGGATGGTTTCCATGGATTCCATAAATGTCTCCACGCTGATGGGTGGCGCAAAACTCCATCGCCAATTCCAAATGGTTTTCCTTCGAAGATATTTGCTGCCTCGATAAGTCGCTCGTCCGTAGTAATTGCCATTGAGTGTGCGGCGGCAATTGGTGCTGCAGTCTCTTGTGCACGTTGTAGAGGCGATACATGAAGTGCACCAAGATCAATACCTTTTGACCATTGTCCTAGAACCTGCGCCATTTCTTGACCACGATCTGAAAGTCTCCAGCCAGGTTGGCGGCCATAAAGAATTTTCTCTGGATTATGGACTTCACCATGGCGGATCACGTGGACGCTATTGCTCATAGACCTAACTATAAAGGGGGAAATGTGTTCATTTCGCTATGGTTATGCCATGGCACTTGAGCAGAAGAGGGCCGCGTTCTTTGATGTAGATAACACACTCATACGTGGTTCTTCTCTCTACTTCCTCGGCCGCGGGATGTATCAGCGTGGGTACTTCACCAAGGCTGATATCTCACGCTTTGTTCTCGCCAATCTGAGATTTCGATTAACTGGAACTGAGAAGAAGGAAGAGATCATTAAGTTCCAGAACGCAGCCACCAGTTTTATTGGTGGACATAATGTCCAAGAGATTCAAAAATTGGCACAAGAGATTTATGACGAATATGTCTCACCAGCTTTGTGGCAAGGAACAATTGAAATTGCACAGAAACATCTCGCTGATGGTGTTGAAGTGTGGTTGGTCACTGCCGCACCTGAAGATATGGCAACACTGATTGCAAAGCGTCTTGGATTTACCGGCGCGCTCGGTAGTAAGGCCGGAATTCAAGACGGCGTCTACACAGGTGAAATGAATGGACCTCTTCTCCATGGGCGCGAGAAAGCAATTGCACTCGAAAAAATTGCCAGCGAACGCGGCTTTGATCTAGCGCACTGTTTTGCATATTCAGATAGTCACAATGATCTTCCTCTTCTTGAGACTGTTGGAAATCCATCGGTGATCAATCCAGATGCCAAACTTCGAATCTGGGCAACACGTGAGAAATGGCCGATTCATGACTTTAGGCGGGCTCGCAAAATTAATCGCTTCTTAGGGCCGGCGATCTCACGCCTTGCTTCAATTGCAGCCTTGATCACGCCTCGTCGTCGCTCACGCTAAGGCTCACTATAGGAATTGATTTAACGCTTGCGGCCTTTCTGCATTAATGTAGGCAGGTTATGGAAATTCGATCATTTGCCGACTACCTACGTGGGTTAGATGATGCTGGCCTTTTACAACTCTTTTCTCATCGCCCAGATTTAATTGCTCCGGTTCCACCAGATATGGCAAGTCTTGCTGTGCGCGCATCTTCTGCGCCATCACTTGCCCGCGCTATTGATGCGCTCAACACATGGCAATTCCAAGTACTCGAAGCTTGCGCAGTTGCTGCTGAACCTTTCGCTGAAAAAACTATCGCGAGCCTTACTGATAAGCCTGCACTCTTTGTTATTCCTGGCCTAATTGAACGTGGCCTTATCTATCCAGCCCACGATGGACTGCGCATGCCAACAACGCTACGCGAGCTTTTGGGTAATGAAGTTGCCCAGCTTGGTCCACCTTCCATGGCAAAGCTCAACCTGAAAAAACTTGCAGATGCTCCAGCAGGGGCAAAGAAGATTCTTGATGCGATGGCATGGGGACCTCCACGTGGAAGTGTGGGAGACATTAAGAAACCTAGCGCGGGTGTGCAGTGGTGTCTCGAAGAGGGATTCCTTATCCCCTTTAGTCAAACAATTGTTGTGATGCCACGAGAAGTTGCGATTGCACTACGTGGTGGAAAAGTTCATAAAGAGCAGAAGATCAATTCACCTGAGATTACTTATTCATTTGCCGTGAAGGATCGTAAGAATGTGAATAGCGCTGCAATCGCTAATGTCACAACTTTCTTGCGCTGGGTAGAAGAAGTCCTTAACTTCTGGGCCCAAGATCCTCCTACTGCGCTACGTTCGGGTGGTTTGGGAGTCCGAGATCTCAAGGCG
>JBILSO010000088.1:0-4282 GCA_044372065.1 Candidatus Planktophila sp. | reverse complement strand
GCCACATATATCCTCGATATGCCTCTTCGTCGTTTGACCAAGATGAGCAAGCTTGAACTTGAAAGTGAACAGAAAGAACTCAAGAAGATCATTGCTGACCTCACTGCTTTGCTCAAGAGTGATGAGAACATCAGAGCCCTCATCTCCACAGAGCTCACAGCAGTTGCTAAGTCCTATGCAACACCTCGACGTACTCGTATTGGTGCATGAGTAAGCAATATAAGTAACCAATTTCGTTACTACTGCCACTGTGTGGGAGACTTACGCAAATGATCGCAACTACCGCCCTTGAGCTTCGCGCTGGGGCTAGACTCCTTGTTTCTGGAGTCAACGTTCGAATCAATCACGGAGATCGCATCGGTTTTGTTGGACGTAACGGTGCCGGAAAATCAACTCTTGCAAAAGTACTAGCTGGTGAAACCCTTCCTGCGGGAGGGGCTGTACAACGCACCGGCAAGATCGGATATCTCCCCCAGGATCCGCGCACTGGTGAAGATCAGGGCACAGTCATTGAGCGGATTCTCTCTGCGCGAGATTTAGATCAAATCGCAGCACGCATGACCCAAGTCGAACAAGAGATGGCAACAACTGAGGGTGCCGCACTTGAAAAAGCGATGGAGCGTTACACCCGCGTCGATGCTGAGTTTCAAGCAGCTGGTGGTTATGCCGCAACTGCCGAAGCTGAAGCGATCGCAACTTCGTTGGGTGTATCTGAAGCAGTCTTCGGCAATCAACTCGACACACTTTCAGGTGGTCAGCGTCGACGTATCGAACTTGCTCGTATTCTCTTTTCAGGTGCTGAAACACTTTTACTGGATGAGCCAACGAACCACTTAGATGCTGACTCCATCATTTGGCTGCGAAACTATCTCAGTACTTACTCTGGTGGCCTTGTCATCATCTCTCACGATGTAAACCTGATTGAACAGGTTGTAAATAAGGTTTTCTATATTGACGGTAACCGCAATGTCATTGATGTGTATAACTTGGGCTGGCGACAGTATCTCTTGCAGCGCGAACAAGATGAACATCGCCGCAAAAAGGAGCGCGCCAACGCCGAGAAGAAGGCTGAAATCCTGCAGAAGCAAGGCGAGAAGATGCGTGCTAAAGCTTCCAAGGCAACTGCCGCGCAAGGCATGTTACGTCGTGCTGAAAAACTTCGCTCTTCCCTTGATGATGTCCGTGTCAAAGATAAGGTCGCGAAACTGCGTTTTCCTACTCCAGCGCCGTGTGGAAAGACTCCCCTATCTGGTGAAGAACTATCCAAAAACTATGGCTCTCTAGAAATCTTCACCGATGTTTCTTGCGTAATTGATAAAGGTTCGCGCGTGGTTATCTTGGGGCTCAATGGTGCTGGCAAAACAACTCTGCTTAAGATTCTTGCTAACCAGCTCGAATCAGATACTGGTAAAGTCGAACATGGCCACGGCTTAAAGCTTGGTTACTACGCCCAAGAGCATGAAATGCTTGATTTCGAGCGCACGATTCTAGAAAACATGATGTCTTCAAAAGATGATCTTCGTGAGCCAGAAGCGCGTAACGTTCTTGGTTCGTTCCTATTCGTAGGAGATGATGTTCATAAGCCAGTTAAAGTCTTATCTGGTGGAGAGCGAACTCGCTTAGCCCTAGCTACCTTGGTTGTCTCTGCAGCAAATGTTCTCTTGCTTGATGAACCAACAAATAACTTAGATCCTGCATCTCGTGAAGAAATCTTGGGTGCACTCGGCGAGTATCAAGGCGCAGTAGTGATGGTCTCTCACGATGAAGGTGCTGTACAAGCCCTTAAGCCAGAGCGTGTGATCTTGCTGCCAGATGGTGACGAAGATATTTGGAAAGATGAGTACTTCGACCTAGTCGCAATCGACTAGTTAAGCGTCAATGCGGTCGCGATCAATTTCGGCCGTTGAGATAAATTCTTTGCGTGGGGCAACATCGTTACCCATCAAGAGCTCAAACATCTTCTCTGCAGCTGATGCATCACTGACTGTAATGCGGCGAAGTGTGCGCGCATCTGGATCCATCGTTGTTTCACGAAGCTGATCGGCATCCATCTCACCAAGGCCTTTGTAGCGCTGAATAGGCTCTTTCCACTTCTTGCCAGCCTTTGTCAGCTCTGCGGTTACCTTCTTCATCTCATCATCAGAGTATGTGTAGATGTACTCACCCTTCTTACCGCCACCGCCCATAGTTTCAATACGGTGCAGTGGAGGGATAGCGGCAAATACACGACCAGAGTCGATCATTGGACGCATGTAGCGATATAAAAGTGTGAGCAAGAGACAGCGAATGTGTGCGCCATCAACATCAGCATCTGACATCAGAATGAGGCGACCGTAGCGGGCATCTTCAAGTTCGAATGACTTTCCGGAACCAGCGCCAAGTACCTGAATAATCGATGCACACTCAGAGTTATCGAGCATCTGTGACAGTGAAGCCTTCTGTACGTTAAGGATCTTTCCGCGGATCGGCAAGATTGCTTGGAACTCTGAGTTGCGAGCAGCCTTAGTAGTGCCCAGTGCTGAGTCGCCCTCAACGATAAAGAGTTCAGTGCGGGTGACATCCTCGGAGCGGCAATCAGCTAACTTTGTTGGAAGCGAAGACGATTCAAGTGCGTTCTTGCGGCGCTGCAGATCTTTATGGGCGCGAGCGGAGATGCGAGTACGTGAGGCGCTGACAACCTTCTCCATAATCAACTTGCCGTTGGCTTTTTCAATCCGCTTTGTCGTACTAAAGAATTCTTTGAGTTTGTCGGCCACTACAGCAGAGACAATTCGTGTGGCGGCTGCAGTTCCAAGTACTTCCTTGGTCTGACCTTCGAACTGTGGTTCAGACATGCGCACTGTGACGACGGCTGTGAGACCCTCCATCACATCATCCTTGATTACATCTGCTTCGTTCTTCTTCAAGAATCCTGCAGAACGCATCGCTTCGTTAAATGCTTTGGTGATGGCGCGCTCAAAACCTTGAACGTGAGTTCCGCCCTTAGGAGTTGCAATGATGTTGACGAATGAACGAAGAGTCGTATCAAAGCCCATTCCCCACTTCAGTGCGATATCAACTTCCATATCGCGCTCAACTTCTGTGGAGACCATGTGGCCCTTGTCATCCAATACAGGGACAGTCTCTTGATAATGGCCAGTGCCGTAAATACGAATGACGCTTCCCACTGGTTCGTCTGGCTGCAAGAAATCGCAGTACTCGGAGATTCCGCCTTTGTGGAAGAAAGTTTGAGTTGTAGGAGTCTTGGTGCGATTGTCGTTGACAACCAAGGTAAGACCGGGAACCAAGAAAGATGTTTGGCGCGCACGAGCGTAAATTTCCTCAATATCAAGGCTGGCTTCTTTTAAGAAGATTTGCTTATCGCTCCACCATTTAATGCGTGTGCCAGTAACTTTTGCTGAAACCTTACCTATGGTGCGCAGACCTGATTGCGGCGTGAAGTCAGCTTTAGGACCTTCACCGTCGAAAATTCCAGCTTCTCCGCGGCGAAATGACATCCAATAAATCTTGCCGTTGCGATCAACTTCAGCATCAAGGCGTTCTGCGAGTGCGTTCACTACAGATGCACCTACACCGTGGAGGCCACCGGAAGCTGCGTATGATCCCCCGCCGAATTTTCCACCCGCGTGCAATTTAGTGAGAACAACTTCAACGCCAGTAAGACCTGTCTTAGGTTCTTTATCAACTGGGATACCGCGACCATCGTCATGAACTTCAACTGATCCATCTGCCTCAAGATTAATATCGATCTTCTTGCAGTGACCAGCAAGAGCTTCATCAACTGCGTTGTCAATGATTTCCCAGAGGCAGTGCATGAGTCCGCGTGAATCGGTCGAACCGATATACATACCTGGGCGTTTGCGAACTGCATCAAGACCCTCAAGGACCGCTAAATCTTTTGCAGTATAGCTATCTACTTCAGCGCCTGGGGCGGTGAGATCGAGCTGTGCACCCGCATCACCGGAATCTTTTTTGGCAGCCATGGGTGCAAAGATTAGCCAGCGAACTCTTCGCATGTGCGTAAACGCGCCGAGGGCCATCTCAATTACTGGGAAAACCTTCCAATTCCTGTGAGATATCTATCTAAATGGAGAAAATTTCCTGGAAATCAGCAGGCGGGGAATATTTATAGATGGCATGATGTTCCATACCAAGTACCCAACTGGAGTACAGATCATCACCGTGATGATCTTTAGGCAACGATCGGAGAGCGCGATGAACGAGCAAGTTATCCTCGAATCCACACCTCTAAATGCCCTTGATAGGTGCGATCGATGTGGAG
>JBILSO010000087.1:0-4284 GCA_044372065.1 Candidatus Planktophila sp. | reverse complement strand
GCTTATCGTGTGCCACCAGCGAGCTAGCTTCAGGTGGCAGCGGCGGCATGAAGGTTGAGTTAGACCGCGTTCCGCTGCGCGATGCCACGTTATCTCCAGAAGAGATTTTGATGTCAGAGTCACAAGAGCGTATGTGCGCAATTGTTGAACCAAGCAAGATCGATCGCTTCCTTGAAATCTGTAAGAAGTGGGATGTGACAGTCACTGTCATTGGTGAAGTAACAGATGGGGACCACCTTGAAATCACTTGGCATGGCGAACTTATTGTCGATGTTCCTCCACGCACCGTCGCACATGACGGTCCGGTTTACTCACGCCCTCTCGCAGAACCGGCATATATCGCGCGCGTGAACGCCGAAACAATCAACCCCGTGATTCCACAGAGTGCACAAGAGATTAAAGATGCAATCTTAATGATGGCAGCAACTCCAAACTTGGCAGATAAGAGCTGGGTCACTAATCAATACGATCGCTATGTACAGGGCAACACAGTGCAATCACAACCAGATGATTCTGGAATGGTTCGTATTAATGAAAAGACACACCTTGGTGTTGCAGTAGCCACCGATGCCAACGCAAATTGGTCGTACCTCAATCCTTATGAAGGTGCGAAGCTGGCACTTGCTGAAGCTTCACGCAATATCGCAACAGCGGGCGCAATTCCACTTGCAGTAACAAACTGCCTTAACTTTGGATCTCCTGAAGATCCAGGTGTGATGTGGCAATTTGCTGAGACTGTGCGCGGACTTGCAGATGGATGTCTTGAGATGGGACTTCCTGTTACAGGTGGAAACGTTTCCTTCTATAACCAGACTGGTGATGTTGCAATCTTGCCGACACCTGTCATTGGAGTTCTTGGAGTCATCGATGATGTGCGCACTCGCACACCAATGAGCTTTGATCGTGCCGGACTTGAACTTTATTTAATCGGCGCGAGCGATGAGAACTTATCTGGTTCTGAGTGGGCCTATCTGCACGGGATGCGCGGGGGACAGGCGCCAACAGCTGATTTGCAGCGTGAAATGCGTCTTATCAAGCTCTTGGTAAAGGGTCGCACCGAGAAGATATTCACTGCTGCCCATGACTTAAGCCAAGGCGGACTTACCGCATCCCTTACCGAGATGGTCTTACGTCACAACGTTGGCGCAACGATCACTCTGGCAAATCCCGGAATGAATCTACTTGTTGAAACTCCTGGTCGAGTTGTTGTCGCAGTTGAAGCATCTAAGGCAGCAGCGTTAAAGGCAGCGGCTGGAGAAATTCCATTGACTTACCTGGGTACTACAGGTGGAGACGCTCTCGTGATCAACGAAGTTAAAATTTCACTTGATGAACTTCGCACCGCACATACATCTACCTTCCAGAAACTATTTGGATAAGTAATGCGCGATCCCATAATCCTCGAACAGGTAAAGGCATCTTTAGCAGAACTTGTCCGCCTTTCACCTGGTCGTGCGATTGAAGTTCGGATTCCGCCGTATGCAGCTGTGCAATGTGGTGAAGGACCAACACATACTCGCGGAACACCGCCGAATGTAATTGAGATGGATGCGCAGACATGGCTAGCTCTTGTGCACGGTGAAAAGAATTGGGCAGATGCTCTCAGTGAAGGTTTGATTAACGCTTCCGGTGCGCGCGCCGATCTCTCTGCGCTCTTGCCCTTGCAGAATAGGATCTCCTCATGAGCCGCCGCCCCGATGGATTACTCAATCACAACTATCCTGGCGATGATAAAGGGCCACAAGATGCATGTGGCGTCTTTGGTGTTTGGGCTCCAGATGAAGAAGTTGCTAAGTTAACTTTCTATGGTCTCTATGCCTTGCAACATCGCGGAACCGAATCTGCTGGCATTGCAACCTCTGATGGTGAACGTATCGTTGTCTTCAAAGATATGGGCCTTGTCTCGCAAGTATTTACCGAGTCAGATCTTGCAACACTTCCAGGTGATCTTGCTATCGGTCACACGCGATATAGCACCACAGGTTCAAGCACCTGGATAAACGCCCAGCCAACCTTGCGGCCAACTAAGTACGGCACACTGGCTTTAGCCCACAATGGAAACCTGACTAATACTGGCGATCTTGCCGAAATGGTGTCAAAGCTTGAACCACCCGCCAAGAATGAGAGTGGTGCAACAACAGATACCGAAATCATGACAGCGCTCATTGGTCTGCAACACGAGAAAAATGTTGAGGCAAGTGCGCTTGCTGTATTGCCGTTGCTAGAGGGTGCATTCTCACTCGTCTTTATGGATGAACGCACGTTGTATGCCGCCCGCGATCGACACGGCGTACGCCCGCTCGTTATCGGAAAGCTCGAACGCGGTTGGGTTGTTGCATCAGAGTCGGCTGCCCTTGATATTGTCGGTGCCGCTTTTGTTCGCGAAGTTGAACCAGGTGAATTCTTAATTATTAATGAAGATGGAATTCGTTCGCAGATGTGGGCAGTACCCGAACCCAAGGGTTGCATCTTCGAATATGTCTATCTTGCTCGCCCTGATACATCGATTGCTGGACAGAGCGTGCATGCCACACGAGTGCGCATTGGAAAGAAACTTGCGATCGAAGCACCAGTGAAGGCAGATCTTGTCATTCCGGTCCCTGAATCTGGAACACCTGCCGCAATTGGATATGCACAAGAATCTGGAATTCCTTATGGGCTAGGGCTTGTTAAGAACTCTTATGTTGGTCGCACATTTATTCAGCCATCACAGACAATTAGACAACTTGGTATTCGCCTCAAACTCAATCCTTTACGCGAGATCATCGAGGGCAAGCGAATCGTTGTAGTCGATGACTCGATCGTGCGCGGAAATACCCAGCGCGCAATCGTTCGTATGTTGCGCGAGGCAGGTGCACTTGAGATTCACGTCCGCATCTCAAGTCCACCAGTGAAGTGGCCATGTTTCTACGGGATTGACTTTGCAACACGGGCAGAGCTGATCGCTAGTGGCCTCGAAGTGGAAGAGATTCGCAGATCTATTGGTGCTGATTCATTGGGCTATGTCAGCGCAGAGGGATTGATTGAAGCCACCCACGTACCGGCTGAAAAGCTATGTAAAGCATGCTTCACAGGGCAATATCCGATCGCTATCCCTACAGATCTCTCAGACGGTAAGTTGCGCTTGGAGATATTGGATCAAAACCCATGAGCACATATAAAGATGCGGGCGTAGATATCGATGCAGGCGATCGCGCCGTAGAGTTAATGAAGGCATCGATTGCAAAGGCATCTCGTAAAGAGGTTGTCGGTGGCATCGGCGGATTTGCTGGTCTCTTTGACGCCAGTGCGATGAAGTCAATGCAACAACCACTTCTTGCAACATCAACAGATGGAGTCGGTACAAAGACAGAGATTGCGCGCATCCTTGGTAAGTACGACACCATCGGTGAAGATCTGGTTGCGATGGTTGTCGATGACTTAGTTGTCTGTGGCGCCGAACCTCTCTTCATGACAGATTACATCGCTGTCGGAAAAGTAATCCCAGAGCGCATCGCTGCCATCGTTGGCGGAATTGCACGTGGGTGTGAAAAAGCTGGCACCGCACTTGTTGGCGGGGAAACTGCAGAACACCCAGGCTTACTTGGCGAAGATGAATTTGATATTGCAGGTGCTGCAACCGGTGTTGTTGATGCTCACCTACAACTTGGCGCTCATCGCGTGAAGTCAGGCGATCTATTGATTGCAATGCCAGCATCTGGTATCCACGCAAATGGTTTTTCTCTTGTGCGCCACATTCTTGCCACACATACAATTGATATCACCGCACACAACACCGAATTTGGTCGCACCCTTGGCGAAGTTCTTCTGACACCAACAGAGATTTACGCACTCGATTGTTTAGCGCTGATCAGAAGCCTTAAAGAAAACTTGCGCACTTTCTCGCACATCACAGGTGGAGGACTTGCCGATAACACCGCTCGCGTAATTCCAGATGGCCTCACCGCCACCTACGATCGCTCGACCTGGTCGCTGCCGCACGAGATGCTGTACCTGGCCCAGATCGCCTCAGTTCCGCAGGCAGATATGGAGCGCACCTGGAATGCCGGAATCGGCATGGTCGCCATCGTCGATCCAGGCGTAGCCGAGCTCACCATCGCCTCTTTGGCCGCCCGCGGCATGAGCGCTTGGGTAGCAGGAGAGGTCAAAGCCACCCCCGGCACGCGTGGATCTGCCGCTTTGGCCGGGACCTACAAATCGCGCTAAAGTGCGCTCACGCAGATACATGTTATTGGTAAGGAGGCCGCCCCATGGGTAGAGGCCGTGCAAAAGCTAAACAGACAA
>JBILSO010000086.1:0-4303 GCA_044372065.1 Candidatus Planktophila sp. | reverse complement strand
ATTGACCCTCTAGCGAAGGGCAACACATGACATTTAAGGTCGGCGAAACCGTTGTTTATCCTCATCACGGAGCAGCTCTTATCGAGGCAATTGAAACTCGAGTTATTAAGGGTGAAGAGAAGACCTACCTCGTTTTGAAGGTTGCACAAGGCGATCTCACTGTCCGCGTTCCTGCGGAGAATGTAGATCTCGTCGGTGTTCGTGATGTTGTCGATAGCGCAGGGTTGGATCACGTATTTAACGTTCTTCGTCAGCCATATACTGAAGAGCCAACAAACTGGTCTCGTCGCTACAAGGCCAACCTAGAGAAGATTGCTTCAGGCGATGTTGTTAAGGTCGCAGAAGTTGTTCGCGATCTCTACCGTCGCGATCTTGATCGTGGACTTTCAGCCGGAGAAAAGCGCATGCTTACAAGAGCGAAGATGATTCTTGTTTCAGAGCTAGCACTTGCTGAGCACACAGATGAAGTTAAGGCCGCTGAAATTCTTGATGAGGTTCTTGCTTCCTAACGCTTACCTCCTGAAGAAAGAAGTACCCATGATCGCCGCCATCATTGCTGCAGCAGGTAGTGGGGAACGCTTCGGAAGCACAATTCCTAAAGCGCTTATCTCGCTCGGAGATCGCACACTTATTGAACATGCTCTTTCATCTTTGTCGGCAGTTGTCGATGAGATCGTAATTACCTCACCTGCTGGTTATGAAGATGCAATTCGCGCGATCGCAGCTGATCGTGCGACTGTTGTTACTGGCGGATCGACTCGCAGCGAGAGCGTTCGAATCGGTTTAGCTTCGATATCGCAGAACGCCGAATTTGTATTGGTACATGATGCGGCTCGCGCACTTGCAAGTAGCAATTTAGCTCGCAACGTTATTGCAGCTCTCCGCGCAGGTGAAGTTGCCGTGATTCCTGGCTTGCCACAAGTTGATACAGTCAAAGTTATCGATGGTGATGGGTATGTCACCGCTACCCCAGATCGTGCGCCACTTCGTCGCGTACAGACACCGCAAGGTTTTGCCTTTGATCTTTTAAAGAGAGCTCACGAGAGCAAATCTGATGCAACAGATGATGCTGCTCTGGTTGAACAACTTGGCGCACGAGTTAAAGTCATTGAAGGCGAAGAACGTGCCATCAAGATCACAACGCCATCGGATTTAGCGACAGCTCTTCAATTTCTTGGCAACACTCATGACTTTTCAACTGGCGTCGGCGTTGATGCACATGCCTTTGCTGATGGTCGTCCACTTCATTTAGCTGGTCTCTTCTGGCCAGATGAAACTGGCGTAGATGGGCACTCCGATGGTGATGTTGCAGCACATGCAATCTGTGACGCACTCTTAGCCGCCTCTAACCTTGGCGATCTCGGAAGTAACTTTGGAACATCACGTCCAGAATATGCCGGTGCAAGTGGTGCGCAGTTATTACAGGAGACGGTGCGCTTAGTAGAGCAAGCTGGCTATTCGATTTCACATGTTTCAGTGCAAATCATTGGCAACCGTCCAAAAATTGGTGCACGAAGAGTCGAGGCAATTGCCGCGCTCTCTACAGCCCTTGGTGGTGCCGATGTTGCACTTCTAGCAACAACAACTGATGGTCTTGGCCTTACAGGTGAAGGAAAAGGCATTGCCGCCATTGCATCTGCGTTGATTACCAAGAATTGATCAGTTTTTTCACAAGGTAGACTTAGCTCATGAGTTCGCTATCGTTGTATGACACCCTCACGCGAACCACTTCTCCCTTCGTTCCACTCAAGGCTGGTGAAGTGGGGATCTATCTCTGCGGCGCCACAGTGCAAGCCCCGCCACATATTGGCCATGTTCGCTCTGGAGTGAACTTCGATATTTTGCGACGCTGGCTCACCAAGAGTGGATACAACGTCACATTTATTCGCAATGTGACAGATATCGATGACAAGATTTTGCATAAGGCAGTTCATGAAGAGATGCCTTGGTGGGCAGTTGCGATGAAGTACGAGCGTGCATTTAGCGATGCCTACGCAGCCCTTAATGTCTTGCCTCCTACATATGAGCCACGTGCAACTGGCCATGTGACTCAGATGATCGAGCTCATGCAGATCTTGATTGAAAAGGGTGCGGCATACGCACCAGGTAATGGCGATGTATATCTCGAAGTTCGTAAACTAAAGTCTTATCTCACCTTGTCCAGGCAGAATGTAGATGATTTACAGTCTGCAGCCGATGCTGACGAAACATTTAAGAAAGATCCGCGTGACTTTGCGTTATGGAAAGCTGCAAAGGCAGGCGATCCATCATGGCCAACTCCGTGGGGTGCAGGGCGCCCAGGATGGCACCTTGAATGTTCTGCAATGGCACATGCATACCTTGGTGAAAGCTTTGATATTCACGGCGGCGGACTTGATCTGATTTTCCCGCATCACGAGAACGAGATTGCACAATCTGAAGCTGCAGGTTATGGATTTGCAAAGCGCTGGTTACATAACGCGTGGGTTACAGCTTCCGGTGAGAAGATGAGTAAATCACTTGGTAACTCGCTACAAGTACAAGAGCTACTCAAGAGTGTTCGTGGAGTCGAACTCCGTTGGTATCTCGGCAGTGCGCATTACCGTTCAATGCTCGAGTTTTCACATGAAGCTCTCGCTGAATCTGCGATTGCGTTTGGACGTATTGAATCATTCCTGAATCGCTCAGTTGAAATTCTTGGCGTCGTACCTACTCCTGTAATAAGTGATGGCTTTGCTGCTGCGATGAATGATGATTTAGCCGTGCCACAAGCACTCGCTGGCATTTCAGAGGCACTTCGCCTTGGAAATATCGCAATTACTGCAGGAGATAAGGCCGGCATTACTAATTCGGCAAATGAGATTCGTGGTGCACTCGAAGTTCTCGGCTGCGACCCATTCGATAGCGCTTTCGCGGCAATCGATGGATCGGAAGATTTAACTTCAGCCCTCGATGGCACCATTAAATTAGCCTTGGAACAGCGTGAGGCAGCGCGAGTACGTAAAGATTTCGCTGCAGCCGATGCGATTCGCGATGGCTTGATGGCACTTGGAATTACTATTGAAGATAGCGCACAAGGGCCACGATGGTCGATCACACGAAGTGAGAGTAAATAAATGGCCGGTAATTCAAAACCACGTGGCGCAGTTCGCGGATCTAAAAAAGGTCCTTCATCAGGATCTGGCGGAAACAATAAGCGTCGTCTCGAAGGTAAAGGTCCAACACCAAAAGCTGAAGACCGTCCCTATCACGCCGCTGCAAAGCGAAAGAAAGCAGCCGAAAAGAAAGATGGAAAGCGTGGGGGAACGTCATCACCACGCGCTGCTGCATCTCCTCGCGGCCGTAGTGAGAAACCTAAGGGTGAAATTGTTTCTGGTCGTAACGCAGTTCTGGAAGCGCTACGCGAAAATGTTCCTGCAACAGAGCTGATTGTTGCGCGCAGCATCGATGTAGATGATCGCGTCGCTGAATCTCTCAAGCTAGCACTCCATCATGGACTTAACATCCGTGAAGTGCATCGCGCTGAGATCGAAAACATTAACGCCAATAGCCAAGGAATTATTTTGGCAATTAAGCCATATCAATATTCAAGTTTTCAAGAGATTGCAGAGCAAGCAAATCATCCAATGATGATCATCGCACTCGATGGTGTGACAGATCCTCGAAACCTCGGTGCAATTGTGCGAAGCGCATCAGCTTTTGGTGCCGCAGGTGTTGTGATGACTGAGCGCCGTGCTGCTGCAATGACTGCCGCCGCTTGGAAATCTTCAGCTGGAGCAGCAGCCCGCCTTCGCGTTGCACAGGTTACAAACCTTGCTCGCACGATTGAAGATGCCCAGAAATTGGGATGTTTCGTGGTTGGACTCGATGGGGAAGCCGATGTGACCTTAAGCGAGATGAAGGTTGCTAAAGAGCACCTCATGATCGTTGTTGGTAGCGAAGGCAAGGGACTATCACGGCTTGTGCGTGAAAAGTGCGACCTCGTTGTCTCTATTCCAATTATGGCTAGTACAGAATCTCTCAACGCAAGCGTTGCAACATCAATTGCAATGTTCTGGGTAGATGAGCAGCGTCGTAAGAAGTAGGCAGCCTGCAAATGATCTATAACCGTTTTGTAGTGTGCGGTGATTCCTATAGTGAGGGAATGACTGATGAAATGGTCGATGGCTATTATCGTGGATGGGCAGATCGAGTTGCTGATGTGTTGGCTAAAAAGTCACCAACTTTTACTTATGCAAATTTGGCTGTGCGAGGAAAGTTGTTGCCGCAAGTAATCGAAGATCAAGTACCAATTGCACTGACCTACATAACCGGAGCAGACACA
>JBILSO010000027.1:0-13612 GCA_044372065.1 Candidatus Planktophila sp. | reverse complement strand
CGGAATGACTATGTTCCGCATGTCAATTTTCTCGTGGAACGTTCTTCTTACTTCAATTCTTGTACTTCTTGCATTCCCTCCACTTGCCGCAGCCCTGCTCGCACTTGAGTCAGACCGCTTGTATGGCTCCCATATTTTTGATCCAGCAAATGGCGGTGCGATGCTCTGGCAGCACCTCTTCTGGTTCTTTGGCCATCCCGAGGTTTATATCTTGGCTCTGCCATTCTTTGGAATCGCAACTGAAATTTTGCCGGTCTTTAGTCGCAAGCCGATCTTCGGATATAAAGGTTTGATTGCAGCAACGATTGCAATCTCGGCTCTCTCTGTTGCAGTCTGGGCTCACCACATGTTTGCAAGTGGTCAGGTTCTGCTGCCCTTCTTCTCTTTCATGACATTTTTGATAGGTGTACCAACCGGTGTGAAGTTCTTCAACTGGATCGGTACGATGTGGCGAGGTCACGTCACCTTTGAAACTCCAATGCTCTGGGTGATGGGCTTCCTTGTTACGTTCTTGTTCGGCGGAATTACCGGAATCATTCTGGCTTCACCACCGCTAGATTTCGCTGTATCAGCTTCATACTTTGTCGTTGCGCACTTCCACTACGTTCTCTTTGGAACTGTGGTCTTTGCGATGTTTGCTGGCTTCTATTTCTGGTGGCCAAAAATGACAGGAAAGATGCTTAACGAGCGCTTAGGAAAAATCCATTTCTGGACGCTGTTCTTCGGTTTTCACATCACGTTCCTGATTCAACATTGGCTAGGAATTAAGGGATTCCCACGACGTTATTCCGATTACCTAGCAACAGATGGATTTACGGGCATGAATATGATTTCAACTATCGGCTCATTCCTACTCGCGCTCTCAATGATTCCTTTTGCTATCAATGTGTGGATTACTCGCAAGAGTCCAAAGGTTGAGGTAGATGATCCGTGGGGATATGGCGCATCTCTCGAGTGGGCAACTTCATGTCCTCCGCCACGCCACAACTTCCTATCGATGCCACGTATTCGCTCTGAGCGCCCAGCTTTTGATCTACATCACCCGCATATCAAGACTGAAGGACATTAAGCATGAAGGTTAATTGGCAACTTTTTGTTGGCCTCAGTGTTTTCTACGTCATCATGACGGTCATCTATTGGTATGTCGGCGGGGAAGCAGTTGGTGTCACCGGAATGCTCTTAGCGGCATGTCTTGCAGGAATGGTTGGCTTTTATGTGTGGTTCACGCAGAAGCGAATCGGTACCGTAATGCCTGCAGATAACCTCACAGCGGAGATTGCAGATGGCGCTGGCGAACTTGGTTTCTATAGTCCTCATTCATGGTGGCCACTTCCTGTAGCTGCAAGTGCGATTGCAATGGGCTTTGGCCTCATTATCGGATGGTGGCTCACAGTCATTGCATTAGCAGCGTTGGTTATTAGCGTTATCGGATGGGTAACAGAGTACGAAAAGCCTCTCGATGACCCTTCGATGACCGCCCACCACTAAAGGAATAGTCGATGCAGGTGCGTGCAGAGATCCTCGACGTAGATTCTCCGGATACTGCAGCGGCTCGAATTGTTATCCAAGCCCCGCCTTCAAAGATTTTTAATTATCTTGCTGATCCCAAAGCGCATGCTCTCTTCGACGGCTCTTCGACTATCAATAAAGCAGTCTCAGGCCCTGACCGTCTATCACTCGGCGCACGTTTTGGTATGTCGATGAAAATTAAAGTGCCATACCGCATCACAAATGAAGTTGTAGCTTTTGAAGAGGATCGCAAGATTACGTGGCGTCATCTCATGAAGTGGACGTGGTCGTACGAGCTAGTCGATCTCGGAAATGGAAGCACCCAGGTCACTGAGATCTTTGACGCCTCTGTCTGCAACAAAGTTCAGCGTTGGTGGCTGCATAAGACCGACTCACTCAACCGCAACCCAAAGTGGATGGCTAAATCGCTCGTTAAACTAAAACTCCTATGCGAGGGCTAATAACAACACGTACAGCCCCGGTCATATTCGTTCTGCTGTGGAGTACTGGATTTACAGGCATTCGCTACGGAATCCCATATGCACCACCATTTACATTTATTGCGATCCGAATGGCGATCGCTTCGGTCTTGCTTGCGATGATCTCGCTAGCGATCACTCGAAGGTTTGCACACGATTTACCGACGATCGGCAAGAGCGCTCTAGTGGGCGTGACAATTCATGGCGCTTACCTTGGTGGATGTTTCTACGGCGTAAAGCAGGGAATGCCTGCGGGAATCACGGCTCTCATCTGCTCTCTTCAACCAGTATTGGTTTCTGTGTTCTCTTCAATTTTCTTTCACGAGAAGCTTTCGTTTCGCAAGTGGTTAGGGTTGGCACTCGGGCTCGCTGGATTGGTTTTGGTCATTGCTCCTAAACTCAGTGGCTCTATCAGTCAAGAATTACCCACAGCGGGTGTAGTTGCGATATTTATAGCCCTTCTTGGTGGAACTTCTGGCACCCTGTTGCAGAAGAAGTTCGGTGCGGGCGTTGAAGTTCTCTCTGGAACTTCGTGGCAGTACATTTTTACGGGACTATTGCTTGGTGCATTGGCGCTCACCTTCGAGCAAGGGGAGAGCATCACATGGAATGGCTCGTTTATCTTCTCGCTGGTTTGGCTGGTTCTCGCATTATCCATCGGCGCAATTTTGATTCTGTACTACTTGCTCGCTCGGTCTAGCGCGTCCTCAGTATCATCGCTTTACTATCTCGTCCCTGCAGTTACGGCAGTCGAGGCATACTTCTTATTTGGCGAAACAATTAGCGTGCTCACCGCATGCGGAACTCTCGTTACGATAATTGGCGTAGCACTGGTGGTTAGACAACCTGTTAGTGGTGTTCGATCTCCTTGAGATCTTCCACACTTGGCTTCGCAACCTGTTCAGCATGAGCGATAGCAAAGCGCTTTCTTAGCTTTGACTTGAGTAGCCCTGGGCGACGAACACCGCGAGCATCTTTCTCTTCAAGTTCAAGTGGAGCGCCCTGCTCATGTTGGGTAAGTAGCCAAGCCTTCTCAGGTGAAATTGGCTCATGTACTTCAACGAATTCGCCAGATGGCATCATTACAAGGCGACCAGTTTCGCGACCATGTAGGACTAGTTCGCGATCGGCACGCTGAAGCGAGAGACAAAGTCGCTTGGTGACAATAAATGCGATCGGAGGCAGAACAATGATTCCGATGCGGCTAAACCACATGATCTGATTGATCGAGAGATCAAAGTTGGTCGCGATGATGTCGTTACCACCGTTGATAAGTGCGATCAACATAAAGGTAAGCGCCATGGCACCGAGTGCTGTGCGGTTAGGTGCATTGCGTGGACGATCAAGAAGATGATGTTCGCGCTTATCTCCAGTAATCCACTGTTCAATAAATGGATAGAGAGCCATTCCCGTAAAGAGAATTCCCGGAATTATTAGACCCGGAATCAAAATGTTGAGTGAAAGTGTGTAACCAAAAATTACGGGTTCAAGTGGGGGAGCCATGCGAACTAATCCATCGAGCCAACCCATGTACCAGTCAGGCTGTGAGCCAGCTGAAATTTGGCCCGGTGTATATGGACCATAGAGCCAGATGGGGTTAATGGATGCAACTGCGCCAAGAAAAGCGGTAACACCAAAGACGATGAAGAAGAATCCGCCAGCTTTAGCCATGTAGACCGGCATGAGTGGATAACCAACAACATTCTTCTCTGTTCGACCTGGACCTGGATACTGAGTGTGCTTCTGGTACCAAACCAACATTAAGTGCACAGTGATGAGGGCAAGGAAGATTCCCGGAATGATAAGAATGTGAAGCGTGTAGATACGTGGAATAAAAGTTACGCCTGGGAATACTCCACCGAAGAGGAAGTAAGACAGGTAGGAACCGACTAACGGAATCGCTTGCAAGATAGCTTCAGCAATTCGAATTCCTGTGCCTGAGAGAAGGTCATCAGGAAGTGAGTAACCCAAGAAACCTTCAACAATTCCTAGTGTAAGAAGTCCAACTCCGATGATCCAGTTAAATTCACGTGGCTTGCGGAAAGCACCTGTGAAGAACACGCGCAACAAGTGAACGACAATCGCTGCCATAAAGATCAGAGCTGACCAGTGGTGAATCTGTCGCATCAAAAGTCCGCCACGAACTTCAAAAGAGATATCGAGTGCGGAAGCGTATGCGGCAGACATTTCTAGCCCTTTGAGAGGCTCATATGAACCCTCGTAGACAACTTCGCGCATTGATGGATCGAACCAAAAAGTTAGGAATGTTCCAGATAGAAGCAAAATCACAAATGAGTAGAGCGCAATCTCTCCGAGCATAAATGACCAGTGATCAGGGAATACCTTCTGAAGATTCTTCTTCATCCATGCAGCAGCACCTGTGCGCTCATCTACATAGTTAGCAACGTTGCCCGCAATTCTTTCACGTGCGCTCATTTGGATCTCCCCCAGAAACTAGGACCGACTGGCTCATTAAACGGTGCTTGTGCAACGAGATAACCCTCTTCATCCACTGTGATCGCAAGTTGTGGAAGAGGACGAGCCGCTGGTCCGAAGATCACCTTTGCAGCACGGGTTACATCGAAAGTTGATTGGTGGCATGGGCAGAGCAGATGCTTAGTGCTCTGTTCGTAGAGAGCAACAGCACACCCCATGTGAGAGCAGATCTTTGAGAAGGCGATGATTCCTTGATAGGTCCACGAAAGTCGCTCTGCATCAAGATTGAATTCTTCGGGACGAAGGCGAATAAGTAGAACGGCATCTTTTGCAATGTCATTGAGCGTATGGTGATCTTTTCCTGGCGCTAGCTCTGGAAGTGTTTGCGCAACTGATCCAATTTCCAGATCTTCTGGGCGAATTGGGCGATCACCTGGATCGGTCACAAGTCGCGAGCCAGCCTTCCAACTCGTTGTCTTGAGTTCATCGCCTGGAGTTGGGCCTAAATCACGAAGAAGAAAGATAGGGGAGACGCCGACAAGGCCTACTGCAAGTCCTAATGTTCGCTTAATGAGCGAGCGGCGACCTAGCCCTGCTGCAGCTGCACCTTCTTTGGCGGTTTTAACAAAATCATCACGATCAGAATCAGAGGATCGGAATTCGTGACGGTGTGCAATAACTTCTTGATCTGGCATAAGCGTCTTCGCCCAGTGCACAGCGCCAAGTCCGATGAACAAGAGTGAGAATGCCAGACCTAAACCCAGGAAGAGTTGGTGAGCGTTCTGTTCACCCATAAGTGGAATGAAGATGAAAGTTTCAGTAGAGATAAAGAAATACGAAAAGATGAAGAGCACAGTGCTTAGCGCAGAAAGCAGGAAAAGAATTGCGACTTGCTGTTCTGCACGGGCAGCAGCCTTCGGATCGACATCTGTTTGACGCAACTTATGGGTAGGTAATCCTGGATCTTTGATTACTTCGATTTCATTACTCATAATTATTCATTTCGCCTTCGCTGCTAGCCAGACTGCAATACCAATAAGCAGTCCAAGTCCGAGTGTCCAAACAAGAAGTCCTTCTGTTACAGGGCCAACTCGACCGAGTGCGACTCCACCAAGCTGTGGTTCCTTCTCTGCTGCCTTAATCCACTTGATAATTGAAAGCTTTTCTTTTGGAGTGAGTGTTTTATCTGAAAAAACTGGCATTGATTGCGGACCAGTAATCATCGCTTCATAGATATGAACAGGCTCAACACCCATTACTGAAGGTGCGTATTTTCCTTGAGTGAGTGCGCCACCTTGACCAGCAAAGTTGTGGCACATCGCGCAGTTAGTTCGGAACAGTTCGCCACCTTCTGCAACTTCACCATCACGTTCGTAGTTGAGCATATCTTCCGATGGAATTTCAGGTCCCGGTGCAAGGGAGGCAACATATGCTGCAAGTGCTGCAACTTCTTCATCGTTGTAAATAGGAGTTTTGCGCATTGCTTGCTGACTCATGTCAGCCATAGGCATACGCCCTGTAGCAACTTGGAAGTCAACTGATGCAGCGCCAACGCCAATCAGTGATGGAGCGATTGCGCCACCTTCGGCGTTAAGGCCGTGGCAGGAAGAGCAGCCTCTTAAGAAAATTTCTTTGCCTTCTGCGATAGCGGCAGTTCGTTCTTCGGCAGTCATCGGAGAAGTTGTTGCTGCGCCAGCTACTTGAAAGGTTGTTCCGATACCAAGAAGAGCAAAGATCAAAAGCAATGGTGCAACTGCTCTATGTCGGCGGTAACGCGAAAGACTCTTCACTTAATTCCCAATCTACTTAATCAGATAGATCGCAGCAAAGAGTGCGATCCATACAACGTCGACGAAGTGCCAGTAATAAGAGACAACGATGGTTGTCGTAGCTTGCTGTTGAGTGAAGCGACGAGCCTTAGCAACACGAACCAAGACGATAAGGAATGCAATTAAGCCGCCTGTTACGTGTAGACCATGGAAACCTGTTGCAAGGTAAAAAATTGAACCGTAAGCATTTGAGGAGAGTGTCAGGCCTTCGCTTACGAGAGCTGCATATTCATAGATCTGACCTGCAATAAAGAACGCACCCATGAGGAATGTGAGAGCAAACCATTCACGCATTCCCCAGCGGCTCATCTGCCACAGTGAACCTTCGCGCTTGTTTTGGAATCGTTCGGCGGCGAAAACTCCGAATTGGCATGTAACTGATGAGAGAACAAGAACAGTGGTGGTAACTGCAGCAAATGGGATACTCAGTAGCTCGGTTGATTCACTCCAAATCGCTGGACCTTGCACGCCGCGAGTTGTGAAGTACATTGCAAAGATCGCTGCGAAGAACATCAATTCACTAGAGAGCCACACGATCGTGCCCACTGCAACAACGTTGGGCTTGGTGATCCGATGCATAGAGGCTGGCTCTGATGCCTGGCTTGAGACTGAACTTGTCATGCGGGAGATTATTCCCGATATTGCTGCCTTTCACCTCTTTCTCTGGCTCTATCCGCCGCATATTTACGCATCTTTGAGGTGAAACGGATCACCATGGCATCGGCCATTCATCGCGGTAGAGTTCACCCATGTCGCAAGAAACCACACGCCGCCTCAATATCGTTCTTTATTCAGACGATGTGACAGTCCGCACCCATGTGGCTGCAGCCTTAGGTACCCGTGTAGCGCCAGATCTAGCGCCCCACTCGATCATCGAATTTGCAACTGGTCCCGCGCTCCGTCTCTATGTTGACGGCAAAGCCCGAAGCGGTGATCACGAGATTGATCTCTTTATTCTTGATGGGGAGGCCGCTCCAGAAGGAGGCATGGGAATCGCTCGTCAACTCAAGGATGAGCTCTTTAATTGTCCTCCAGTATTGGTGATGACAGCCCGCAAGGAAGATGCGTGGCTTGCAACATGGTCTCGAGCTGAAGCAAACGTTCTTCATCCAATTGATCCATTCACATTGGCACATACAGTCGCTGATTTATTGCGCACCTCAATCGCTCGCATCAAGGCATAATTCCCGCAAGTACTGCTTCTGCCATAGAGAGTTAGGTGAAGCCACAATGTGGAGCTCCTATATAGACCGTTTGATTAATGGTCTCGATCTTGAAGCTCATGAAATCTCGTCGGTGATGGAGACAATTCTTCGTGGAAATGCAGAAATCTCGGAGATTAAATCCTTTCTTGTCGCGCTGAAGGACAAGGGCGAAACGGCAGAAGAAGTTTCGGCGCTGGTCAATCAAATGTTCGCTCATAGCGCTCCGATTTCCATCTCAGAACGAGCTGTCGACACAGTGGGCACAGGCGGCGATGGAGCACACACAATAAATATCTCCACCACTGCTGCAATCATCGCGGCCTCCGCCGGAGCGCGAGTCGTGAAGCACGGGAATCGAGCGGCCTCAAGCAAGTCTGGATCTGGAGATCTTCTTGAAGCGCTTGGGGTTGCCATAACTTTGGACGGCAAGGGCGTCGAGCGAACAGTACGTGACCTTGGAATAGGTTTCTGCTTCGCTCCAATTTTCCACCCTGCCATGCGTTTTGCAGCTCCAGCTAGAAAAGAGCTAGGCATACCAACTGTTTTTAACATCTTGGGTCCACTGGCAAATCCTGCGAAACCTCAGGCCGCAGCAATCGGCGTAGCTGATGACCGAATGCATTTAGTGATGGCGCAAGTTCTGGCTACCCGCGGTGTCGACGGATTTGTTTTTCGGGGCGATGATGGACTTGATGAAATAACCCTCTCTTCAACTACTTCCATACTCAGTATCGGCAAAGGTGAAATTCGAAGTGATCTGATCGAGCCTGCTGACTTTGGAATTTCGCGAGCGCCGGTGAGTGATCTTGTCGGGGGAGATGCCGCTGAAAATGCTCGAATTACACTCGCAATTTTCGCAGGTGAGAGAGGTGCTCCACGAGATGCAGTCTTGCTCAACGCAGCTGCTGCGATTGCAGCATTTGAGGGAGAACAAAACCTTGATGTGCATGAACGAATCGCTCGAGGTTTGAAAAAAGCAGAGACAGCAATCGATAGTGGAGCGACTACGACTTTACTCGAGAAGTGGGTGGCTTTAACGCAATCTTTGGTCGTGACTTCTTAGCACCAGCGTTGAGCATCTGGTTGATCGTAGTGATGCCGAATGTTCCGAGCCTTTCGATGATTCCATGGAGAACATCGACAGTAGCAAGTGCATCATCGAGGGCTCTATGACTCGGAGCAATCTCAGTCCGGAAGTAGGTCGCAAGCGTTCCTAGTTGATAGTTTGCAACATCATCTTTGGTAAGAACAAACCTCGCCGCCTTGACAGTATCAATGACTCTAAAGTTCGGCCACCGATACCCATGCAGCGCCGCCGATGCTTTAAGAAACGAAAGGTCAAAAGGCGCATTGTGGGCAACAAATACCGTCGTTTGCTCGCTACCTAAGAATTCGAGGAGGATGGGTAGAACGGAATCAATACTCGGTGCATCCACGAGCATCTCATCGGTAATCCCGGTCAATTGTGAAATAAATGGAGGAAGTGTTGTACCTGGGTTAATGAAAGTTCTAAAGACTCCGAGGACTTGCCCTCCACGCACTTTAACTGCGCCAATTTCGGTAATGGAGCTACCAGTCTTTGGTGAAGCACCCGAGGTCTCCAAATCGAGAACGACAAAAGTTGTCAGAGATAGATCTTCATCGACAACGCTTTTCTTCACCGGTTCAGCCTAGATGACCTCGCTGACATCACACACGATCTATTTTCGCTTGAAAGCCTTCTTTGCGCGAGCAGTCATTTTATCTGCCTCATTTTTAATTCGGATATAGACGACTTGAGCCCACGCAAACTCGGTAGCCAGGATTGCTACCCCAAGAACTATTAAGGGAAGGCCGGGGCCGGGGATGAATATGAAGATGATCCCAAGCAGGGTGACTGTCGAACCGACCGTTGCAACAATCACCCATCTGAACGGGTGGGGTAGTGCGCGCCAGACGTTACCGAACTTACGTCTCATGTTCTGAGCCATTATGTAGGTCACCCTTAAATTTTTCTGCTTGTGTAGTTAAGAATATAGCGTAATCTGCTGCGCATGGAATATAGACGCCTCGGCAGCACTGGAATGTATGTATCGGAAATAGCGTACGGAAACTGGATCACCCATGGATCCCAAGTAGAACAAGAAGCGGCAATTAAATGCGTTAAGACCGCCTTCGACTTAGGAATTACGACCTTTGATACAGCCGATGTCTATGCAGGAACTCGTGCCGAAACCGTTCTAGGAAAAGCTCTTAAGGGGATTCGCAGAGAATCGTATGAGCTCTTCACCAAGGTGTATTGGCCGACGGGTACTGGCAAGAATGATCGTGGACTTTCACGTAAGCACATCATGGAATCGTGCCACGCATCACTCAAGCGCTTGAATGTGGATCACATCGATCTCTATCAGATGCACCGTTTTGATTTTGAAACCCCACTTGAAGAGTCGCTGCAGGCATTTGAGGATCTCATTCGTCAGGGCAAAGTTAATTACATCGGTTTCTCTGAGTGGACTGCAGAACAAGTCTCATCAGCACTGAAAATCCAGGATGCTCGCGGTTTTTCACGATTTGTTTCAAGTCAGCCACAGTATTCAGCCCTATGGCGCGTCATTGACGCTGAAGTTGTTCCGCTCTCGCGCAAAGAGGGAATCGGACAGATTGTCTGGTCCCCAATTGCGCAAGGTGTTCTCACCGGAAAGTACAAGCCAGGAGCGAAGCCACCTGCAGGGTCACGTGCAACGGATAAGAAGAGCGGCGCGGGAATGATTTCTCGCTGGATGCGCGATGAAGTTCTTGAAGCAGTTCAGAAACTTCAACCCGTTGCAGATTCAGTTGGATTGACAATGTCACAGCTTGCTATCGCTTGGGTTCTACAGAATGACAATGTGTCATCGGCAATCATGGGAGCGACAAAGCCATCTCAGGTGAAAGAAAATGTGAAGGCATCAGGGGTCAAGCTTGATGCATCAGTGATGAAGGCGATCGATAGCGCGTTGGGAACTCTTCCTGAACGCGACCCAAAGCAGACCATCAGCCCTAACCCTCGCGCGTAGAAAGATTCCGTACATGTCCGTGAACCCATTCTTTGCTCCAAGCACCCTGGAATATGAACTTCCTGATTTTGCATCCATCGAAGAGTCGCACTATCTGGAAGCTTTTTACCAAGGCACCCAAGAGCAGTTAGCTGAGGTCGATGCAATCATTGCTTCAGGGGAGCCAACTTTTGAAAACACAATAGTTGCCCTTGAAAAAAGTGGTCGCACACTCACTCGAATGCTTCTGGTTTTCTACAACAAGTCATCCAGTGATACCAATGACGTACTGGATGCGATTGAGGAAGAAATTGCTCCCAAGTTATCGGCCCATCAAGATTCGATCACACTAAACCCAGCACTATTTTCGCGGATTAAGAGTTTGCATGATCAGCAAGCATCACTTTCGCTTAACTCTGAGGATGCATGGCTACTGCAAAAGTACTACAGAGATTTTATCTATGCGGGGGCGCACTTAACGCAAGATCAGCGTCTAGAGCTGACAAAGCTCAATGAGCGCCTTTCGTTTTTGGAGACACAATTCTCAAAGAATCTTCTGGCAGATACCAACGACAGTGCTCTTGTCGTTGATTCCAAGGATGAGCTTGCCGGTCTATCTGAGGGTGAGATTCAGGCAGCTGCAGATGCTGCAAGTGCACGCGGTTTAGAAGGCAAATATCTCCTTAACATGGTCAACTTCACTGGCAATCCCATGTTGGAAAGCCTGGAAGTCCGCAGTACTCGCGAAAGAATCATGAAGGCATCGCTGCTTAGAGGCAATCGCGACAACGAGTTTGATACTAAAGCGATCATCGTAGAGATGGCTCAACTACGAGCTGTGCGTGCAAAACTCTTTGGTAAGAACACTCATGCTGAGTACATCATCGCAGAACAGACCGCCGGAAGTGTGGACAATGTCCATGCAATGTTGCGCAAGATTGCACCCGCAGCAGCACGGAATGCGCGTGCAGAGGGTTCTGATATTCAAGCGATGATCAACGACTCAGGCGAAACCTTTGAATTAGCGAGTTGGGATTGGGATTTCTATACCGAGAAAGTGCGAAAGGCCAAGCACAATATCGATTCCAGTGCGATGAGACCTTACTTTGAACTCGAGCGAGTTCTCCATGATGGTGTCTTTTTTGCAGCAACAAAGCTCTTTGGCATCACTTTCAAAGCGCGTCCCGATTTAGTTACTTACCACCCCGAGGCACGAGCATTTGAAGTATTCAATGAAGATGGAAGTAAGTTGGGACTCTTCATTGGTGATTTCTACACGCGCGATTCAAAACAGGGTGGCGCTTGGATGAATAACTTGGTCGATCAGAGTTTCCTTCTGGGTCAACTCCCGGTGGTCTGTAACAATCTAAATATTCCAAAGCCTGCAGCGGGACAACCGACCCTGCTGACCTACGACGAGATCGTTACCCTCTTTCATGAATTTGGTCACGCGCTACATGGCCTACTTTCGAGCGTTCAGTATCCGCGTGTTTCGGGCACTAGCGTTCAACGTGACTTCGTAGAATTTCCATCTCAAGTAAATGAGATGTGGATTTTGTGGCCAGAAGTTGTTACGAATTACGCCAAGCACTATGAGACAGGCGAGCAACTTCCACAAGAGCTGATCGATCGACTTAAGGGCGCATCTACCTTCAATGAAGGCCATGCAACAAGCAGCTATTTAGCCGCAGCAATTCTGGATCTTGCTTGGCACTCACTTCAGGCAGGGGATCGCGTCACTGATGTTGTCGCATTCGAAGCCGATGCAATTAAGGATTATGGATTGGATTATCACGCAGTTCCAACGAGATATCGCAGTACGTATTTCTCGCATATCTTCGGTGGCGGCTACTCAGCTGGTTACTACGGATACATTTGGAGTGAAGTTCTCGATGCCGAGTCAGTGGATTGGTTTAAAGAGAACGGTGGTCTCACTCGTAAGAATGGTGATCACTTTAGAGCCGAGTTGTTAAGTAGAGGTGGCTCTATTGATTCAATGCAGATGTTTACAAACTTCCGCGGACGTGAAGCAACAATTACACCGCTGCTTAAGCGTCGCGGCCTTGAGTAAGATGATCAATAAACCCATCCACGGCTGATTCGATCATCGAAAGTACTTCACGATACGCATCTTCGTGTTGGTTGTAAGGGTCTGGAACTTCCAGATTGAAATACTCACCAGACATCGGATCAATATGGCTTAGGGCCGGATCGAAGCTGCGAAGGTAGAAAACCTTCGATCGGTCACCTTCGCTCGGAGCTAAAGCAAGCACGTTTTCGTAGTTACTTGAATCCATCACGAGAATATAATCATTCACGAAGTAGTCGTTAGCCTTGAATTGAGATGCAATGTGCTGATGTTGGTAGCCGGCCTTCTCCCAGACTAGTTTTGAAGTTGGGTGTGGGCCTTGTCCAACATGCCAGCCACTAGTTCCTGAGCTACTGACATTTATTCCAACTTCAATGATCTTCTTGGCTTTATTTGCAAGCACGGCAGCTGCCATGGGGGAGCGACAGATATTGCCAAGACAGACCATCGCCACGCTTATCTTCTCCACTGAAGAAGCCTAACCTGACCTACCATTATCAAGTGAACTTCGAACTGTTAATTCTCGCGCTAATCGGAACAATTCTGATTCTTCTTGCTTATCTAATCAGAAGTATGCGAGCTCTTCATCGCAAGGTGAACCGCAACGCTGAACGTGTGAGCAAAGAACTCTCAGGCCAAACAGGTCGAATCAAGAGCGAACTTGGTGATGCCTACCATCAGATTGAAGCCATGGAACAGTTGTTACCAATGCTCAAGCTTTCTGCACCTCTTCCGCCGTCGCGCGGTTGGGCCGCCTCTCCTGATTTTCTTCTCACGCTTGCTCACATCGCCAAGACTCTTCGCCCACGCTTAACTGTTGAACTTGGTTCTGGCACCTCGACATTAGTTCTCGCAAAGTCTGGCGCAAAGAAGATCATCAGCCTTGATCATTCAGAAGAGTTTGGTGCCCAAACGCGATCAATGTTAGAAACGCATAAAGTGCGAGGCGTTGAAATACGAATTCATGAATTAGAAAGTTATCCATCAGGTTACAAGTGGTATGCCAGGGCCAGTTTCAAGGGGCTAGCAAAGATTGACCTCCTTGTTATTG
>JBILSO010000085.1:0-4352 GCA_044372065.1 Candidatus Planktophila sp. | reverse complement strand
ACTTGATCAACGGGAGAAAGTGTTTTCAGAAATCCCTTGATTGAATTGAGCGAGCCATCGGTAAGAGCTCCGGCGGTTGTAACCATCCGCCTATCTTAACCTCGTAGCCTCTTACTGAGAAGTCCCTTTTTAGTTAAACTCACGCACATGAAGCCAACTCCGATAGTTCTCGACTGCGACCCTGGTCACGATGATGCACTTGCCATGATCTTGGCAGCCTATAACCCAGCAATTAATCTCTTAGCAATCACGACCGTCTCCGGAAATGGAATTATTGCAAAAGTCACCGCGAATGCGCTCTCCATCTGCGCTCTTGCAAAGATTCACGTGCCGGTTGCTGAAGGTGCCGGAAATGCAATTCTTGGATACATCGAAGCCGCGACAGATATTCATGGTGAGACCGCACTCGATGGTGCTCCACTGCCAGCGCCTGCATTCGAACTTGAGAAGATCTCGGGTGTCGATCTGATTGCAAAAGTTGTTCGTGAGCATCCAGAGAAGGTAACTCTTGTTGCAACCGGTCCGCTAACAAACATAGCTCTCTTCCTCAAGCTCTATCCCAACCTCCGCGGCAACATTGCAGAGATTGTTTTTATGGGTGGAAGTGCTTCTCGTGGAAATCGCACACCGTATGCAGAGTTCAACATTTGGATGGACCCTGAGGCAGCAGATGTTGTTATGAAGTCAGGGATCCCGCTGACTATGTGTGGCCTTGATGTCACCCACCAGGCTCTTGTAACTAAGCCAATCTTCGCCAAGTTAGAGGCGATGGGAACCGAGCTTTCAAAGACAGTGATCGGATTGCTTAAATTCTTTGCCTCAACCTATAACGATGTATTTGAGATGCCAGATCCACCATTGCATGATCCTGTGGCTGTAGCGCTTCTGATTGATCGCAGCGTTGTTAAAACGCGCAGATCTAATGTAGAAATTGAACTTAATGGAAAATTTACGCGTGGTGCAACCGTTGTCGATATCTATAACCGAGGCGGATCAGCGGCAAATGTTGATGTCGCCCTCGAATTAGATTTCGATAAGTTCTGGTCGATGATGCTTGATGCGGTAGACAAAGCCGGCAAGGCTTAATTTACTTAACTTACTGCTCGGCCATTTTCTTTATCGAAAGCAATGATTTCGCGTAAGGCATCAATAGATGTATTTAGCAAAATATCTAGTGGTGGCATTGGCTCTTTTGCGTGAACCATCATGACTCCGCCTGCACGTACTCGCAGCATCGAAGCGATCACAAAGAGCGCTGATGCCTCCATCTCAGAACAAATCGCTCCGCCGATCTCCCATGCCTTCCAGCGGTTGAGAAGATCAGCGGCAACTCCCATGCGCTCAGGCTCATGTTGGCCGTAGAAAGAATCCTTTGATTGTGTAATTCCGATGCGATAGCGAGCATTGTTCTTCTCAGCTGCGCGCTTAAGTGCCATAACTAAATCGATATCGGCAATAGCTGGAAATTCAATAGGCATGTAATGTTTTGACGTTCCTTCATCGCGAATAGCGGCAGAGATAATTGCAAGCTCACCAGAGACGCTATCTGGCTGAATGTGTCCGGAAGTACCCACGCGAATAAATGTATCTGCACCTACTCGTACAAGTTCTTCAAGTGCAATTGCAGCAGAAGGACATCCGATTCCTGTTGAGGTCACAGAAACTTTAACTCCATCAAGATAACCGGTGTAGGTGTTGTATTCACGGTTACTTGCTACATGAACTGGGTTATCAAAGAGTGCGGCAATTGGCTCACAGCGCCCCGGATCTCCAGGCAACAGAACATACTTTCCGACATCACCCTTTTTTAATTGGATGTGATACTGCTTCTCATCGTTAAGCATTCTGATCTCCCTTAATTAGTTCACGTACAGCTAATACTGCAGTTTCAATCAATGGTTCAAGTGAACCAAGTTCGCCTTCGCCGTGCATCACCATAATTCCACCAGCACGCACTCGAAGCATAGAAGCAACAACAAATAGCGTTGAGGCTTCCATCTCCGAACAGATAGCCCCACCAATCTCCCACGCCTTCCAGCGATCAAGCAGACGTTGCGTCACGCCAGAGTGTTCTGGTTCGACTTCGCCGTAGAAAGAATCCTTAGATTGTGAAATACCCACGCGATGTGCCAAACCTTTTGCTGAAGCAGCATTTCGAAGGGCCTGAACAACTTCATAGTTGGCAACGGCCGGAAACTCTGCTGGCATGTAGTGCAGAGAGGTTCCTTCATCACGAATTGCACCAGTGACGATCGCGAGCTCGCCAGATTTGGTTCCGGGTTGAATTGAACCTGATGTACCTACGCGAATAAAGGTCTTTGCACCAACGCGTACAAGTTCTTCCATGGCTATTGCAGACGATGGGCAACCGATTCCTGTTGAGGTTACTGAGACCTTCACGCCATCAAGAAAACCAGTGTAGGTAACGTATTCGCGATTGGTTGCAACATGGACAGCATTATCGAAATGGCGAGCGATAACTTCGGCACGACCCGGATCTCCAGGCATAAGGACATACTCGCCAACATCGCCCTCTTTAAGGTGAATATGGTGCTGTAGTTGGTTCATAGAGTTTTGACCCTTTCAATAAAGAAATCCATAAATGCATCCACATCGACCTCCATAGCCACCTTTGCATTCGCGGTTTTACCTGAGGCGTTGAAGTGATCAGCCGATATTTTGGCAGTAGTGAATTCGCCATGTAGTTCAATATCAACGTAATAGTCACGCATCTTTACCAATTCTGGCTTTACCAGAATCGCAGCTGCTAACGGATCGTTAATTGCGCATCCCTCGATACCTTGATACTCGGCATGAAATTCCATATAGAAGGCAGTTGATCGATCGATAAAGTTTCGAACGTCTTCGCGTGCGCCAGCCAATCTCCCAATATGTGCCTTCGTAAAGAGGCATTTATAAGTAACATCGAGCGGGACAATCGTGAGATCGATCCCTGAACGCAGGAGAATATCGAAGCTCTCTGGATCACAGAAAACGTTGTACTCAGATGATGGAGTGGCATTACCTGGATAGTGAATTGTTCCTGCCATCGATACGACGTTCTTAATCTTCTTACGAAGTGATGGCTCTTTAAGAAGTGCCAGGGCAAGATTTGTAACTGGACCAATACATAAAATTGTTATCTCGCCTGGATTGGCATTGACGATGTCGATGATGAGGTTTGCAGCATTGCTTTCTGCAATCTTGGTTGTTGGATTTGGCAGGACTGCATGACCCAAACCTGTATCGCCATGAGTCTCTTCTGCAACTGAAAGAGTTTTTACCAGTGGTTCTGTAGCACCCATAGCTACTGGAATATCGGTCATTCCGAGAAGCTCAACAAGCTTGAGTGCGTTTGTTGTGCATTTCTCAACCGTGGTGTTGCCATGAGTCGTCGTTATCGCTTGCAGAGACACTTCCGGCATAGCTCTGAGCAAGATAAATGCGAGTGCATCATCAATTCCTGGATCGGTATCAAGAATTACTTTCATGCTTGCTCCTCGACGACTTCACTTTTGTGGAAACCCCACCCAAAGCACGAGATAAGTGTGGCAAGAGCTGTCGCTCCTGTCATGAAATAAAAGCCGCTCCACCCATCAAATCTTTCGACAATCAAGCCAGCTGAGGTGCTTCCGATTGTGATTCCGATAGAAAGTGCTGCGCTAACAAAGGCAAAAGCCTCGTTGAGGCGGCTAAGTGGCACAAGCTCCTTCATGTAAGCGTTGGCAGAGATTAGCGCTGGACCAATTGCAATTCCGGAGATGATGATCCAGAAAACGATCGTATCCAAATCTTGAAAGAAGAGAATTCCAGAAGTACATAAGGTCATCACAGCCAACGAGACTGTATATCTGATGGAACTAGAGATTTTCCAATGGATAAATCCGTAGATCAGTCCAGAAATAATGCTTCCAATTGGATATAAACCAACCCAAAGCCCACCTTCACTCACTCGTCCCGCTTCTTTCGCAACGGCAATGATGACAATGAAGTTAGAGCCAAATAGCAGTCCGAGTGCGATGAGTGAGATCAAAAGTGATTTCACATATGGAATCGCCAAGATTCCTCTGGTGTGATCATCGTGAACTTTGGCAAAGCCGCCATGATCTGTACTTGTGATGGCAAGACCCACTGCGCCGATTAAAAGAAAAACAAGTCCCGCTAGTAGCGGTGAGCGCGATCCGTAAAGTGAGAGTAGAAATCCGGCAAGTGCCGGTCCTACAACAAATGCAGTTTCATCAAAGACTGATTCAAGTGAGAGTGCAGATCCAAGTTCTTTCTGGTTATCAATTGTTCGGCTCCAGCGAGTTCTTGTATAACTACTAAGGTTTGGAAAAGTTGCACCACAAACC
>JBILSO010000084.1:0-4411 GCA_044372065.1 Candidatus Planktophila sp. | reverse complement strand
AAAAGGTGTTGTGTACGAAGTCTTCTCAGCCCATCCGTAAAGCTTTGATGCTGACTCTGCGCTGCGTCCTGCCGCAAACTTCAAACCACCATTACTATTCATCCATTCAACTTGTTCAGCGAGAAGCATCAAAGTCAAAAGTGCTGGAGTGTTATATGTCTGATCAAGACGTGAGTTTTCGATTGCAATTCCAAGATCGAAAAATGCTGGAACCCAACGACCTGATGTTTTGATCTTCTCTGCACGCTCAATTGCAGCAGGGCTCATCAGTGCCAACCACAATCCACCATCGGATGCGAAAGATTTTTGAGGTGCGAAGTAATAAGTATCAAATTCTTTTGCGTCTACATGTAATCCGCCGGCTGCACTTGTGGCATCAACAAGAACAAGTGCACCATCTGTACCTGCAGGGCGAAGGATCGGCATTGCCACACCGGTACTTGTCTCGTTATGTGTCAACGCGTAAACATCTACACCAGCTTCGGCTACAGATACAGGATGTGATCCTGGCTCAGATTTAATGACAGTTGGTTCATCAAGGAATGGAGCTTCCTTGGCTGCAGCTGCAAACTTTGATGAAAATTCACCAAAAACCAAGTGCTGGGACTTCTTTTCAATCAATCCAAATGTTGCGATATCCCAGAATGCAGTCGATCCGCCGTTACCAAGAATGACTTCATATCCTTCTGGCAAATCAAAGAGTGAGTTCAAACCTTCACGAACGCGGTGAACTACATGCTTTACCGGTTTTTGGCGATGAGATGTTCCGATAACTGATGCACCACTTGCAAGCACAGATGAAAGTGCTTCCGGGCGAATCTTTGATGGGCCGCAACCGAATCGGCCATCGCGTGGTTTGAGGTTATCTGGGATTACTATCTCTGCGCTCATGAGCCAAGACTACGGGTAGTAACGAGTGAGTACGAACTCGGAATCGGTGCTCTGCCTCTCAAATCTGAGGCGATCGTGTAATCGTGAATAGCGTCCCTGCCAGAACTCAATGCTTAACGGGGCAATTCGATAACCACCCCAATGTGGAGGGCGTGGAACGGGTGTGCCTTCTGGCCACTTAGCGCTTGCTCCAGCGAATCGGCTTTCTAACTCTGCGCGAGATTCCAAAGGTTGAGATTGTGCACTTGCCCATGCACCGATCTGACTCGACCAAGGCCGAGTTGAAAAATAATCCTCAGATTCTGATTCAGAAATTTTTGAAATTACTCCAGTGATACTTACTTGTCGCTCCATTGCATACCAAGGAAATAGAACGCTGACTCGGTCATGTATTTCGATGGCATGCGCTTTCCGCGATTGATAGTTAGTGAAGAAGGTAAAGCCACCTTCGGAGATATCTTTGAGTAAAACAGTGCGCGTTGAGATTTCTTCATCCGCACCAAGAGTTGAAAGCACCATCGCGTTGGGTTCCACGATGTACTCATTAGCAGCAGCCTCTGCTAACCAGGTAGAAAACGCGGTAAGAGGGTCGCTCGGTAGGTTTTCCAATCCAGCATCGCCGTAAGAGCGACGCATGGCGCGGATAGCATCGCGGGTAAGGCTCTGCTCGCTCTGCTCCGGCTGGTCGCGCTTTTCGCTCATGCCTGTATCTAACGTCACTTTCGCCCCCGCGTCATCTCGGATTAGAAATGGTCGCGAGCACCCCGCCTTCGGGTGCAGAATTAGCGCCATAAGAGATTGCGCCGGCCGCCGGCGCCAGACTGGAGCTAGACCGTGTCAGATGATTTCAAGCCAGGACTCGAAGGCGTTATTGCATTTGAATCAGAGATTGCTGAACCGGATAAAGAAGGCAGCGCGCTCCGTTATCGCGGTGTAGATATTGATGACCTCGTTGGTCGCGTCTCATTCGGAAACGTATGGGGACTTCTTGTTGATGATCAATTCAATCCAGGACTTCCAAATGCTGAACCATTTCCGCTTCCAGTTCACTCAGGTGATGTTCGCGTAGACGTTCAATCTGCAATTGCGATGCTTGCACCAGCATGGGGCTTCAAGCCAACGCTAGATATTTCAGATGAAGAGATTCGCAACAACCTTGCACGCACCTCAGTAATGGTTCTTTCATACTTGGCACAGGCAGCTCGCGGAATCATCGCTGCTCCAATTCCTGAGTCAGAGATTGATAAAGCACACACTGTTGTTGAGCGCATGATGATTCGTTGGCGCGGAGAGCCAGATCCACTTCACGTTCGTGCAATCGATGCCTACTTTGTTTCTGCTGCAGAGCACGGAATGAATGCATCAACATTTACCGCTCGCGTAATTGCATCAACCGGTGCAGATGTTGCAGCCGCACTCTCTGGTGCAATCGGTGCGATGTCAGGTCCTCTTCATGGTGGTGCGCCTTCTCGTGTACTTCACATGATTGAAGAAGTTGAGAAGACTGGTAACGCAGAGGCATACGTTAAGGGACTCCTTGATCGCAAAGAGCGCTTGATGGGATTTGGTCACCGTGTTTATCGCGCAGAAGATCCACGCGCTCGCACACTTCGTCGTACTGCAAAAGAACTTAATGCTCCACGTTATGAAGTTGCTGAGGCGCTTGAAAAAGCTGCACTCAAGGAACTTCGTGAGCGCCAACCAGATCGTGTTCTGGAAACAAATGTTGAGTTCTGGGCTGCAATTATTTTGGACTTCGCAGAAGTTCCAGCCCCACTCTTTACATCTATGTTTACAGCAGCGCGCACAGCGGGTTGGTCTGCACACATTCTTGAACAAAAGCGCACAGGTCGCTTGATTCGTCCATCAGCACGCTACATTGGTAAGGCCCCTCGCAAGCCCGAAGATGTCACTGGCTGGGATGCAACGGTCGAACAACTCCACAAGTAATACTTTTGAATAAGTAAGACTGTGCAAAAGCGACTGTAAACGCTCCCATTTATAACATTTAGATAAAGGTGCCCTTAGCACCCTCTTTTGGCGCTCTGAAAGTTGATTACCCCGCCCGAAGGCTAAAGAATAGGCACCTCGGCCGGGGTTTATTCTCAGGTCGACATCACTTGTGTTTTACACCCTCGTAAACACAATGAATCCATGGAGGAAATTGATGACAAAGAAGCGTTATAGCGCAGTCGGTTTTGTTGCCGCACTCGCAATCGCAGTTTCTGGTCTCGTCGTTCCATCTGCTCATGCAAATAACGAAATCGTTGTCTGGGCAGATGAATCACGCGGGGCTAACCTAAAGAAAGCTCTAGCAGTAAAGAGTGACTGGGTTTCTGGTTACACAATTACTGTAAAGGCATTCTCAAACTTTGATGCACTTAAGGATGCTTTTGATAAGGCAACTGATGCATCAGGTCCAGATATCGTAATGGGCGCAAATGACTGGGTACCAACCGGAGGAAAGAGCGGAAAGCTTGCACCTGTAACACTTACAGCTGCACAGAAGGCTCGTTTCACACCAGGTCAGCTCTTTGACCTAACCTACAAGGGCAAGCTCTACGGAGTTCCTGTAGATGTAAACAACGTAGCGATGATCTACAACACAAAGCTAGTAACAACTGCACCAAAGACATTCGGTGACATGGTTGCGTACTACAAGGCCAACAAGACATCAAAGAGCCTCAAGGCTGGTCTCTGTGTTGCAGGTGGCGGAATGTCATGGGGAGCACACTCAATTTTCTCTGCTCTCGGTGCTGATGCATACCAGTTCGACTCACGCGACAAGATCGTTTACAACCGTTCATTCAACGGAACAACATTCGGAAAGAATGTTCGTGCACTCCTTCTTGATGGAAAGAAGAGCAACGGCTTCTTGCCAGCCTCAGATGCTGGTTGCAAGGACAACTTCCTTGATGGAAAAGTTCCTTTCGCAATCATCGGTAACTGGGAGTGGTCAGACTATGTAGCTAAGGGCTTCGACATGAACCTCATGCCAGTACCAGGCGTTGTTGCTAACAAGCCAGGCAAGATGTTCGGTTCAGTTTCAGGCGCACTTCTCACCACATATGCTGCAAAGCACGGAGTAGAAGCTGGCGCTAAGTCACTTCTTACAAACTTCTTCGGATCAACTGCTGGTCAGGTTCTCTACCAGAAGTACGAAGGACGTCCACCAGCAGAAAAGGGTGCAGCTCTTGATGCAACCGTTACTGCAGCACAGCGTGGATTTGGTGCAGCGGCATCACTTTCAAGCCTTCCACAGATCGGCGCATTCCTAAATAACAATGCAGGTGGCGCTAACTACTGGGATTCAGCTCCAGCGTACTGGACAGCTGTTCTCGTAGATGGAAAAGATGCTGTAACAGAAGGTAACAAGCTCGCTGCAATCTGGCGTGCAAATACAAGTGCAGGAAAGGCTGATCTCTAAAGAGAATCAGTAAGTTAAAACTAATGCGGGCGAAGCAATTCGCCCGCATTAGTTCTTATTTCACCGAGAGGTAACGTCGCACAATGACTTCAT
>JBILSO010000083.1:0-4423 GCA_044372065.1 Candidatus Planktophila sp. | reverse complement strand
TGGCACTTCCTGATTCGAGGGATTCCACAATCTCTGCCAGCTCATCACGAGCCTCTTCGTAAGACAACTTCTTCTCTGCAGCCATGCTCTTAATCTACTCTCTTCTCGACATTTGCCTGAAGTGCGCCCTTTGCTAGGCGAATATGAAGCGTGGCACCTTGCTCGGCATTTTTGGAATCACGAGCAATCTGGCCATCGCTTAACGTGGCAACTGCATATCCGCGGTCTAGCGTGGATTGCGGCGATAGAGATCGCAGGTGGGCACGTACCTGTTTAAGTTCGCGCTTCTCACTATCAATAATCGCGGCAAAGCTACGGCGTGCACGATCTCGCGCTGTCGCAATAATCTCGCTGCGAGAGCTCACGATCACCATTGGATCTTTCATCACAGGGCGAGCTATCAAGTGCGAAATTGTTGAGAACTCGAAGTCGATCGCACTCGTTACTCTGCGGAGCAACCGCGCACGAATTGCTTGAATATCTGCGATCTCTTGAGCGATATCTGGCACCACTCTCTTGGCTGCATCCGTTGGGGTTGATGCGCGGTAATCAGCTACGAGATCAAGTAACGGTGAATCTTTCTCATGGCCGATTGCGCTAACGATCGGCGTTAGACACGAGCCAGCCAGACGAACTAAGGACTCATCGCTAAATGGCAGAAGATCTTCAAATGATCCGCCACCGCGCGTAATGATGATGACATCTACATCGTCCATCGCTTCTAGTTCTCTGAGTGCTTGCGAGACTTCAACTACTGCGGCGCTTCCTTGTACTGCTACTTCGCGAATTTCAAACTCAACTGCCGGCCAACGGCGTCGCCCATTTTCAACGACATCTTTCATCGCATCTGTATTTCGACCACAGATGAGACCAACCTTTTTTGGTAGGCGAGGCAACGTGACTTTGCGATCTGCGCTAAAGAGACCTTCTGCTGCGAGCAGGCTCTTTAACTCTTCAAGTCGAGCTAAGAGTTCACCAACACCAACTTGTCTGATCTCTTTGGCAGACATCGTGAGCGTTCCACTCTTTGTGTACCAGGATGCTTTTGCATGAATAACTACACGCGCATTAGGTGGCAGAGGTTGCACAGATGCCAACACTGTTTTGTAACACATCACCGAAAGGCTCATATCTGCACTGGTATCGCGCAGGCGCATAAACGCCATTCCGCCGCTGCGCTCATTGAGCTCTGAGATCTCACCCTCGATCCAAATAGGGCCTAATCGATCGAGATACTCCTTAATTGCTTCAGTGACGACGCGTACTGGCGCAGGTTTCTCACTTGAAGTTTCGAACATGAGCCCAGCCTAATAGACTCACCCGCATGGATTCAGGCAAACGCGTTCTTCTGGCCGCCCCTCGTGGATATTGCGCAGGAGTTGATCGCGCAGTGATCACTGTTGAGAAAGCCCTCGAGGTTTACGGCGCTCCCGTCTACGTCCGCAAAGAGATTGTTCACAATAAGCATGTTGTCTCCACCCTCGAGCAAAAGGGTGTCATCTTCGTCAATGAGACAGATGAAGTGCCTGAAGGTCACACCGTGGTCTTCTCCGCACATGGTGTTTCACCTGCAGTGCACGAACAGGCAGCTGCGCGCAGCCTTAAGACAATCGATGCGACCTGTCCACTAGTGACGAAGGTGCATCAAGAAGTCAGACGTTTTGCAAATGATGAAACTGAAATTCTTCTCATCGGCCACGAGGGTCACGAGGAAGTTGAGGGCACAGCTGGCGAGGCAGTCGGTAAGGTAAGAATTGTTGATGGACTCGACGGTGCACGCAATGTTCAGCCCACTCCGGGAAAGAAACTTGTCTGGTTATCGCAGACCACACTCAGTGTTGATGAAACACTCGAAGCAGTTGCGATCTTGCGTAAGCGTTTTCCAGAGATTCAAGATCCACCTTCAGATGACATTTGCTATGCAACGCAGAATCGTCAGGAAGCAATTAAGACAATTGCACCTCAGGCAGATCTCGTGCTTGTTGTTGGCTCAACCAATTCATCTAACTCTGTTCGCCTTGTTGAAGTTGCTCTCGAATATGGTGCGAAGAAGGCCTATCTGATCGATTATGCATCAGAGGCAAAAGATGAATGGTTGATTGGTGTTAAGACAGTCGGCGTTACCAGTGGTGCCTCAGTGCCTGAGATCTTGGTTCGTACAGTTCTTGATTGGCTGAGTGTTCATGGTTATGGAAATGTTGAAGAGGTTCGTGCAACTGAAGAGACGCTTCTCTTTTCTCTTCCACCTGAACTTCGTAAAGATCTAAAGGCAGCCGGTAAGTAGCTCTTACGCGCGTGGTTTTGGCTTACGGGCCTTTGCTTTTTCATTCAAGAACATAAACCAGCCATAGAGCGCTGCCGCCAAGAGCCACGGTCCCACTGAAGCAAGAGAAGCCAAGATATCGATACCAAGGCGCGAGATAGATAGACCATTTTTAAGAAGATAATAGAGAGTCACAACAGCGCCGAGTACAAGTGGTGGAGTAACTACAGATACATAACGTGTACCTGGACGACCAAAGCGGATACCGCCAAAAGTAGTTACAACAATGACAAGGCCGGTGAGAATTCCTGTTCCGCTACGAAGTGTGAGCTCTGCGAAGGTGAAGAGTGCGATAAAGAAAATCTGCAGGACGACAACGCCCTCTTTCTTTAGGCCAGGGCCGGTAATTACTGGACGTGTACTTGTCATTCGTCCTCCCTCACCTCTTCAGCATCTATGAAGTCATCTTCTGCAGCAACTTCGTCATTCTTTAACTCGCGTACCTCAGCTGGTGCATCGGGGTAGGCAAGAGCGAGTTTATCTTTATCTCCAGAAACTCCATAACTCAGAATCTTTGCAGCAGCACGCTTAACGGTGGATTCAGCTGTTGGAATCAACTCTGCATAGGCCTTGGAGAGAGTGTTGATCGCACTTCCTACCTTGATGATGCGCTCATGTAGACGCGTCAGGTCTTTCATAAAGGAAGCGGCAGACTTTGAGATTTCCTCAGCATTGCGGGCTACTGCGTTACGTGAATAAACATTGCCGATAGTACGCAGCAGCGCCATCATCGATGTCGGTGTTGCAATAGTGACATTGAGTTTAAAAGCCTTTTCAAGAAAGAGCGGATCTACGCGAAGCGCTTCTGTCAGTAGCGATTCAAAGGGGACAAAGAGGATGACAAAATCTGGTGAATCTTGTGAATCCTGATAACCACGCTTTGCCAGGGTTTCCACATGCTTTGAAAGGTCTTTACGATGCTCAGTAAAGAGCGCCTCACGCCTATCAGCATCCTCTTCTTCATGAGCCTCAATAAATCGATCGAATGGAAACTTGGAGTCGATAAATAATTTAGTACCACCAGGCATCTTCACAGTCACATCTGGAATACCTGATGAATCAGAATCGGTAGTTGAACGTTGAGCGGTGAATTCAATATCTTTGCGCAAGCCGGCATCTTCAAGCATCAACTCAAGTTGTGCTTCACCAAACTTTCCGCGAGTCGCAGAGTTTGAAAGAGCTCCAGCAATCGCCTTTGTCTGTGCAACAAGTGATTCATTATGTGTCGACATCGCACGCACCTGTGCACGAATATCTGACTCGGCTTCGATGCGACGACGGTCGGCATCACCGGCTTCCTTCTGCAACTTCTCCATTGCAGCTTTCATCGCTTCGAGTTCGCCAGCTAACTTTGAATCTGCCATCGCGTTATCGCGTTCGGATTTGTAGAGATCACGTTCTGCGCGTGCAGCGTTAAGTTGTTCGGTCATCCGCGTGAGATCGGTTGCCGATTCCCCATTGTTTGCACCCTTGCGCCAGAGGATGAATCCAATGGCGAGGCCAAGAATCAGGCCGATGAGCAGGGCAATAATGGTCACGAATGGGCTATCTGTGCTGGTCAACGTCGTCATGGGCCTATCGTGGCAGGAGCCACTGACAATCACGCGTAGGCTCTACCTCCTATGAGTCTGTCAATTGGAATCGTCGGCCTTCCAAATGTGGGAAAGTCGACCCTCTTTAACGCGCTGACTAAGAACAATGTTCTGGCAGCGAACTACCCCTTTGCCACCATTGAACCTAACGTCGGAGTCGTCGGCGTACCCGATGAACGTCTTGCCGTATTGGCTGGAATCTTCGGATCCGAAAAGCTTCTTCCTGCAGCTCTCTCATTTGTTGATATCGCTGGAATCGTTAAGGGCGCATCAGAAGGTGCTGGCCTTGGAAACAAGTTCCTTGCCAACATTCGCGAGACCGATGCAATCTGTCAGGTAATCCGCGTATTTAACGATGATGATGTTGTCCACGTTGATGGTCGCATTGATCCAGCAAGTGACATGGAGACTATTAATACAGAGCTTGCGCTCGCAGATTTGCAGACGATCGAGAAAGCTATTCCGCGTCTTGAGAAAGAGGCGAAGACCGCTAAAGAACGTCAGCCAG
>JBILSO010000082.1:0-4460 GCA_044372065.1 Candidatus Planktophila sp. | reverse complement strand
CTCAGAAAATATGGCTTCCGGATCAAGCTCCTCCTCGGCGCAAGAAGCTTCAAAATCTTCCATGAAATGTTTCAGTGCGGCTGGCTTTTCTTTGCCTTCGACGATTCTCTCAAGAAGGTCATAGAAGTCATCCACAATATCTTCATTCAACTCCATTGAATCTCCATTTCTGCGCACACTCTCTTGAAATCATTTTAACAAGTTTACACTCAAGCTTCATTGCTTCAGTGCTGACTTTGGGAGTTACTTGTAGACCAGCACGAAGTCGGACTCTTCATAGCCTTCATCAAACATTCCAGAAGACATCAAGGCGGCTGCTTGCCGGCCTTGAGCATCAGATGACATCGCCGAATAACCATTGCAACCATGCGCAACATACAGACCGCTATCAACCTCTCCAATATAAGGATTTTCAGTAAATGTTCTCGAGATAACACAACGTTTTAGCTCGGTTCCCAGAAACGACACGGTTGGAAAAAGTTTTCTGAGCTCACGCTCGAGATTAGGGGCAAATGTTTGATATTTCTCTCCACTAAACCATTCATCCATAGCCGTTTGCTCATCCAGATTTAAATCTAACTTTTGATTCATACCCATCTTGAGAATGTAACTCCCATCTGGAGCCACAGTCGGAGCAGTGAGGTATATTCCATCAAACTCTTGAACGTCAATCTCAAAAAGAAGTGATGGCATGTTGCGCATTTGAAGATAATCATCTTGTGACAACCTTCCCATGATCACAACCTCACTCTTGTTTTCGAACTTCAAAGGACGAGGTATCAGATTGAAGTAGTTGGTAAATGCTCCAGCGGCGACCAAAACTTGTTTCGCAAAGTAACTCTGGCCCGAATGAGTTTTGATCACCCAACCACCATTAGTCTTTGAAATCGCAATCACAAGGTCATTTATCTCTCTACCACCCTGTGCTTTGAAAGCTTTCAGCTGTGCCGTAACTAGACTTCTCGGATTAATCTGGCCTGCCAGACTTGACTCGTAAATCCCATGTATCTCCCCCGCGATCGATAATCTCGGTGAGATTGCCCTCAAATCTGTTGCATCCCGAACTTCTTCAAAGTGCAAATCAAAGCCCTTGGCAATCTTTGGTGCGGACTTTATGTATTCATCCTCATACGTGTTTATATAAAGGCATCCATTTTGCTGGTAAAAGTCGATCCCAGTTTCTTCTTGTAATGCCCCCCAAGATCTCGCTGAATCTAAATTCAATCGAGTCCAAAGCTCATCTTGGGCAATAATTCTTTGCACCCGAGTGTTGTCGTAGTGACTCGCAAACACCCTCTTTGACAGCAAGCACTGCTCTTCGGTTGGACCAATCAACGCGACATGAGAGTTCTCGGTAGCAAGATGTCGAGCGGCTGCAGATCCCAATAGGCCTCTACCGACTACGAGGACATCAAAACTTAACGGATCCCCCATAGGAACAGATTCTATTGCAATCCAGACTGATCATCCCAACACCGTCGTCAACACTTAAGCGAAATAGTTGAGACTGACTGGTCGCCTCAACCCTCTGAGGTGATCATTTTGATAACGTGTGTGTACGTAATCAACCACTGGACCATGAGTTTGTCGAATTCGGAGGGCAAAAATGTCTCGGAAGCTAAAGATTTCTCGATCTCTGATTGTTCTAGTTCTTCTCTTTAGTTCTGTCACGGTAATCAATTCGTCAAGTGCCGCCCTTCGAGCATGCACTGCCAGCGAAAAAGCATCTCTCACGAAATTGCAGAGATCTGCCTTGTCTTTGAAGGATTCGTACTCAAGCGCGAAGCTTAACTACCAGAAAGCAGAGCAGGATTACACAAACAACATGTTGGTGGGTAGTTCATCCGGTGCGGCTAGAGCAAAGTTAGAGATGCAGCGCCACCAAAACTCTATGAGCACCATTGAGCGAGAGCTCGCAAAAATAGATTCTTCAAGAAATGCGATCACAAAAAAGTGCAACTCCAACTCTACGTCAAAAACTACTTCAAAGAAGAAAGCATGTACCAGCCTTGAGAAGAATCAATTAGCGAATCTTTCGAACGAATATGGCGAATATCAATATTATGTCGATGAATACAAATTGGGCATTGAGGATGAGAAGATCAATTATCAAGAAGCTGTAAGTTGGGGATTATTCTCCGATGCCGCTAGAGCCCAGATCAACATTCAGCGTTACAGCGAAGAGATTCAGAAGATGCTTACTCAGATGGCCCTGATAGAGCGAGAATTTAAAGAGGTAAATTCAGGATGTACAGGTTCAGGCATCTCGTTGAGATAGAGATTTGCTGATGGGGAGGTGACTAGTCAGAATTAAGCGCAGTATAAGACAGCGTCCCGGTCAGATGTTAATCTCACTCACTGCTCAAATAACAGGGAGAGATTACATGGCTACATGGAAAGAAGTGACAACAGTTCTAATCAACGCCAAGACTCATAAGGCTGAGATGGTCAATGATTCATTAGTGAAGACTTTGATTCCGACCTCAGACGGAAGAACTCAGTTGGTGTGGATTGAAAACGTTAAAGGCGATGCAGTTTTCAGTTCAGTGGTCTGCAAGATTGACGACGTAAATTTAGTTGCACTCTTCAAGTCTGACGTTCTCAAAACAATCTCATATGGACTCAGCTCTATCGGTGAGCATCTGGTTATGAGGCATGCTGCCCCACTCGAGAATATGAACGTAAACGAGCTTGCTCAGCCGATTGTTCAACTTGCGATATTTGGAGACATCCTTGAAGCCGCAATTACAGGTCAGGACGCTTACTAAAACAGGAATCTATTGATTGCAATTCAGTGGCGGTCTTGCCTCTCGCGATTTTGGGAGAAGTGGGGCCGCCACTGATTGTTTTAGGACCTATATTGCCCGGCGCTAGAGATTTAAGAAGTTCTTAATCCTTCTCAACGTTTCTTCCTGATACTCAGGAATCATGGCCCGGTGTTCCTTATTGGACGTTTCATGCAGAAAGTTGAGCAGGATTATTCGTCGCTGCAACAGCAGCATCTCCATATCCCTACTCGAGTGATCAGGTAGTGGAATAACCGACGCGTAACCTTCCTTTAGAGCTTCACCCTGTTCGGGAGTATCAAGATAATAAAGAGCGGTCGCCAAATCTTGCAGCGGAATTCCTATTCCGCAATCATCAAAATCAAAGACAGAGACTTCATCCTCGTGCCACATGACATTCCACCCATGCAAATCTGCATGTATCACTTGTGGAGTACTCAGGGTGAAGAGTCGCTCTGTTTCATCGCGAATGAGATCCATAGCTTGTCCGATTAATTCTCGAGCATCGGGATTCAAAACGCTTCGTGCACTCAGAAGAAAATCTTCAGACTCCCACATCGGATCTTTAAGTGATGGCAAGGAACATCCCTCGGGTAGTTCAAATGTTTTTGTGGAGAGATGCAACTGTGCCATCGCAGCACCTAGCTTCTTCAACTGCTCAACCGTGGGCTCATCTCCAAGCTCCTCCCCTTCTAGCCAGGAGTAAAGAACGCAATAAAGGGTTCTTTGGGAAGGCTCGTGAAAGATTGAGGTGTGAAAATTGCCCTCACGGTTTCCGATTGGAACAGGGACACTTACTCGACCCTCCTGAGCCAAGAGACGCACCCAGGCGATCTCTGCTTTTAGATTCTCCGAGGTCCGCGGTGAATAGATATTGATACGTAGCGCGTATGAACTGCCATTTTTGACAGAGACCTTCATGGTTGCGTTGTAGTCAAAATTGATGCATTTCACATCAAGAATTTCTACTGGATATTCTTGCAGAATTACTCTTGCAAATAGTTCAAGTTCTTTTATCTGGTCTTCCTGAGGTAGATCAAAGAAAGTCTGCGAATCTGTCAAAGCTTTAATCCTCTACCTTCTTCTCCTCGGTGCGATGACCGCCGTACCTTTTTCGTGAGCCAACATCGTTAGCGAATGATTTGGGAGCGCTGTCGCAATCGCTTCAGCTAACTTGCGTTCTTCGTCCCTATCGGCATCATCCAAAACAATTGTTGCATTAGGCGAAAGTAAGGGAATCAGGTGCTCGAGGGCCGGGTATCGTGCATCCGGATTGGTCGAGCTTGGTGGTCCATCAATAACAAGGAGGTCAATCTTTGCTAGCCCCTTGAAACTGGCCCTGGCATACCACTTGTAACCTGATGGATAACTTTCTAATTCATGAATTCGTATTTCAACGCCTCGCACTTTATGCGTTTCTAGCATTGATCGAGTTTGGGAACCGAATTCATCTGAATGATCAAGACTGATGATCTTCTTCGCGCCAGATTTCGCGAGAACTAATGTCGAGGTGCCAGAACCAAGTTCAACAGTTAAGCGTGGACGAAGAGTCTTTGTGATGTGAGCAAGCGTGAGGAGGAAATCAGGAGAGGCGGCCCAACCGCGCGACGGCGGAAGAGGTGCAGAAAGCTTGAGCATTGGTAACAACTGTTCCATGGCTTCAATCTGATGGTA
>JBILSO010000026.1:0-14155 GCA_044372065.1 Candidatus Planktophila sp. | reverse complement strand
GGTGAGATCTACGCCCTTGAGGATTTCTACATCTCCACCTTCAGTGGTGACGCTTACTTTAAGGCCGCGAATTTCTAGTGTGCTCATCATTTTCCCCGATTAGATCTCAACTGTGACGGAGTCTCCGTCGACATGTACGCCGTAAGTGTGAAGTGGTGCAACAGCAGGAGGAGTCAGAGCTTCTCCTGTACGAAGATCGAATTCAGCTCCGTGAAGCCAACATTCGATTTTGAAGTCTGTGACATCTCCCTCAGAAAGAGATGCATCTGAATGTGAACAAGTGTCATCGACTGCAAATACTTGATCGCCGACACGAGCTACGCAGATAGTTTTTCCGTTCTTTTCTACCTTGACAGGCTTGCCCTGTTGTAACTGCGAGAGAAGTAGATCTGACATTTAGTTGGCCGCCTTTGATAATTCGTCATCAATACGAGCCATCAAACGATCTTGAATTTCTTCGATTCCGATTTGTGACACGATCTCATTGAAGAAACCACGCACGACGAGTCGGCGTGCATCTGACTCATTGATTCCGCGAGACATTAAATAGAAGAGTTGCTCATCATCGAAGCGACCTGTAGTGCTGGCATGGCCTGCGCCCACGATTTCGCCTGTCTCAATTTCAAGGTTTGGCACAGAATCTGCACGCGCACCATCAGAGAGCAATAGATTGCGATTGAGCTCATATGTATCCGTGCCCTCAGCAGCTGCTCGAATGAACACATCGCCGATCCACACTGTGTGTGCATCTTGGCCAGCGAGTGCGCCTTTGTAATTAACGCGTGACTTTGCATGTGGAACAAGATGATCAACAAACATGCGATGCTCGAAGTACTGACCTGCAGTAGCGAAATAAACACCCAAGAGTTCGGTACTTGCACCCGGGCCAGCAAACTCGACTGTGGGAAGTAGGCGGACTACAGATCCACCGACTGTGACAACGAGAGAGTTAAAGCTTGCATCGCGTTCAACGATTGCGTGATGGTGGCCAGCATGGACCGAGGTTGGACCCCACTCTTGAAGAGAGATCAGAGTGAGCTTTGCTCCAACACCCACATGGATCTCAAGATCCTCGCCCAAGTTAAAGTCGCCCTGATTCTGCAAAACAACGGTGGCGCGAGAGTGTGGCTCGAGAATGATCTGAATGCGTGCGAACTCAACTGTCGCCTGCTGAATGAGTGTGCGAGAGAGAATGATTGGTTGATCAATCTCTTGATCTTTTGCAATCTTGAGTTGGCGGACATTTCCCGTGAATGCACGGATGCGATTGATGATGATGTCATCTGTGTGGGAAAGCGCCTCAGCTTCGACTGAAGTGAAAGTTACGCCTTGTGGTAGCTCGGCGACAGGCTGGAGCGAATCAAGTTCGATCGCCGTTGCACTTCCGTCGTGCATGCCAGCAAGACGTTTCAGCGGAGTGAAGCGCCACGCTTCTTCGCGTCCATTTGGAGTGTGAAGTTCAAGAAGGTTAGATTGGAGAGCGCTCATTAACCGACAGCACCTTCCATCTGAAGCTCAATGAGGCGATTAAGTTCTAGCGCGTACTCCATTGGCAATTCACGGGCGATTGGTTCAATAAATCCACGAACAATCATCGCCATAGCTTCATCTTCATTGAGGCCGCGTGACATCAAATAGAAAAGCTGGTCATCGCTAATTTTCGAAACTGTAGCCTCGTGACCCATCGAAACATCATCCTCGCGGATATCAACATATGGGTATGTATCAGAGCGTGAAATACTGTCAACCAAAAGCGCGTCGCACTTCACAGTGCTTGCAGAATGGTGGGCACCTTCTTGGACCTGTACGAGTCCGCGATACGAAGTGCGTCCACCACCGCGGGCTACAGATTTGGAAATCACAGAAGATGATGTGTACGGCGCAGCATGAACCATCTTTGCACCAGAATCTTGGTGTTGACCGGGACCGGCAAAAGCTAGTGAAAGAGTCTCACCCTTTGCATGAGGACCCATCAACATCACCGCTGGGTACTTCATTGTTACCTTTGAACCGATATTTCCATCCACCCATTCCATCGTTGCACCTTCAGCACATGTAGCGCGCTTGGTAACGAGGTTGTACACATTGTTCGACCAATTCTGAATTGTTGTGTAACGAACTCGTGCACCCTTTTTAACAATAATCTCAACCACTGCTGAGTGCAGAGAGTCTGATTTGTAAATTGGTGCTGTACATCCTTCGACATAGTGAATGTATGAATCCTCGTCCGCGATGATCAACGTACGTTCGAATTGACCCATGTTCTCTGTGTTAATTCGGAAGTACGCCTGCAATGGAATATCAACATGTACGCCCTTTGGAACGTAGATAAATGATCCACCTGACCAGGCGGCTGTATTGAGCGCTGCAAACTTGTTATCTCCCACTGGAATAACAGTTCCAAAGTACTCACGAAAAAGTTCTTCGTGCTCGCGTAGAGCAGTGTCGGTGTCGAGGAAGAGAACGCCAAGTTTCTCTAAATCTTCACGAATAGAGTGATAGACAACTTCTGACTCGTACTGTGCAGCAACACCAGATACTAAGCGCTGTTTTTCAGCCTCAGGGATGCCAAGACGGTCGTAGGTGTTCTTAATATCATCAGGAAGGTCATCCCAAGTAGTCGCTTGCTTCTCTGTTGAGCGCACGAAGTACTTGATGGTGTCGAAGAAAATTCCAGTTAAATCGCTGCCCCATGATGGCATCGGCTTCTTTTCGAAGAGTGAGAGACCTTTAAGGCGCATGTCGAGCATCCACTGAGGCTCGCTCTTCTTTGATGAGATGTCGCGAACTACATCTTCGTTGATGCCACGTTTAGCGCTTGCACCAGCATCGGTCTTATCTGACCAGCCGTATTCATAATTACCAAGGCCATCGAGTTCTGGATGTGCTGTTGTCATTATTGTGCCTTTCCGGCGGTAGTAGTCAGTTGTGGAATGTATGTTGTGCAAACTCCGTCACCATGAGCAATTGTTGCTAAACGTTGCACATGGGTACCAAGTAGTCGAGAGAAAGCTTGAGTCTCTGCTTCACAGAGTTGCGGATACTGTGCAGCGACGTGAGCGATCGGACAATGATGCTGGCAGATCTCTTCACCAGTCCCCCGCTTTTCGACACTCGCTGCATACCCCTGCTCGGTGAGAAAAGTTGCAAGTGCATCAACTTTCTTTGCGCGCTTTGCAAGATAGGTAGTGGCTTTGCGTTCTATATCTTCTGCGCGGGATTCGGCGAAAGCGTTAACAAGATGATCTCCTGAATGTGCGGCCATAAACTTCAGAGCCGCCACAGCTAGATCGTCATAGGAATGTTCAAACTGCGAACGCCCCTCATCAGTTATCAGAAAGACTTTCGACGGTCTGCCTCGTCCGCGGGTCGAGCCAACTCGAGGATCTCGGGCTTCCAGAATTCCATCTGCGACCAAGAGATCCAGGTGGCGACGAATTCCAGCCGGAGTCAGGGCAAGACGCTCGCTCAAGGTGCTCGCTGTAGAGGGACCATTCTCCAGAATCGAACGGGCGATGGCATCGCGAGTGCGAATATCCTCGCCTGGATGATGATCGATTTTCACAACAGAAATGTATCGTAATTAACTAAGCGCTTCTACTCGAAGTCACGCGTGGCTGGCATAAGGTTGCCACATGCGCGTCAGGACGGCAGTTTTCGGAGTTCTCCTCTTCCTCCAAAGCGCCCTTGTCCTCACAGGTGGTGCGGTTCGATTAACAGGCTCAGGACTTGGATGTCCGACGTGGCCTGAGTGCACACCAGGTTCTTATACCCCTGTCCCACACCAGGCAGAAGGTCAATTGCATGCGTGGATTGAATTTGGAAATCGCCTTCTTACCTTTGCGCTACTTTTCTCAGCGCTCATCGCAGTTATCTATGTCTTGAAATCTGGAAGAAAAGATCTTCGCTCGCTTGCGGCAGGACAAGTACTCGGAATCTTTGGTCAAGGAATTCTTGGCGGAATTACAGTTCTCACCGATTTGCATCCGCTGCCAGTTGCGGGACATCTACTTTTATCAATGTTGCTGATCGCAGGTGCAGCTTCGCTCTATTCGAGACGACATGAGCCGCAGGAGAAGGTCTCTGCCCCGACAATGACAATTTCAGTGCTCTCGTTGGCCCATGTTCTCATTTCTTTTATCGTATTGATTCTCGGAACCATTGTTACCGGTAGCGGCCCGCACGCAGGAGATGAGAAAGCGCAACGTTTTGGTTTTGACATTAGGACTGTCGCAATACTTCATTCCGATGCCGTGATCTTTCTGATGGGACTAACAATCGCACTCTTAGTAGCAACTTCAGTAACGAAATCCACTAAGAAGGCGATCTACATCTTCTTCGGGGTATCACTCGCACAAGGTGGCGTTGGTTATGCGCAATACCTCACAGGAATTCCAGAACTACTCGTTGCCATCCATCTCGCTGGTGCAACAATATTCTGGATCGCAGCGTGGCGAATAAGACTTTCAGTAGTACGTTCTTCTCAACAGGAAAGAGATCAATCATGAGTACTCAAACATCGCTAAGTAATTGGAGTCCACTAGATGATCGCGCAATTGCTTATGCGCGTGCACTTGCTATGGATGCTGTCCAGAAAGTCGGCAATGGACACCCTGGTACTGCCATGGCACTGGCACCTGTTGCCTACACTCTCTTTCAACGCCACTTAGTACATGACCCTGCTGATCCACAGTGGGTGGGGCGTGATCGATTTATTCTCTCGTGTGGCCATTCTTCAATGACTCTCTACACGCAACTATTTTTCAGTGGCTATGGATTGACCATGAAAGACTTGCAAGAGTTTCGTACTCAAGGCTCATTAACTCCAGGGCATCCAGAGTTTGGGCACACTGACGGTGTCGAAATGACAACTGGTCCGCTTGGTGCTGGAGTAGCAACAGCAGTTGGTTTTGCAATGGCGGCACGATATGAACGTGGATTACTGGATCCCGATGCTCCGGCCGGCCAATCCCCCTTTGACCATTGCATCTGGGTGATCTGCTCAGATGGTGACTTGCAAGAAGGCGTGAGCGCCGAAGCATCATCACTTGCTGGAACACAAGAGCTAGGCAATCTGAATGTAATTTATGATGACAATCGCATCTCTATTGAGGGAGATACGCACGTCTCATTTACAGAGGATGTCTCTGCGCGCTACCGCGCTTACGGTTGGGAAGTTATCGAAGTAGCAACACGTGCAGATGGAAATGTTGATCTCGTGGCCCTCGATTCCGCAATGCTCTCTGCAAAGAAGCAAACTGCAAAACCAACACTTATTCGTTTAAAGACTGTCATCGCATGGCCAGCACCAAAACTTCGCAACACTGCCAAGTCGCATGGTTCAGCCCTTGGCGATGAAGAGATCGCAGCTACAAAAGTCGAACTTGGCCTTAACCCAGATGAAAAGTTTGCAATGCCAGATGATGTTCTGGCCCACATTCGTCTAGTAAAGGATCGCGGCGCAGCTACTCGCGAGGAATGGAATGAACGTTTCAATTCTTGGAAGTCCTCACATGCGGATAAAGCGGCGCTCTTAGAGCGCTTAGTAAAGCGTGAGCTTCCAAACGGTTGGGATTCAGCGTTACCAGTTTTTGAAGCAGAAAAAGATGTAGCCACTCGGGCTGCCTCTGGAAAAGTCATCAATGCCATCGCTGGAGTACTTCCAGAATTTTGGGGTGGCTCTGCAGATTTAGCGGAGAGCAACAACACAACTATCGAAGGTGGCGGCTCATTCTTGCCGCAAACAAGTGCCATGAACGGTGCAAATCCATACGGACGAATCATTCACTTTGGTATTCGTGAACACGCAATGGGATCAATTCTCAACGGAATAACACTTCACGGACTTTCTCGTGCTTTCGGCGGAACCTTTGCCGTATTTAGCGACTACATGCGGCCTTCGGTTCGACTTGCTGCGCTGATGAATATTCCAACCACCTTTGTTTGGACACATGATTCAATCGGTCTTGGTGAAGACGGGCCTACACATCAACCTATCGAACACCTTGCTGCTCTGCGCGCGATTCCTAACTTTGCAACGATTCGTCCAGCAGATGCCAATGAAGTTGCACAGGCGTGGAAATCGATCTTGACTCGTCAACAACCCGCAGGAATATTGCTATCTCGACAGAACCTCCCCGTCTTTGACCGCACGGTGTATGCAAGCGCTGACGGCGTAGATAAAGGGGCGTACGTTTTAGTGCATGCGCCACAGAAAGCTGAAGTCGTGATTATTGCAACGGGCTCTGAAGTAAGCCTTGCCGTTAAGAGTGCAGAGACGCTCAATGCACAAGGAATCTCGACTCAAGTAGTCAGTGCACCATGCTTAGAGTGGTTTAACCAAGAGAGCGAGAGTTACAGAGAGAGTGTGATTCCTAGCTCTGCGCTTCGCGTAAGTATCGAAGCTGGAATTGCACAAGGATGGCGCGAATACGTCGGAGATTCAGGAGTGATCATCAGTCTCGATCACTACGGTGCATCAGCTTCTGCTTCACAACTCTTCGCTGAGTTTGGTTTCACGGTCGACAATGTTGTTTCAAAGGTATTGGAGGCACGCAAGTGAATCATCAAGAGATTCTCAGAGCGGGAACTTCTATCTGGCTTGATGATCTCTCGCGGTCGAAGCTCGCCGGCTCGGATTCGCATAGCCTCCCCCATCGCATCACTCACGATGGAGTCCGCGGAGTGACTACAAATCCAAGTATTTTTGGTGCCGCCATTGTCGGTGCTGATGAATATGCGGCTGATATCGCTTCATTATCTGGAAAGAGTGTCGACGAAGTAGTTCGCACCCTAACCACCGATGATGTTCGCGTTGCATGTGACCTATTTGCAGATATCTACAAGAGCAGTAACGGTGTTGATGGTCGTGTGAGCATTGAAGTTGACCCTCGATTGGCTCATAAAACTCAGGAAACAATCGAAGAGGGCGTGGCACTTCATGCACTTGTTGGCCGTCCCAACGTCATGATCAAAGTTCCGGCAACTAAGGCAGGACTACCGGCTATTACTGCACTCATCGGTAAAGGGATCAGTGTTAATGTCACTCTGATCTTCTCTCTTGAACGTTATGGCGAAGTGATCGATGCATTCAGTGCTGGCATGGAACAAGCTAAAGGCGCTGGGCTGGATCTGGCCTCAATCCATTCTGTTGCTTCATTTTTTATTTCGCGCATTGATAGCGCAGTTGATAAAGAGCTGAAAGCTGTTGAAAACAGTGACCTTCTCGGTAAAGTTGCCGTTGCTAATGCTCATCGCGCATACGCCCTATTTCTGGAGAAATTTAACCAACCTTCATGGAAAGCTCTTGAAGAAATTGGAGCTCTCGTCCAACGGCCGCTCTGGGCATCCACTGGCGTGAAGGATCCTGCTTACCCTGACACTCTTTATGTCGATACTCTCATCGCTCCACATACAGTCAACACCATGCCACAATCCACACTGGATGCATTTTTGGATCACGGAGTTGTAAAGAGCGATGCAATTACAGCACAGATGGAGAATGCGACTCAGACTCTCGACGCGTTATCTGCCCTTGGTATTTCACTTGATGCAATCACTGATGCACTAGAAGCAGATGGCGTAAAGAAATTTGAAGATGCATGGGTATCTCTTCTTGCTGATGTGCAGAAGGTAATGGCTCAATGAAAGTTACGGGTGCCTCACTTTCTCGAGTTGATCGCAATGATGATCTTTATAAGCGACTCATCGAAGTTCATCAGCGAATTGCTGAGAAAGATCCAACAACGTGGGGACCAGAAGCAGCGGCAGAAGCTGCTGTTCGTTTGAATTGGGTTGATCTCCCTGAAAGCTCTAGAACTCTGCTGCCGGAAATCGATGCCCTCACTGCAAGATTTCGCCACATTAAAACTATCGTTCTGGCAGGTATGGGTGGATCATCACTGGCTCCTGAAGTGATTGCACAGAGCTTTGATCAAGAACTCTTTATATTGGATTCGACTGATCCTGACTTTCTTGCCCACGCACTCAATGGTGACCTAGCGTCGACCTTGGTTGTTGTCTCATCTAAATCGGGTTCAACGATAGAGACCTCATCTGCTCGCGCTGCATTTGTGGATGCATTCAATCAGGCAGGTCTAGTTCTCTCAGAGCATATGGTGGTCGTAACGGATCCAGGCTCTCCCCTAGATGAGCAATCTCGCAAACAAGGACTTACTGTTATCAACGCTGATCCTCATGTAGGTGGAAGATTTAGCGCGTTGAGTGCTTTTGGTCTTGTTCCAAGTGCCTTGGCAGGAGTCGATGTCTCCTTATTGCTCGATGCTGCTAGTGATTGCAAGAAAAACTTTCTCATCGATGCCACTTCCATCATCGATGTTGCATGGCTGCTTACCACTCAGAGTTCGCAATACGTTTCATTTATCGATGCCGGCTCAGGGATGCCTGGTTTATCTGATTGGATTGAGCAGTTAGTTGCCGAGTCAACCGGTAAATCTGGAGTGGGGCGACTTCCAATAGCAGCTGAGGATTTGGAGAGCGCTTCCATCGGTGGAGCGTTCACTGTCTCTTTCCACGAAATGGGCGCGGACCTGACTGTTCTTGGTGACTTGGGTGAACACTTTATTTTCTGGGAATGGGTGACAGCTCTGGTGGGTGCAGCGCTAAAGATTGATCCCTTCAACCAACCGAATGTCACGGAAGCAAAGAATGCAACATCTGCACTGCTTTCCGAGTGGAACGGTCAGCTTCCAGTCCTCGCGCCAGATTTCTCAGATAAGTCGGTTGAAATATTTGGAAGCACTGATGATCTGAATTCCGCGCTGCAAAGTTTTGTTGCATCTGTTCAAGATGGTGGGTACATATCTATCCATGCTTATCTCGATCGCCGTGATGATGCGCGCCTTCAGGAGCTGCGAAAAATTCTCTCGCTCAAGACGGGTCATCCAGTTACTTTTGGTTGGGGGCCACGCTTCCTCCACTCCACCGGGCAATTCCACAAAGGTGGTCAGCAAAACGGTGCCTTCCTCCAAATTACCGGTGAAGCCAGCTGCGACTTCCCGATTCCGGGTAGCAACTTTGGATTTAAGACCTTAGTCATGGCACAAGCGTTAGGTGACAACCGTGCACTGGCTGAAAGAAAATTCCCGCTCCTGCGTCTTCACCTTCAAGAGCGCAGTGCGGGAATTTCTCAAATCTTAGAAGCGGCTAGATCTCTCTAGATTAATCCTCGCCACGTAACTTCTTGAGTGCATCTTCAAGAATCTTTGCACCTTCGGCATCTGTGCGACGCTCTTTTACGTAAGCCAAGTGGGTCTTATATGGGACATTGACTACGGCACTTGGTGGATTGTTTCGATCACGACCGGCTGGAAGACCACATTTTGGGCAATCCCATTCAGCAGGAATCACTACTGTCTCTTCAACTGCAAACGATGGTCGGACTTCATGTCCTTTGCCACACCAGTATGAAACTGTTGCACGTTCAATCTGATCACCGCGCTCTGCCTCACCCATTGGGCCGGCGCCGACACGACTTCCACGAATAGCACTTGCCATCTTTGCTTATCCCTTCAAAACGAGTGAGAGTGCGACGACTCCTGCAAACCAGAGACCACCAACAACGATTGTGATGCGATCAAGATTGCGCTCAACAACTGAGGAACCGCCATAGTTTGAGGAGATGCCTCCACCGAAGAGATCTGAAAGTCCTGCGCCTTTTCCTTTGTGGAGAAGAACAAGAAGGATCATTACAACGCTGGTGATGACCAGAAAAATGGATAGTCCGAGGGCCATAGCCGTACTCCTTACTTCGTAGAGGGGAAGGATACTAGATCGCGGCAGGCTAGCCCCCCAGAACTAACTACCCTCGCCGAGGGGATTACTGCTGATCTTGTGCGTAAAACTTGGCGATCTTAGCCAGCTCTTCTGGGTCCAGGCTTGCTCCGCCAATAAGAGCGCCATCTACATCTGACTGCTTCATAATCTCGACGATATTTGAAGACTTTACAGATCCTCCATAGAGAACTCGCATTGCCGAAGCAATCTCGGGCGAACCAATTACCCCGATTTCTTCACGAATGGCAGCACACACTTCTTGTGCGTCTTCAGGAGTTGCGGTTTTTCCAGTGCCAATGGCCCAGACAGGTTCATAAGCAATAACCATTTTCTTAAGTTCTGGTTTGGTGAAACCTTCAAGACCAGCACGAATCTGGCGAATGACATGGGATACATGGGTTCCGGACTCACGAATAGAGAGCTCTTCGCCGACACAGAAAATTGGATTCAACTCATTAGCAAGGGCAGCCTTAATCTTACGATTAACGAGTGCATCGTCTTCCTTGTGAATTGCGCGTCGCTCTGAGTGTCCGATAACAACAAAGGTGCAGCCCAACTTCTTCAACATGGATCCAGATATGTCACCAGTGAAGGCTCCGCCTGCTTCCGGTGACAGGTCCTGTGCACCGTATTGCAGACGAAGACGATCGCCATCAACCAAAGTTTGAATCGAACGAATATCCGTAAATGGAGGAATGATTGCTACATCAACTTCATCATAATCTTTATCCGATAATGAGTAGACAAGTTTTTGGGCTACAGCGATCGCCTCAAGATGATTGAGATTCATCTTCCAGTTGCCCGCCATGAGTGGCTTACGCATGTGCTTCTCCTTCTATCGTTATCTGTTTAGGGACATCTATTGGCAAAGATTAAAGGTCTAGCGCTGACAATCCAGGCAACTCTTTACCCTCAAGATATTCAAGAGATGCTCCGCCGCCTGTTGAAATATATCCGAAATCACTATCGGCAAAGCCGAGGGCGCGAACTGCGGCAGCAGAATCACCACCACCAACTACTGAGATCCCAGAAACTTCGGTCAGAGCCTGCGCAACGACACGAGTACCGTGAGCAAAGTTTGCGAACTCAAAGACCCCCATAGGACCATTCCAAAACACTGTCTTGCACTGAGCAATCGCAGCTGCAAAAGCCAGAGCAGACTCTGGGCCAATATCTAGCCCCATCTGATCAGCAGGGATCTTGTCTGCAGAGACAACCAGTGCTGGAGAATCACTTTTAAACTCGGCAGCAACAACAATATCTGTAGGGAGAATTAACTTAACGCCAGAAGATTCCGCTTTCGCAATGAGGTCTTTGACTGTTGGGATTAAATCGCTCTCGACTAGTGATTTTCCAATTTCTTTGCCTTGGGCGGCAAGGAAGGTAAAGACCATTCCGCCTCCAATAGCCATAACATCAACCTTGTTGAGCAGATTGGAAATTACACCGATCTTGTCAGAGACCTTAGCTCCCCCAAGAACAACTCCATAAGGTCGCGCTGGATCAACGGTGAGTTTCTTTAATACCTCTACCTCGGCACCAACAAGTGTTCCTGGTGCATGAGGAAGGAGTTTAGGAAGATCATAGACCGATGCGTGTTTGCGATGGACTGCTCCAAAACCATCACCTACGTAAAGATCTGCAAGTTTTGCAAGTTCTTCTGCGAAACCTTTTCGTTCAGCCTCATCTTTAGACGTTTCTGCCGCGCTGTAGCGAATATTCTCAAGAAGAAGAATTTCACCTGACTTAAGTGCCTGAGCTGATGCGGTTACATCAGCACCCAGCAATTCTCCAACGAAGTGAACGGGTGAACCAAGGAGTTCTGCAAGTCGTTGAGCAACAGGAGCCAAAGAGAGTTCTGGTTTTGCTTCACCCTTTGGGCGTCCCAAGTGGGCAGCAATCACAATGCTTGCACCTGCTGAAAGTAGGAACTTGATAGTCGGCAGCGAGGCTTTGATTCGCCCATCATCTGTGATGACTCCATCTTTCAATGGAACATTGAGATCGCAGCGAAGAAAAACTCGCTTGCCGGCTACATCAAGTTCATGCAACAGCATTAGAGAGATTTACCTACAAGTCCGACAAGGTCTACGAGGCGGTTTGAATAACCCCATTCATTGTCATACCAACCAACAATCTTTACCTGATTGCCAATCACCTTTGTTAGACCTGAATCGAAGATACATGATGAAGGATCTGTCACGATATCTGAAGAGACGATTGGATCCTCCGTATAAGAAAGATATCCCTTAAGTGCACCATTTGCAGCCGCCTTCATCGCTGCATTGATCTCTTCAGCGGTTGCTTCCTTAGCAAGCTCTACAGTGAGGTCTGTTGCTGAGCCTGTTGGAACTGGAACGCGCATGGCATAACCGTCAAGCTTTCCCTTAAGTTCTGGCAGAACTAGTGAGATTGCCTTAGCGGCACCTGTTGAGGTAGGAATCATATTTGTAGCTGCGGCACGAGCGCGGCGGAGATCCTTGTGCGGGAAATCAAGGATTACCTGATCGTTTGTATACGCATGAATCGTTGTCATCAAACCTTTAACGATGCCCCAGTTATCTTGAAGAACTTTTGCCATAGGCGCAAGGCAGTTAGTGGTACATGATGCATTCGAAATAACGTGGTGGTTCGCAGGATCGTACTTCTCATGGTTTACGCCCATAACGATTGTGATGTCTTCATCACTCGCTGGAGCCGAAATGATTACCTTCTTTGCACCAGCTGCGATGTGCTTCTTCGCATCTGCCGCTTTGGTGAAGTGCCCTGTCGATTCGATGACGATATCTGCTCCGACAGCGCCCCATGGAAGATTTGCTGGATCGCGATCCGCAAAGACCTTCATCGTCTTGCCACCAACGGTCAAAGTGTCATCTGTATAAGTGACCTCAAGGCCTAGGCGACCCAAGATTGAGTCGTACTTGAGGAGATGTGCAAGAGTTGCGTTATCGGTCAAATCGTTAATTGCAACGATATTGATGTTTGGGTTGGTCAGAGCTGCGCGAAAGAAGTTGCGGCCAATACGTCCAAAACCATTAATTCCAACATTAATCATGAGTAAACCTTTTTCTAGAGGACCCTATAAAGGGAGTCGGCACACTATCTGCCACAACATTGGGGTCTTGGCTAACCTTATCAGGACGAGAAGGCTCGAATCACTCATTCACTAAGCAGGTCTGGCGAAAGTCCAGCTTCTGTATCTGGAATTCCAAGTTCACCGGCTCGCTTGTCTGCCATCGCGAGCAAGCGGCGAATACGACCAGCAATTGCATCCTTTGTCATCGGTGGGGTTGCAAGGGATCCCAACTCTTCGAGGGATGCTTGACCGTGGCTAATGCGGAGTTCGCCCGCCTCTTTCAGGTGGTCGGGAATTTCATCTCCCAGAATCTCCATGGCACGTTGCACGCGAGCAGCAGCAGCGACAGCGGCGCGAGCTGAACGACGAAGATTTGCATCATCAAAGTTTGCGAGTCGATTTGCTGTAGCGCGAACCTCTCGTCGCATACGTCGCTCTTCCCAGGCTAGAACACTCTCGTGAGCACCTAACCGTGTGAGCAGAACTCCAATTGCGTCTCCATCACGAATGACAACTCGATCTACTCCACGCACTTCTCGAGCTTTAGCCGCAATACCTAACCGGCGTGCTGCACCAACTAAGGCAAGCGCTGCCTCTGGGCCAGGGCACGTGATCTCTAGTGAAGAAGATCGTCCGGGCTCCGTTAAAGAACCGTGTGCAATAAATGCGCCACGCCATGCAGCTTCTGCATCGCAAATATTTGCCGAAACCACTTGTGGCGGCAAACCGCGAATTGGACGACCGTTTCCGTCAATCAAACCAGTTTGGCGCGCCAACGCATCGCCTGATTCAATGACGCGAACAACATAACGAGAACCTTTGCGAAGTCCGCTTGAAGATAGAACTGCTAAGTCACTGTCGTGGCCATAGATGTCTGCAATATCTTTCTTGAGGCGTCTAGCGCTCTGAGAAGTATCCAGTTCAACCTCGATCACAACTTTTCCGGCAGCTATATGAAGTCCGCCTGCAAAACGGAGAAGAGAGGAAACCTCTGCTTTGCGACAGCAGGGACGCGTTACCGAGAGTCGACTCAATTCATCTTTTACCGCTGCAGTCATAGCCATGGGACTATCCAACCAAAGTTTTCTCTGCAATGTGTGCGAAAAGTGAGGTCAATTTTTTCGTATCATGATGATTTCCACTTGATTCGAGGCGCAGATCCTGCACGATCAACTCTCCACCTTGGGTTGAAACTTTCTCTCTCAGGAGTTTGGTGGCCTCTGAGTCGAGTGCTATCGATGAATCTGCAACTACAAAATCAAATGAGAGTTGTGGCGCTAATTT
>JBILSO010000081.1:0-4590 GCA_044372065.1 Candidatus Planktophila sp. | reverse complement strand
GTAGCGCTTTTGTTCCAAGCATTGATCCGGCAGCTGCTACGCCTTCGTAATCCAGTGGAGTATCAAGGTGAGCATCGGTAAAGATTGGTGTTGAAGAACCACCTGGTGTCCAAAACTTGAGCTTATGACCGGTGCGTACTCCCCCAGCAAGTTCAAGAATTTCACGCAAAGTAATTCCAAGAGGTGCTTCAAATTGTCCTGGGTTATTCACATGGCCTGAGAGTGAGTACAGCGTTGCACCCTTTGACTTTTCAGTGCCCATTGCCTGATACCACTCGGCACCGTTAGCAACGATCGCAGGAACTGATGCGATTGATTCGACGTTGTTAACAACTGTTGGCTTTGCGTACAGACCCGCGATAGCAGGAAACGGTGGACGCAAACGTGGTTGACCACGGAATCCTTCAAGTGAATCAAGGAGTGCTGTCTCCTCACCACAGATATATGCACCAGCTCCGACATGTAGAACGATGTCGATGCCGTTTCCAAGGTGTCCCGCCTTGTAGGCATCCGTAATTGCTTGGTTAACGCGTCGCACAACGTGAGTTACTTCTCCGCGAATATAAATAAAAGCTTGCTTTGCGCGAATTGCATGACAAGCAATGATGCAACCTTCAATAAGAACATGTGGGTTTGCCATAAGTAGCGGCATATCTTTACAAGTGCCTGGCTCTGATTCGTCGGCGTTAACAACTAGGTAGTGATCCTTGTTATCACCTTGAGGAATAAATCCCCACTTCATTCCCGTAGGAAAACCTGCACCACCGCGACCGCGAAGTCCAGAATCCTTAATCAGTTGAATAACATCATCTGGATTCATAGCAAGGGCTTTTTCAGCAGCCTTGTACCCACCGTGGCGCTTGTAGCCTTCGATGGTAAATGAATCTTTCTCATCCCAATGTGCAGAGAGGACAGGCGTGAGCTTTGTCATTACTTTCCACCCTTCTCTGCACCGCGTGCAATTTCAAGACCAAGGAGAGTTGCAGAACCAGCCTGTACTCCTTCACCAGCAAGACCATCATCAAGACCGGCTAACACTGCAGAAGCTTCTTTATAGGTAACAAGGCGATTTGGTCCGCGAGTTGGAGCTGGCGGATTTCCTGCACGCGCACCATCAACAAGTGCCTTCGCAGATTCAACGGTCTGGTTATCGTAGAACTCCCAGTTAGCCATAACCACTGGCGCGTAATCACACGCTGCGTTGCACTCGATATGTTCCAGTGAAACTTTTCCATCAGCTGTTACGCCATCGTTTTCAATACCGAGGTGCTCTTTAAGTGCACTAAAAATCGCATCTCCGCCCATAACTGCGCAGAGAGTGTTTGTGCAGACACCCACGTGATACTCACCGATCGGGCTGAACTTGTATTGAGTGTAGAAAGTCGCAACAGCTGAAACTTCTGCAGTTGCGATTTCAAGCATCTCTGCAATGTTTTCGATACCTGAGTTGGTTACATATCCAGCAACTGATTGCACATAGTGCAGCAGTGGCATGATTGCAGAACGCTTACGTGGGTAACGCGCAACGATTGAGTTCATAACTTCTTGATTAAGTGCTGGGTCTACAGAGTGTAAAGATGACATTAGCGGTCAACTCCTCCCATCACAGGATCGATCGATGCAACAGCGCCAATAATGTCGGCGATCATCCCGCCTTCACTCATTGCAGATGTTGATTGCAAGTTATTAAAGGATGGTTCGCGGAAGTGTGCGCGATACGGACGTGTTCCACCGTCAGAGACGATGTGTGCGCCAAGTTCACCACGTGGAGATTCAACTGCTACATAAACCTGACCTGCGGGAACACGGAATCCTTCAGTAACAAGCTTGAAGTGGTGGATCAAAGATTCCATTGATGAACCCATGATTTCGCGGATGTGATCGAGTGAGTTGCCGAGTCCATCAGCACCGAGTGCAAGCTGTGCCGGCCACGCAATCTTCTTATCGGCAACCATTACTGGTGCGCCGGCAAGTGCATCAAGCTTGTCGACGGCTTGTTCAATAATGCGAAGTGATTGTTCGAGCTCTGCCATACGAATAAGGAAGCGACCGTAGACATCGCAGGTATCTGCAGTAACTACATCGAATTCATAATTTTCATATCCGCAATATGGATTCATCTTGCGAAGATCCCAAGGCAGACCAGTTGAACGAAGTACTGGACCTGTAATTCCAAGTGTTGTACATCCAGCCAAATCGAGATAACCGATACCTGCAGTGCGCTTCATCCAGATGGTATTTCCGATCAAGAGCCGCTCGTTATCTTTGAAGTTCTTACGCAAAGTTTTTACTAGTTCGCGAAGGCGCGTTGTCATTCCTTCTGGAAGATCTTGCTGCACTCCACCTGGGCGGACATAAGCCATGTTCATGCGAAGACCTGTGATGGCTTCGAATGCATCAAGAACCATTTCGCGTTCGCGGAATGCAAAGAACATTGGCCCCATTGCACCGAGTTCGAGAGCTCCAGTACCGAGTGCGACCATATGAGAAGAAATGCGGTTGAGTTCCATCATCAGAACGCGAATAACAGATGCGCGCTCTGGAACATCTTGTGTAATTCCTAGAAGCTTTTCAATCGCAAGGCAGTAAGCAGTCTCATTGAAGATCGGGCTTAGGTAATCCATACGTGTTGCAAATGTTGTGCCTTGAGTCCAAGAACGGAATTCCATGTTCTTTTCAATGCCTGTATGCAGATAGCCAATACCTGGACGTACTTCTGTGACTGTTTCGCCTTCAAGCTCTAGAACTAAGCGAAGCACACCGTGGGTTGATGGGTGCTGTGGACCCATATTGACAATGATTCGCTCTTCTTTCGCTTCACCGATTTCAGAGACGAGTTCATCCCAGTCGCCACCAGTAACTGAATAGACAGTACCTTCGGTGGTTTCGCGTGAGGATGCGTATGGATCAAAAATTGTTGTCATGTGTATGACCTCCGCTGTGAAGGCGCAGGTGTTGTTGCACCTTTATATTCAACAGCGATTCCACCAAGTGGGTAATCCTTGCGCTGTGGATGTCCTTCCCAATCATCTGGCATCAAGATACGAGTTAGTCCTGGATGTCCATCAAAAATAATTCCGAACATGTCGAAAGTTTCGCGCTCATGCCAATTGTTTCCACCCCACACCTCAACAAGTGAAGGAATGTGTGGATCTAGATCTGATGTGCAGACCTCGAGGCGAATGCGTTGGTTCTTTGTCATTGAAAGCAATGGATATACAGCGACAAGTTCACTACCTGTGCGCTCTGGGTAGTGCACACCTGAGACCCCCATGCACATTTCAAAGAGCAACTTATCGCGCAAGATGCGAGCAACTTCAACGAGGCGCTCTTTCTTAATGTGAAGTGTAAGTTCGCCGCGATCAACAACGACACGAGTAATTGCATCTGCAAAATCTGGGTATGCGCGCTCTAGATCATCAGCAACCTGATCGAAGTACCCACCGAATGGGCGCACTGTAGAACCTGGCGTCGCGGTTGAGCGAACTAATCCGCCGTAACCTGAAGTATCGCCGGTGCCGCTAGCGCCGAACATTCCTTGTTGAGTGTCGCTCATTATGCGTGTGTCTCTTCTAGAGGGAAATTGCCGAGCTGAATCGTAGGACGAGCGTTTAACGCTGCTTTTTCGACTTCCTTGATCACTGCTTCGCGATTAGGACCAAGAGTTGTATTGCTAATTTGTTCGTGCAATTTAATGATTGCATCCATCAACTGCTCTGGACGCGGTGGGCATCCTGGAAGATAAATATCAACAGGAACGACGTGATCGACTCCCTGAACAATTGCGTAGTTGTTAAACATTCCACCTGAAGATGAACATGCACCCATTGCGATAACCCACTTAGGTGCAGTCATTTGATCGTAAATCTGACGAAGCACTGGTGCCATCTTCTGTGACACGCGACCTGCAACGATCATCAAATCTGCTTGACGAGGTGATGCGCTAAAGCGCTCCATTCCAAATCGAGAGATGTCATGCTTTGGCGCAGAACCAACTGCCATCATTTCGATTGCACAACACGCTAGACCAAAAGTGGCTGGCCAGAGTGAGCTCTTACGCATGTATCCAGCTAGGCCTTCAACTGTTGAGAGAAGAACTCCGCTTGGTAATTTATCTTCAAGACCCATGGCTTAATCCCATTCCAATCCACCACGTCGCCAGACGTATGCAAAAGCGATAAAGACCGTTCCAATAAAGATTGCCATTTCAACTAATCCAAAGAGTCCGAGCGAATCAAATGTGACAGCCCATGGATAGAGGAAGACAATTTCAATATCAAAGACGATAAAGAGCATTGCTGTAAGGAAGTACTTAACTGGGAAGCGACCACCTTCGAGTGCTTGTGGTGAAGGTTCGATTCCGCACTCGTACGCTTCTTGCTTAGCGCGGTTGTAGCGAGCTGGTCCGGTGACTGCTGCGATACCGACTGAAAAGGCGGCAAAGCCAAATCCGATTGCGAAGAGAATCAGGATTGGGACGTATGGATTAGCGCTCACGGGGCGTAAGTCTAGGCGGTGGCAGACAGTGCAGCAGAACGGCTAGGGGGCAACGGCCATGTGAATTGCCACAACTCCGCCAGTCAGATTCTT
>JBILSO010000080.1:0-4597 GCA_044372065.1 Candidatus Planktophila sp. | reverse complement strand
GACTGACTAGATCTACGTCGATGCCGGCACCCGTCAAAACGATGCCGAGCATCTCCGCAAGATCCTGGTCGTCATCGACGACCATGACTAAGGTCATTAGCTACCGTGCTCCCAAGAGTTGAGGTACATATCTTGGGCTGGTGTTAACACATCAATGCGTCCACCCATAGAGATTAACTTGAGTGATGCAACTTCCTTATCAATGTATTCAGGAACCATGTGAACGCCCGCAGGGAGGTTCTTGGCTTCTTTAACGAGATATTCAGCAGTCAATGCTTGATCTGAGAACGACATATCCATTACAGATGCTGGGTGACCTTCTGCTGCACCAAGATTTACAAGGCGACCTTCAGCAAGAAGAAGTAGACGGCGACCATCGGCAAGTACATATTCATCGGTCTGATGACGCATCTTCGCATTCTTCTTCTTTGAATTCTGCTCGAGCCATGCCACATCGATTTCGATATCGAAGTGACCGGAGTTTGCCATTATTGCTCCATCCTTCATAACTGCAAAGTGCTCGTCGCGAAGTACGTCACGGTTACCTGTCACTGTAATGAATACATCGCCAACCTTTGCAGCGTCAAGCATTGGCATTACGCGGAAGCCTTGCATCATTGCATCGAGGGCCTTTGTTGGATCAATCTCAGTCACGATGACATCAGCGCCCATACCCTTGGCACGCTCTGCCACACCCTTGCCGCAGTAACCAAAACCTGCGACAACAACAATGCGTCCAGCAAGCAAGAAGTTTGTTGCACGGAAAACTGCATCAAGAGTTGATTGTCCAGTTCCATAGCGGTTATCGAACATGTGCTTCGTATCAGTGTCATTGACGGCGATCATTGGGAATGTGAGTGCTCCATCTTTTGCCATCTGGTTCAGACGGATTACGCCGGTCGTGGTCTCTTCACATCCTCCAGTGATGGTTGGAAGAAGTTCACGGCGGGTGGTGTGTAGAGTGTTAACGAGATCGCAACCATCATCAAATACTTGGTGTGGTTCGATATCTAAAGCTGCGTTGATGTGTGAGTAATAACCGTCACGATCAACAGCATTGCGAGCAAACACAGAGATTCCATATTCGTGAACAAGAGCCGCAGCAGTGTCGTCCTGTGTCGACAATGGATTTGAAGCACAAAGTGCAATCTCAGCTCCACCAGCTTTGAGAACGCGCATCAAGTTCGCTGTCTCAGTGGTGACGTGCATACATGCAGAAATTCGAACTCCTGCAAATGGTTGTGATTTTTCGAAACGCTCTCTAATTTGAGCAAGAACTGGCATGTTGCGCTCAGCCCACTCAATGCGCTTGCGGCCTTCTGCTGCAAGGGATGCATCTGCGATGTCATGCTTTGGTGTTGTTTGTGTGGTTGTCATAACTCTTCTCCTCTACACGGTAGGTGATTAATTGCTTACCTAAGGCGTAGGGCTCTACTTGCTAGGTTGCTGTAGGCCAAGATTACTGGGTAAAGAGACTACTTGCCACCTATGAGGGCCAAGACCTGCGCAGAAACTTTCTTCATCAGTGCATCAGAATTGGCCTCGACATTAAGTCTGAGTAGAGGTTCAGTGTTTGAGGCGCGGACGTTAAACCACCAGTCACTGCTCTCGACAGTGAGGCCGTCCAGGTGATCTGTAGAGACTCCATCAATTGCTAAATAGTGTGACTCGATCGCTGACATGACTGACTGCGCATCATCAACAACTGAGTTAATTTCGCCGCTCGAAAAGTAGCGATTATAAGAATATAAAAGTTCACTTAATGTGCCATGAGATTCAGAGAGGGCAGCTAGTGCATGTAATGCGGCCAACATTCCAGAATCGGCACGCCAAAAATCTCTAAAGTAGAAATGGCCAGAATGCTCGCCTCCGAAAACAGCCCCTGTTTCGGCCATCATTTTTTTGATGTAGGAATGTCCCACTCGAGAGCGCACTGCAGTGCCGCCATTTTCTTCAACTACTTCCTTGACACTACGTGACGAAATCAAATTATAAATAATCGTTGAACCAGGATCACTTGCGAGTGCACGATCTGCAATAAGGGCAGTTAATGCAGATGGGTTTACCAACTCACCTTTCTCGTCCACCAAAAAGCACCGGTCTGCATCACCATCAAAAGCCAAGCCAATATCTGCTTTATGCTTTTTTACTGCTTTCGATAAATCTTGCAAATTCTTTGGGTCAATCGGATTGGCCTCATGATTTGGAAAAGTTCCATCCAACTCGAAGTACATTTCTACGACTTCAACATTGAGATCTTTGAATACCGCAGGAGCTGTATACCCAGCCATTCCATTTCCGGCATCAACAACAACCTTGAGTGATCGCATAGAACCCAAGTCAACGAGGCTTAGAAGATGTTCTACATATTCCTGAAGCATATTTTGTGAACGCTCAACGCCAACACTTCTAAGTTCAATCGGAGATCCTTGCTCAACAAATTTTTCAATTGTGAGTAATCCTGATTCTTTACCGATAGGACGGGCCCCACTCAGACACATTTTTATGCCGTTGTATTCTGCAGGATTGTGGCTTGCAGTAAACATCGCGCCCGGCATATTCAACTTACCGGCTGCAAAATAGAGCATGTCTGTCGAAGCTAAACCAATTCGAATCACGTCCAATCCCTGGGATGTTATTCCCGCAGAGAACGCATCTGCAAAAACTGGAGATGATGGACGCATGTCTTCGCCGATAACTACAGTTCCTGGCTCTCGTTCAAGTTGGAGAAAACGAGCGAAAGCTACCCCTGTTGCAAAGCAAAAATCTGCAGTGATCTCAGAATCAACAAGTCCTCGGACGTCGTAAGCCTTAAATATTGACATTAATTCAAGTCTTTAATTTGGAACTGCGCGAAGATGTCCGCGACGTACACCAACGTGAGCCGCACTCTGCTCTTGTTCGGATAGATCCTCAGCGCTTTGTGGAATTGTTGCCGCAGCTTCGCGCACGGCATCCGCAATAGCCATGAGGTCATCCTCTGTCGGTCCAGATCCAGATTGCGAAATCTCTTCTTTAATTACCGACCAACCATTAGGAACAGTTAATTTGCGTGCATGAAACTCACACAAATCATAAGCATGAGGTTCTGCAAAGGTTGCCAGAGGTCCGAGTACGGCTGTCGAATCCGCATAAATGTAGGTAAGGGTCATTGTCGCCATCGCGCGACATGTCGCCCGTGAACATCCTCTACCTGTACGAACAGCCGAAGTCATAGATAGAAGATTAGTGGGAATGGGTACGGCTATGGATTTAAGACACGGATATTTGCACTCGGAAGTAGTACGCGAGTCAGTTCACTCCCAGGGACAAGTGGGAGGAAGCCATATCCGCTCTGCGTCGATATCAGCGCACCACCAACGGTCTTCTCGCTCACTTCTGTGAAGTTTATGGTTCGCGCATTCTCTGGCACTCTAAAGGTCACGATTCCTTCTCCAGTTACCGTGAATTTTTTCTCCTTTTTATTTGTGTAGAGAATTGAAATGGAGACTGAGACTTTATCCCCCGTAAAGACAAGGGTTGGAGCTAATCCACTTACCGCCAATGAATACTCCGTCATCTCTCCAGTTGCTGTACTCCAAACAAAATCAGACTTTGATTCGGCGAAAGTTGATGAATACACGGACGCCACAATCGGGCGATCTGATGAAATTCGGAGAGCAAAGGTGCTGGGAACAAGTTGAGGATTGAGGGCAATCTCGGTCACGATGCCAGCCTTAACTACACGATCATCGAATCCGAAGGGAATGAATGAACCCTTAGTTGAGATAAGTTCGACAGAGATACGTGCATCTACATCACCAGGTGCAATGACGCGCAAGGTGTGACCGAGTGATTTGCCTGATTTGTTCATGTGCGGAATGGCAGGTATTACCACCACCTTACTTGGATCCGGTGAAGCATTTACCATGTCACCGCCAAGAGCTTTAAGCCCGCGACCGCGTTCGTCTACGAGAAAGGCATTTACTCGCCCTGAACGTGGCGCGATATGTAAAGCTATTCGTTTAGCCCCCGGATCGAGTGAATCAAGGTTCTGCACAGCTGACGAATTTGCTTTCAGCGTCACTACCTTCGGCGGCCGGATTCCAGATTCACTCCAAATTTCTACATCAATAATTGCATCACTTAACCCACTATTGATAAGAATGAGTTTTCCCTTACTTGTCACATCCGCAGCTCCACCAACAAACCATTGAGAGATAGATGGTGCCGAGCAGATAGTTGCACCAGCCCACACTCCCTTTTTGATTTGCCAGACCGGTGCGGTCATATTCTTGGTCTCAAGAATTGTTGGGCTAGAACCTTGCATCAAACGTAAGGTACGGGTCGGTTTGAAGAGAACAGTTTTCTTACCCAAAACTCTGGATCCAGTTTGTGTTGAAGGAACTGAAATCGCACTGCTCTCTCCTGTAGGCGTTGCAGGGCAGACCACAGGTGGATAATTTTCTGAGATATCACTTTGAGTCACAGATACTGGAGTCAGATTACTAAATGCAAGGGTTGCAATCACCGCGGTGATAATGAGTAAGGGACGCTTGAGTCTCATGCAAGTTCCCTCTCAGAAATCTCTCGCTTACGGCGACCGCTTGGGGCTGCA
>JBILSO010000079.1:0-4611 GCA_044372065.1 Candidatus Planktophila sp. | reverse complement strand
CGCCAGATCCGAAGATTTACTTTGCGCGCCATTAGTTGGAACCGCCTTTCGCAATTTCTTCCGGTGTCATGTATTTCTCCAACTCGTGAACGTCGAAGAGATCAAAGAGTTCCTTAGGTAGTGCAGGCAGTTTCTGCTCACGCACAACAACCTCGCTACCGTTATATGACGAGATGTGGTTAACCTGACGCCACTTGTCGCTCATACCTGGGAAATCATCGCGAGTATGTCCACCGCGAGATTCTTCACGAGCGATTGCAGACTTTGCAGTGCTTTCAGCAACGAGCAACATATTGTCGAGGTCGAAGGCGAGGTGGAAGCCTGGATTGAATTTACGATCTCCGGCAACGCTCACGTTTTGGCTGCGCTTGCGAATTTCGGCGATCTTTCCAATTGCATCCTGCAGTTCAGAACCGGTGCGGATAATTCCGACAAGATTATGTGTGACCTCTTGTAGTTCTTGGTGCAGTGAATATGCATTCTCTCCGCCTGCGCGAGTAAATGGTGCTTGAATGCGATCTGCTGCAGCTTTAACTGATGCGTCGCTGACTGCTACTGGAGTTATTGACTTCACATAAGCAGCAGCACCCATTCCAGCACGGCGACCGAAGACCAAAAGATCTGACAATGAGTTTCCGCCGAGACGGTTTGAGCCATGCATTCCACCTGCAACTTCACCTGCAGCAAAAAGTCCTGGAACGCCCACTGCTGCTGCAGTATCTGGCTCTACTTCAACGCCACCCATGACGTAGTGACATGTTGGGCCAACTTCCATTGCTTCCTTAGTGATATCGACACCGGCAAGTTCGTAGAACTGATGCCACATCGATGGAAGGCGCTTTTTAATTACTTCCGCTGGGATTCGCTTTGAAACATCGAGGAATACTCCACCGTGCTCTGTGCCGCGACCAGCTTTAACCTCCGAGTTAATCGCGCGCGCAACTTCATCGCGTGGAAGAAGTTCTGGTGGGCGGCGGTTGTTATCTTGATCGAGATACCAGCGATCGGCTTCTTCTTCGTTATCTGCATACTTATCTTTAAATACCTCTGGAATGTACTTAAACATAAAGCGTTCGCCGAGTGTGTTGGTAAGAACTCCACCTTCACCACGAACTGATTCAGTAACAAGGATTCCGCGAACTGATGGAGGCCAGACCATTCCTGTTGGGTGGAATTGCAAGAACTCCATATCAACAAGGTTTGCGCCAGCTTTTAGCGCTAGCGCGTGACCATCTCCTGTGCCTTCCCAAGAGTTTGATGTGATTTTAAATGTCTTACCTACGCCACCTGTCGCAATAACAACTGCAGGTGCTTCAAAGAGAACCTCGTTGCCACCTTCGCGCCAGTAACCGTATGCGCCTGCAACTTTTCCACCCTCTTTAATAATTTCAGTAATTGTGAGCTCTGCGAAGACACGGATGTTTGCTTGTGCATCTCCGTACTCGCGTGCATCTTTTTGCTGCAGTTGCACAATCTTCTGCTGCATTGTGCGGATAAGTTCTAGACCTGTGCGATCTCCAACGTGAGCAAGGCGTGGATACTCATGACCACCAAAGTTACGTTGACTGATCTTTCCTTCTTTGGTGCGATCAAAGAGCGCGCCCCACATCTCGAGTTCGTAAATACGATCAGGTGATTCTTTTGCGTGAAGTTCTGCCATTCGGTAGTGGTTAAGGAATTTTCCGCCACGCATTGTGTCGCGGAAGTGCACCTGCCAGTTATCGCCACTGTTGACGTTACCCATCGAGGCAGCTGCGCCACCTTCAGCCATAACTGTGTGTGCCTTACCAAAGAGAGATTTACAGATGATTGCTACGCGCAACCCTGCTTCACGTGCCTCAACGGCAGCGCGAAGACCAGCACCGCCTGCACCAATAACAAGGACGTCGTATTTGTAGCGTTCTAGCTCTGTCATTTTTGTTGTCATCCTTTAGAAGAAGTAGAAGTTCGTCCAGTGGCCGGCAGCAACCTGACGGACATAAATATCAGCGAAAGCAACTGCAAAGAGTGAGATCCATGCAAAGAGTGCGTGAGAGTGATTTAGCTTCGAAATTGTTGTCCACGCTTTGTACCGAACTGGATGTTTAGAAAAATGTTTCAACCGTCCACCGATTGTGTGGCGGCATGTGTGACATGAAAGTGAATAGAGCCAGAGCATCGTGGTGCTAAATACAAGTACGAGTGAACCAACGCTCATATGTCCCCATTCACCTTCTTTGTTCTTAAAGGAGATGATCGCGTCGTAGGTAAGGATGACGTTGAAGACTAAACCTGCATAGAAGAACCAACGATGAGCGTTCTGCAAAATGAGTGGCTGACGAGTTTCGCCTGTGTACTTCTTATGTGGTTCAGCAACCGCGCACGCTGGTGGTGACATCCAGAACGCACGGTAATACGCCTTGCGATAGTAGTAACACGTCATGCGGAAACCGAGTGGGAAGATCAAAATGATGAGCGCTGGTGAAAGTGGAAAATTAAAAATCTGCGCACTTACTGGAGCGAAGCCACCGATAACAGCTTCTGGAACACACGCTTCAGATAAACATGGTGAATAGAAAGGTGAGATCAGATGGTCTGCGTAATAGTAAGCACCTTCAAATGCGCGGAACGTTGCATAGATAACGAAGCTAAAGAGAACACCAAATGTTGCAAGCGGTTGTAACCACCACTTATCAGTTCGTAGTGTGCGCTCTTTGATTTCAGCGCGCCCTGGAGAGAAAACTCCTGACATCTGTATTACCCCTCTTTGCCATACGTTGAGATGGCTTTAATAGGGCAAGTGTGCGCCGAATAATCTGCTGGCGCTAGGTGGTTGCCCGTGTACTGGCTATGAAGTCAGCCACAGGTCCGTGTGAACTCAATGAACTAGCAACTGGAGAAAAACTGGCGGAGGGCGTGGGATTTGAACCCACGAGGCTTTCACCTGCCGGTTTTCAAGACCGGTGCACTCGGCCGCTATGCGAGCCCTCCGTGGGAGAGGTTACAGGACGAAAGCAGGATCTAAAAAATCGAAGGTATTTAGGCAGGAAGATCGAGCAGCTTTTCGATGATCTTGGCAACGCCATCTTCCATATGTGGCTCTGTCACATCTTTAGCGTGAATCTGCGCATCTGGGTGGCCATCTGCAATTGCATACGATCGACCGCACCACTGCAACATTGAAAAGTCATTGGGATTATCACCAAAAGAGACGCACTCATCAGCTGAGAATCCGCTACGTCCTGCCATAAGAGCAAGGGTTTCACCCTTGGAAACACCTTTAGCTGAAATCTCAAGCAGTGATGCTGTTGGACTTGAATGTGTAACAGTTACCAGATCTCCAATTTCGCGTTCTGCGATTTCAAGCATTTCATCAGATGTGTATTCATGACCCGAGCAACGCACCATGAGTTTTAGGATCGGAAGTGAAATAACTTCTTCGATTTGATTGCAACCTTGGTGATCAATGCCGGCATCCCACATCGCTACATAAGACTTTTCACGCTTAAAGAAGTTATGTGACTCGACAGCAAATGAAACTCCAGGAATTGCACTTCGCAATTTTTTAAGCGATTGATGCAATTGCTCCTCTGGTATTGCCCACTCTTCAATTACGTTTCCAGTGAGTAAGTCATAATTCATTGCACCGTTGCAACAGATCGCATTTCCGTAACCGAATGCATCTTTAATCTCACCCATCCAGCGAGGTGGGCGCCCTGTGACAAACCAAATCTCTACACCTAAATCGCGCGCGCGCGCAAAGGCTTCTAGCGTGCGTGCAGTAATAGTGCCATCGTGGTGAACAATTGTTCCGTCAAGATCTGTGGCAATGAGTTTGGGGCGAATCGTTCCTAGGTTCACACCAGCTCAAATCGTGTCATTCCAAGGAATGGTTGTAGGGCTGCAGGAACGTTGACACTTCCATCAGCATTCTGGTGGTTCTCTAAAATCGCAACAATCATGCGAGGGATAGCGACAAGTGTTCCGTTGAGTGTGGCAACTGCCTTGGTTCCATCGCTATCTTTATAGCGAATATTTAAGCGTCGGGCTTGGAATTCTGTGCAGTTCGATGTGCTTGTTACTTCGCGATAGGCGCTCTGTGTAGGAATCCACGCCTCAATATCGAATTTGCGGTTAGCGCTAGATCCCAGATCACCTGATGCAACATCAATGACGCGGTATGGAATCTCCATCGCGTTAAGGAAATCCTTCTCCCACTGCAGAAGACGCTTATGTTCTTCCTTTGCCTCTTCTGGTTTGCAGAAAGAGAACATTTCGACCTTATCAAATTGATGTACGCGAATGATTCCGCGAGTATCTTTTCCGTAACTTCCAGCTTCGCGACGAAAGCAGGTTGAATAACCGGCGTATCGCATCGGCAACTTTGCTCCATCGAGAATTTCATCCATGTGAAATGCTGCAAGTGGAACTTCACTAGTACCCACTAAGTAGTAATCATCTTTTTCAAGATGATAAACATTTTCGGCAGCTTGTCCGAGGAATCCTGTTCCTTCCATTGCTGCTGGTTTTACAAGTACAGGAGGAATTACTGGAGTGAAACCAGCTTTTGTCGCAGATGTGATTGCATAGTTAACGAGAGCAAATTCAAGAAGCGCGCCAACGCCAGTGAGG
>JBILSO010000078.1:0-4626 GCA_044372065.1 Candidatus Planktophila sp. | reverse complement strand
TTTTGCAGCCGGTTGGATTGGTCTTCTCGCAGGTTCACTGCCCCAAAAATTCCGAGGAAAACTTATTCGTGGCGCTGCAGAGAAAGTGCTTCTCATTCTTATTGGAATACTCGCCTCGTTTGCATTTGGCCTCTTGATGGATCTGCAATTCTGGCCTTGGGTTCTGGGTTCAACTACTCAGCTCTCGTACATTCCTGGCGGGGCAGTCAGTGAGAATCTCTCTCGCTTTATTACCTTTCACTTTGCTTCCTCGATGGCATGGGATATTCCAAGAGCTATCCTCACATCAGTTCTCATTGCACTAACAGCCACGCCTTTTCTCAGTGCCTTGCGCCGAACTTACTTCAAGGCAGCATTCCTGACTCCGATCGAGTTTAAGAATGCGGTGATCGCTAAAAATTAACGTACGTGCGATGGCACAAATGGAAATTCGACAATCGTTGCAGTTGAAGCCCGTCCACGAATATCGATTGATACTTGGTCGCCAATAGAGAAATTGGTGTCCACTAGTGCCAATGCAATTCCCACCCGAAGGGTTGGCGAGAAAGTTCCACTCGTTACTGTGCCAACTATCTTTCCCGAGCCATCTTGTAACTCCATACCTGCGCGGGGAATTCCGCGATCATTAGATTTCAATCCGCGCATACGTCGAGCAGGACCATCACTCTTCTGTGCCAAAAGAACATCACTGCCGTGGAATGGACCCTTCTTCCATCCGATCGCCCACGTTGCACTTGCCTGTACTGGAGAAATCTCTAGTGAAAGTTCATGGCCATGTAATGGATAGCCCATCTCAGTGCGCAGAGTGTCACGTGCGCCAAGACCGCAGATTGCTCCATCTTCGGCTAACACTGCGGCTGCGCAAATGTCCCACACCGATTCCACATCAGCTCTTTGTGGCAAAATTTCGAAACCGTGTTCTCCTGTATATCCGGTGCGGCACAAAATCACATCTGCTCCGCCGATTCGAACATGTGAAAAAGCCATATAGTCCATCTCTGGCTCAACGCCAAGATTCTTTAGCACCACGGATGCACGCGGACCTTGTAGCGCGATTACTCCATATTCTTCATGCAGATTTTCAACAACGATCCCCGCTGGCGCACTCTCTTCGAGGACGCGGACAACGTCAGTGGTGTTTGATGCGTTAGGAACCAAGAACAAATCGGTCGAACTATTGCGATAGACAATCAAGTCATCAATTACTCCACCCTCTTTATTGCAAAGCAGTGTGTATTGAGCTTGTCCATCTGTGATGCGATCTAAATCGTTTGTGAAAACTCCGTTGAGAAACTCGAGGGCTCCATTACCGCTCACACGCGCCTTTCCGAGGTGGGAGACATCAAAGAGCCCAACGCGTTCACGGACCGCTGCGTGTTCAGCCAAGACTCCCGCCCCTGGATACTCAATAGGCATTAACCAACCACCAAAATCAGCCATCTTCGCGTCAAGGGCGAGATGGCGACTATGTAAAGGTGAATTTTTCATCCCATCAACCTACACTTACGGCGCTAGGAACAGGCAGTTGGAAACCCCGAGACTTTCGAAAGGCATGTGTGACTTCGACTATGACCGCACTCTCTCTCACCTCAGCACTTAAGGACGACATTCTTGTTATCGGTCTCGCGCAGGGTCCTGCCCAACGAAAAGGTGGAAAGCCAACTCTGGTCATTGAATCCGGAGATCTTGCACTCGATGCCAAGAGCTTGGAAGAGATTCTCGTCGACATGGGAGCAACCGGTAAGGCCGATGAAGTCATCAAAATTCCAGGTAACTCTGTTCGCCTCCTAGTCTTTACAGGTTTAGGGAAAGCCTCTTCTCACTACGGCCACGAACTTCTTCGTCGTGCAGCAGGTGCGGCTTCTCGTACCCTCTCCAATCAAAAGTCTGCAACCTTTGCTCTTCCTGCACACAATCTTGAGGCAGTTTCAGCAGTTGCTCAGGGCGCGGCTCTGGGCTCATATCTCTTCAACGAGTTTCGCAGTGACGAGGAAGTTACAAGCAACTCTTCTCTTGCCGCTGCAAAGATTTACACACCGGATGCAGCCAAATCTGAGTTTAAAGATGCCATCGCAGAAGCTGCAGTAATTGCTCAGTACACATTTTTGACTCGCGATCTCATCAATACTCCGCCGAGCCACCTTAATCCAGCCTCTTTTGCAGATCGAATGAACGATGAAGTGAAGGCAGCAGGCGGTGCGCGTGCGGGTCTATCGATCACTGTGTTGACAGAGACAACTCTAAAGAACAAGGGTTACGGTGGAATTACAGCAGTTGGCCAAGGTTCAGCTAATCCCCCACGACTGGTCCGAATCAGTTACACACCTACAGGCAAAGTAAAGCCAGCAAAACGTTATGCCTTTGTGGGTAAAGGAATTACATTTGATAGCGGTGGACTCGCCCTCAAGCCCGCTCTCGGTATGGAAGCGATGAAATCGGATATGAGTGGTGCTGCTGCAGTCTGTAGTGCAGTCTTAGCAATTGCTGCCTTGAAACTACCTGTCGCCATTGATGCATGGGCACCGTTAGCCGAAAATATGGTGAGCGACAATGCAACTCGCCCGAGCGACATCATCACTATTTATGGCGGCAAGACTGTAGAGGTTCTTAATCCAGATGCAGAAGGTCGTCTTGTTCTTGCTGATGCTCTACAGCGCGCACAAGAAGAGAAAAATCTCGATGCAATTTTTGATATCGCGACCTTGACCGGTGCTCAAGTTGTTGCACTTGGTACTCGCACTAGTGCGGTCATGACAAATAACCAAGCGCTCTCAGAAGCATTCCTTGCAGTTACCGAAGAAACCGGTGAGCAGTTCTGGCCAATGCCTCTACCGACTGAACTTCGTGCATCACTTGATTCACCAGTTGCCGACCTTGCAAATATCGGAGATCGCATGGGCGGAATGCTTGTAGCTGGAATCTTCCTCAAGGAGTTTGTCTCTGATGAACTTCCTTGGCTTCATTTAGATATTGCAGGCCCCGCATATAACGATCGCGCAGTCCACGGGTACACCCCAGTTGGTGGAACCGGTATCGGCGTCCGTTCGCTCGTTGCAGCGGCAAAGGCCCAGATCTAACCTCGTTCGAATCCGCAAGGTTGGCGTAATCTCGCTCTCACTATGTGAGTTGGACATGGTGCCAGTTAGTCATTGCGGGGCCAGACTGGCAAGATATGGCTATAGGCCTTGCGGTCGGACGAGCAGAGGAGCATAACTTTCGTGTCTAACGTAGATCTCGTTGTACTCGGTGGCGGAAGCGGCGGATATGCAGCCGCACTACGAAGCGCTCAGCTTGGACTCTCTGTAGTACTCATCGAAGCTGACAAGCTTGGCGGCACCTGCCTTCACCGCGGATGTATCCCAACAAAGGCGTTACTCCATGCAGGAGAAGTTGCAGATACTGCCCGCGAGTCATCACACATTGGAATCAATACAACCCTGAACTCGATCGATATGAATGGCGTCAATTCATATAAAGATGGAGTCATCGCTAAATTGCACAAGGGTCTTCAAGGTTTGGTTAAATCCCGCGGCATCACATATGTTGAGGGATACGGAAAATTAGTTTCACGAGACACGGTTGAAGTAAACGGCGTTCGCTACACCGGTAAGAATGTTATTTTGGCGACGGGTTCTTATGCCAGAACTCTTCCGGGACTTGAAATCGATGGAAAGCGTGTCATCACCTCTGACCACGGTACAAAACTTGATTACATTCCCAAGAGCGTCATTGTTCTGGGTGGTGGCGTCATTGGTTGTGAGTTTGCTTCTGTCTGGAAGTCTTTCGGCTCTGAAGTAACAATTATTGAAGGTCTACCCCACCTCATCGCACTAGAAGATGAGTCTTCCTCGAAACTTCTCGAGCGCGCATATCGAAAGCGCAAGATTAATTTTGAACTCGGAGTTCGCTTTAAGTCCCACACCGTCACTGAAGATGGCGTCACGGTCGAGTTGGAAGATGGTCGCACTTTTAGCGCTGAACTCCTCCTGGTCTCTGTCGGTCGCGGTCCAGTCTCAGCAAATCTTGGATATGAAGAGCAAGGCATCACAATGGATCGTGGATATGTGATCGTTGATGACAAGTGCCGCACAAATGTTCCAGGTATTTGGGCAGTGGGTGACCTTATCCCCACTCTTCAACTCGCCCACGTTGGATTCCAAGAAGGAATTCTTGTTGCAGAAGAGATTGCAGGTCTTAACCCACGACCAATCAACTATGACGGTGTTCCCCGTGTGACTTATTCAGAACCAGAAGTTGCATCAGTTGGCCTTACAACAGCTCAAGCAAAAGAGCGCGGACATGATGTCGTTGAACTCAACTATGACTTAGCAGGAAACGGTAAGGCGCAAATTCTTGGTACTTCCGGCTCCATAAAGTTAGTTGCCGAAAAAGATGGTCCCGTCCTTGGAATCCATATGGTCGGTTCTCGCGTCGGAGAGCTACTTGCCGAAGCACAATTAATCTTTAATTGGGAAGCAACTGCAGCAGATGTTGCTCCTCTGATTCATGCACATCCAACAATGTCTGAAGCTATGGGCGAAGCGCACATGGCTCTAGCCGGCAAACCGCTTCACGCACACGGATAAAGGGAGAACACCAATGACATTCTCTGTAAAGATGCCAGCA
>JBILSO010000077.1:0-4650 GCA_044372065.1 Candidatus Planktophila sp. | reverse complement strand
CTCTATGGAGCGATGGCAAATGGAGAAGCGGGCGTTGAGCAGGTTGTTGAAATCATGCGCAGAGAATTTGAGAATGGAATGGCATTAACAGGTGCAACCACGATTGCAGAGCTACAGAAAAATGGAGCTCGACTAAGGGCCTAGGACTTAGGGCGGGAGCTGTTTTTGCGTGCCGCTCGAGACAAGAATAGGGCGAATACAAGAGCAAGAACGATTCCGGTATTAACGCCCATCTCAAAGAGAGCACGATTGAAATACTCGGTGGTTTTCTCTTTTTCCATCGTGAGTGAGGCACCAACGGTAAGAATGTGGCGAACTGCAGCGATTACACCGATGATCAAGAAACTATCTAGTTGGAAGATACCGTCAGTAAATCTAACGATAACCGTACGCATGATTTCTAGGATGATGACAACAAAGAGAATGTCATTAATTCCCTGAATCATTCCTGCTGGGAAAAATGGTCGAGTTTCGATAAGGCGTTGCAAGGTATAACCGGCAGCCAAGATTGAAATAATAAATAAGACGATTCCAAGAAAGCCGTGCAAGATGTCTTCGAGCTTATCGATAAAAGTAGTCGGGATTAGTGACTCATCGCCTGTAAGTAAACCCTTGACTGATTTGTACTTCATACCGACTCCCTTGTACGTAATGTCTAAGGGTAAGTTCAGGGACGACGGTTATCAATAGAAAACACTCCCTATTTGGGACTAGCTGGCTGCTGCCGCTGTGCGTCTAATGAAATCGACTGTGAGATCTGGGTAGTTCCACATGATTACATGTGCGCAATTTTCCACATAGACCCAGTTGGCATGTGCCGGCGCAACTTTCTTCTCCTGTGCTACTTCTTCAGGCAACATGAGGTCGTAATCTCCAAAAACAATAGATGTATTGATATGAGGAGGAATGTCAGATTCAAACTTTCTCCCGCGCGCTCCGTACCACAACGGCCAATAGCCTTTTGAATGTGCCATTGCCAACACGGAGTCACGACATGACTCAAAACTAAGCTCTCGCCATAGATGTGTGATCTTTTTATATCCAAGCGCTTTTAACGGTGGTAAGCGATATGCCAAAGTCATAAAGTGGCGGGAGATTTTAGCAAGAATGCGCGCATCAATACTTGGTGGATATTTTTGTTTCGGTGCCTCGTGCCATAACCCAGCAGGAGCAAGCGCGGTAATACTCTTAACTTGATCCGGTGCTACAGATCCCATCTCAAGTGCGATCCACCCACCTAGTGAGTTTCCAGCAACATGCATTTCTGTAACGCCGTGGCTCATGTTCATCTCGTTAACAATTGCTCGAGCCAAAGAACGTGGATCATATTCTTCGCCTTCTTCAAGTGGTGCATCACCATGTCCAGGGAGGTCAATTGGATATACAGTGAAATGTTCGCTGAGTTGTGGAATCAAGCTCTTCCAGATTGTGCCAGCTGACCCTAGGCCGTGGACCAGGACTAGGGCTGGGAGTGCCGGGTTAGCAATGTGTTGGTGAGTTTTGATTGCCATTACAGGTAACTAGATTCCTCAACGCTCGTATTGAAATTGACTAAGGGCCATAACTATACGCGTCAGATAAGAATGTGTGCATTGAGTTGGATTAAACGCCTTGTAGGTAGACAGAGCCGAGCCCCGTTATTAGCCTTGACTGCGCATCAACCCACGGTGAAAGGCGAAGTTGCTTCTAATGACAAATATTGTCGCACCATCAATTTTCGCCGCAGATCCGGCCGCACATGTCTTTGATGGACGGCTCTATCTCTATGTTTCCTACGATGAACCATTTACCAATACCCACGATTCTATGGTCTGTTATCACGCGCTATCTACAGATGATTTAGTGAATTGGATTGATCACGGCCGCATTCTGCATCTGGAGAATGTTTCGTGGGCGATCAGCCATATGTGGGCGATCGATGCCAATAAATGGAAAGGCAAGTATTACCTCACCTTCTGTGCATTTGATGAAAAAACTTCAACCTTTAGAACTGGTTTAGCAATCAGTGATCGACCAGAAGGACCATTCACAGATCTTGGTCCCGTTGAGGGTGTTGATTGGGGACAAGATCCCTCGTTCTATGTTGAGGGTGAACGTGCATATTTAATCTGGGGCGGACGCGGACAGATACTGATTGCAGAGTTCAATGATGATTTACGTTCGATTAAGCGCGAAACTATCCGCAACCTTTCAGAAGATATTGCTGGATATGAAGGACCGTTTCTGCATAAGTATCGAGATGATTATTACCTTACCTATCCCGCACTCGATAACGAGAAGTGGCCGCAACGGATGTCATATTCGACAGCAAAAAATCCACTCGGTCCATATGCCTATCGCGGAATTTTTATTCCAGAGTATGAAGGCAATAGCGGAACCATTCATGGGTCTGTTGTGGAGTTTCAAGGAAAGTGGCTTGCTTTCTATCACAGCGCTTGGGTGAGTGGTTTAGCTACGTCTCGATCACTGATGATGAGCGAGATCACCTATGCAGAAGATGGCTCGATCGTTCCGCTCAAACTAGACAAGAAAGTAGACGGAGCAATCACAATTAATTCGCGACAGATACTTGATGTATCAGCGGCATCAAAGGCAGGCGGCCGTTTATTTGGAGTTCAAGTCTCAACGGATGGCAGTGATTTCACTGGAGCAGGATTTGTTACAGGACTCACAAGACAGGAATTTGGCGTCAGCGTTCTTTCACAAATTGGTTTGCCAGGCAAGTACGAGATCGCGGTGCGTTACCGAGGTACAGATAAACCTTGGAATGGTCGCGTGGTCGCCGGTAAGCATCTCTTCTATGACGGCAACCAGAATCAAGATTACGATCAGTACATCAATCGCGGCACAATCTTCCCTCCAACAGAAGGTAACTGGAGTGAGTTAGTAATTGGTCAAGTAGATCTACCTTCAGGTGATCACCAAATCCGCATCTCAGCTAGCCATACCCTCGAACCAGGTGTTTCAGGGATTGAGATTGACTACCTAAGCGTTCGGCAGATTGGTTAGAATTAACCGTATGAGCGCAATTAATGAAGACGAACTCAAGGCAAGACTAGATCCGTTGTCGTATGAGGTTCTACGTAAAGGTGCGACCGAGCGTCCATTCACTGGTGAATATACAGATTCAGATAAAGTCGGAAGTTACCGATGCAAGGCATGTAACGCTGAATTATTTAAGAGCGAAACTAAATTTCATTCCGGATGCGGTTGGCCATCTTTCTATGCACCAACTGCTGATGATGCCGTAGTACTTATTGAGGATCGCTCACTCGCTCCACGTGTTCGCACGGAAGTACGCTGCGCTAATTGCGATTCACATTTAGGCCATGTCTTCGAGGGTGAAGGCTACGCCGTCCCAACAGATCAAAGATGGTGCATCAACTCAGTGGCACTTATTCTTGAGGAGAAATAGATCCTGCAAGCCTTTCGTATTCAACTTTGATACAGAGATCCATTGCAACATCTAAGCCAGCTTCAACTGCGCGATTCGCACTTTCATCATCGACAAGTCCTAATTGCATCCAGATTGATTTGGCACCCATTTCAATTGCCTCATCAACCACTGCAGGAATATCGCTGACTTTGCGGAAGATATCGACCATATCTATCTTGACTGGGATATCTGCAAGGCTGGCATAACAAGGTTGGTCGAGAACTGTCGTCAGCGCTGGATTAACAAAGAAGAGCTCGAAGTGAGAATTCTTCAAGAGCCAACGGCTGACACCATTACTTGGGCGGTCTTCTTTATCTGAAATACCTACAACAGCCACACGTTTGGTCTTGGAGAGAAGCTCAGCCAACTGGCTATCGCTAGTGATAACTTTGCTCATCAGATAATCGTAGCCCTCTTTAGTAAGAGGAAGATGTCAGGAGCCAAAGTAATGATGAAAGCGATACAAATTACCGAATTCGGCGGCCCAGAAAAGATGGCGCTGATCGATATCGCAGATCCGGTTCCTGGCGATGGCGAAATTCTCCTAGATGTTTTAAGGATCGGGATTAACTATGCGGATACTCACCAGGTTGAAAATAGCTATCTTTCCGCGCAGACCCTTCCACTAATTCCAGGAATTGAAGTTGTAGGCAGAACTCCAGATGGCCAGAGAGTCCTCGCTTTGGTTTCATCAGGTGGCTATGCGCAGAAAGCAACTGCCCATAAAGGTGCAATGATCCCAATCCCAGATGCAGTCAGTGACGAAGATGCGCTCTGCATGTTGGTGCAGGGCTCAACTGCGTGGCACATCCTAAAAACTATGGCACACCAAAAACCAGGGGAGAGCGTTGTGATCCACGCAGCTGCTGGCGGAGTCGGTGTTATCGCAATCCAACTTGCAAAGTTGTGGGGCGCTAAAGTTATTGCAGTTGCATCTTTACAGGAAAAGCGTGATCTCGCACTTTCACTCGGTGCAGATGTTGTCGTTGATGCTAATGATCCAGATTTGAAATCTGCAATCAAGGCTGCAAATGGTGGCAAGAAGGTAGATATCGTTCTTGAGATGGTGGGAGGACAAACCTTTGATCAAAGTCTTGATTCGCTGGCTCACTTTGGTCGATTGATCACCTATGGAATGGCATCTCGAGTTGCTCCAACTTCGATAGCACCGGGTTCCTTAATGGCAGGAACAAAGACAGTGAGCGGATTTTGGT
>JBILSO010000076.1:0-4740 GCA_044372065.1 Candidatus Planktophila sp. | reverse complement strand
AATCCAAGGAAACGGTTACAAGAGCCTTGAAGAGGGTCAGTCAGTTTCATTCGAGGTCGTACAGGGTCCAAAGGGTCCTCAGGCCGATGCAGTGAACGCTAACTAATAGCACCACTAGCTTTACGAAAAAGCCCCGCACATTGTGCGGGGCTTTTTTGATTTTAACTTCTCAACTATTTCTTCGGTTCGGGTGGAAGCTCGCCAACTTTCTTCTTCGCCGCTTCTACCTCTTTAACTGGCGATAGATCTTTACCGGCCTTCCATGCATCTAAATATTTCCACGGCAATACCGCACCGCGTCTGACCCACCACGTATCGGCAGGTGTTGGCCAAGAAATTCCGAAATGCAAATGTGGTGAAGTGCCCCGCGCGCTACCTGTCGATCCAACTCCACCTAATCGCTGACCAGCTTTAACAGCAACTCCGGGTTGTATTGCTTTATGAATCGACCTTAAATGAGATCCGTAATAGCGAACTCCATCCACTCCGATGAGTGAGACTGATAATCCTCCGCGAGTTATTCCGGCATTTACTTTGCCCGACCACGTGTCAACGCGATTTACTTCATCAATAACCCCATCAATGGGAGCCACAAATGCGCATCCGGATTTCGCCAAAATATCTGTAGCAGGATAATCATGATGGGCACGCGCATAGTTCACTTCACAGCCCGCTACAGGAAAAACATAAACTGGTGCAGCTTGAGCAGAGATCGGAAGCAGACACGATGTTGTAAGGACTGCTGCCATGAGGAACCGAAGTTTCATGGATTTAGGTTAACGCTGACCTATCAAGTTTTGCCGTAACCGCCATATGAGGAACTGTGAGCGCCCACACAATTACTAAAGCCATCCAGAAGAAATCATCGTTAAATTCATTACCTATAAGTGCCAATACTCCTGCGATCGCAAACGTTCCGACCAGAGCAGGGGTACCAGGCAGCACTGCAGATAAGAAAACTTTTCTAAGATTTCCTTCCCCATAGGCGCGCTGCGAAGTTTCAAGTGAGAGTGTCAGGCGAGCTGTATGGCGCATCGCATGCCAGCATCCGAAGTAGACGGCGAATGCGATGAGTGGTGGAGCGATGAGAGCTAGAGCTAACAAGAGTGCAATATCAAGTGACTCTCTCTTGCGATGTGACAGAAACAATGTGACGATCGCAATAAGTGCAAAGCCACTGACGCCGTAGAGAATCTCTTGATCAAAACCTTGATGCCAATCAATGAGCACCGGATTTACTTGGGCCAGTGCATCGGTACTTGCGCTATTCACCAGTGGAATCAGCACCGGAGTAGCTCCTGCAGCCACTGCATAGATAGTCCTAGGTAGTGCTTTCTTTCGCCCACCCCGTCGATCCATCTCATTGATAAAAGCGGCATCGCCAATACCAAAATGTGTGGCGCTCATGAGCAACACAAAGATGAATCCGAAGACGTTAAATTCTAGAATTGCGATTACTGCCACAATTGCTGCGAGAACATAGATCGTGATGAAGAGCGCCATTACGGCTGGCTTTGATTTAGGCAGAGTAACTAAATGATCCAGAGCACCATGCGGAATTCCGAGTGCTAGCGCAGTCGCCGCAATCACTACCTGCCAGTGAATAGAAGTTTCCCCCAGAAATTGGGAGAAAGTTATAGAGAAGAGGATTGCTGCAATCACCGCGATAGAAGAAAAGGTGCGTACCCGAAGGAAAAGCTGATACTCAATTTCTTGCATGTCGCACCCCCTTTCGACCAACCATACCAAAGGGCTCTGTGAGAAGATCGGGTGTGGAGAAATTCGGTTACATGGCGATGCTCGCCTTCACAGTTTGTGGCTCATTCTGGCTCGAGATATTTCTTAAGACTGGCGTCTTACGTCGTTGGAAGCGAGCCCTCATCAGCATTCTTCCCATCAGCACACTCTTTTTGATTTGGGATGCCTATGCGATTGCTCAAGGACATTGGTTCTTTAATCGAGATCGAATGTTAGGTATTTATGGTCCATTTGATATCCCATTAGAAGAGTTTCTCTTCTTCATCATTGTTCCAATGGCGGCTATCTTGACCATCGAAGGTGTAACTACGGTGAAACCTCATCTGCGTGAAAAAGAATTCGGAAAGGACGAGAAGTGATTTACAGCGATATCGCAATTGCCGCCGTCCTGATTGCGGTCATGGTCGATCTCTTTGTATTCAAGAACTCACTTCTCACCCGTACGGCGTTCTGGATTTCTTATTCAATTATTCTTCCCTTCCAACTTCTCACTAATTGGTGGCTCACTCACTTGCGTGAAGATGGAAAGGCGATCGTGATGTATGACCCAGATACGATTGTTGGAACCCGCATTGCTGGCGCTCCTGTCGAAGATCTTCTATTCGGCTTTGCCCTTATTTTGTCCGTAATGGGCTTATGGGAGTTCTGGGGCAGGCGCGGATTCCAACGAAACAAGTAACGATCTGGCCACAGTGCTTCAAATAGAGGTGATTTATGGGAGTTTTCTTTCACTTTTCTAAACTCATTGGCTAATGTCAGGGTAGGGAAACTACCTAGTACCCACCTCGAGAGTAAGGAAATCCAATGAAGAAGATCAAGATTGCATCAGTGGCAACTTCTGCCCTGCTCTGCCTATCTTTAGTGAGCTTCTCGGCCGCGCCTGCAAATGCAGCTGCCGATCGCTCAGGTAAGACTTGTTATGTTCAAGGTCAGGTGTTTAGCTCTGGCGGATTGACAGTTACATGTTCAAATGAAACCGGAAAGCTGGTCTACACAAAGGCTAAGAAGCTCAGTGGATCACTGACAGTTGTCTGCGGCGCTACCGAAGCGTGGTGTGGAGCAATGACTGAAGCCTTCACTAAAAAGACAGGCGTAACAACAAAGTTCGTTCGCCTTTCATCAGGTGAAACTGTTGCGCGTCTAGATGCCGCAAAGGCAAATCCAGAATTCGATGTATGGCACGGTGGACCAGCTGATGGTTTCGGTGTTGCGCGTATCGGCGGACTGATTGATAAGTACGTGTCACCAACCCGTCTCATGATTCCTAAGAAGTACCAGGATGATGATGGATATTGGACAGGCGTTTACGTCGGCGCACTTGGTTTCTGTTCAAATACAAAGGAGCTCAAGCGTCTTGGTGTGAAGCTACCTACTTCATGGGCTGACCTCCTTAACCCAGCGCTGAAGAAGAGCATCTCAACAGCACACCCATCAACATCAGGAACAGCATTCACAACACTTTGGACACAGGTAACACGTCTTGGTGGCGAGACTGAAGGCATGGCTTACATGGCTAAGTTCCACAACAATGTATTGCAGTACACAAAGTCAGGCGTTGGTCCAGTTGCCATCACCGGTCGCGGTGAAGTTGCAGTCGGCCTTGTCTTCTCACATGACTGTGTTGCAGGACAAGAGCAGGGTCTTCCATTGAAGGTCTCATTCCCATCAGAGGGAACAGGATATGAAATCGGTGGAGTTGCATTGGTAAAGGGTTCAAAGAACCCTGATGCAGCAAAGGCATACATTGACTTTGCGCTTTCATCAGAGGCACAGAACCTTGGACCAACAGTTGCTGCCTACCAAGTTCTAACAAACCCTAAGGCTAAGTACGACCGCCGCATGGTTACCTTGTCAAAGCTCAAGATCGTTGACTACGACTTTGATAAAGCTGCTGCTGCTAAGAAGGCTCTTACTGCAAAGTTTGATGCCACAATCGCAGCTGCTCCAAAGTCATAAATAAGTTCGTAGTAAATATGTAGCGAAACTGGGAGATGTAGAGAATTTATCTCTTCATCTCCCAGTTTCACCAAGGTTGCTAAAAATACTGTCCAAACCACATTTCTTTGAGATTGATTGTGAGATAAGACCATTACTACAACGGTTAATGTTGAAAAACCTGCCAAGGCTCTAAAGAAGAAGAGCGGTATCAAACTTGATATCGGCACAAAGACCATCTTGATTATTAGCGTCTTTCTTCTCCTATTAATGGTTGTCTTTCCACTTCTCAATATCCTTACTCGCGCCTTTGATGAATCAGGCAAAGAAGTCTTTTCGACGATTTTCACTTCAGAAGTTGTACGCGGAATTATTAGGAACACCATAGTTTTGGGCGTTGTTGTCGCCACCCTTGGAACAATCATCGGGTTTTTTCTGGCATATGCCCAAGTTAAATTAAACTTTCGTGGCAAGAAGATTCTACATATCATCAGCCTCGTTCCACTGATTACTCCACCTTTTGCATTCGCCACTGCAGTCATTAGTCTCTTCGGCCGTAGTGGAATCATTACCCGCGATATTCTTGGACTCACACCGACTCTTTACGGACTACCCGGCTTAACAATTGTTCTTACTTGTTCATTCTTTCCCGTTGCATATATGAGCATCTTAGGAATGATGAGGAATTTAGATCCCGCCCTCGATGAAGCATCAGCCTCACTCGGTGCATCAAAACTGAAAACATTCTTTAAGGTCACCATGCCAATGCTGATCCCAGGTTTTGCTAGCTCTTTTCTCCTCTTATTTGTTGAGGCATCTGCAGACCTTGCTAATCCGCTAGTTATAGGCGGCGACTACACAGTTCTTGCCTCACGCGCATATATTGCAATTAATGGTGAGTACGACGTTCCGGCCGGTTCTGCCTACTCAATTATTCTTCTCATTCCAGGACTCATCGTCTTCCTCGTCCAGCGCTACTGGGGTGAGCGTAAGAGTGTTGTGAGTGTTACTGGAAAACCGACTGGAACACCGACCTACATCGAAAAT
>JBILSO010000025.1:0-14965 GCA_044372065.1 Candidatus Planktophila sp. | reverse complement strand
GAAGTCACCGCAGAAACTCTTCAAAAGGCAATGGGCGAACTTAACTCATTGATCGGCTTGGATGGCGTCAAAGATCAGATTGCAAAGCTCATGAATATGCACGAAGCCAATAACATTCGTGAAAAGCAGAGCTTGCCCCGAATTCCAGTTGGTTTACATCTTGTCTTTACTGGTAGCCCTGGCACTGGAAAGACAACTGTTGCTCGTATCGTCGCACAGATGTATCAGGCAATCGGTTTGTTACCTGGCGGACAGCTAGTAGAAGTTGATCGATCAACTCTTGTTGCTGGATATGTAGGGCAGACCGCACTCAAAGTTCAGGAAGCAATCAATAAAGCCCGTGGTGGTGTTCTCTTTATCGATGAAGCGTATGCACTTTCAGCTGATCGCGGAGCAGGCTATGGAGATGAAGCAATCTCTACTTTGGTGAAGGCGATGGAAGATCAGCGTGATTCGCTAGCAATTATTGTGGCGGGTTATGAAGAGCCGATGAAAGAATTCATTGCCTCAAATCAGGGTCTAAAATCCCGCTTCCAGAACACAATCCCCTTTGCCGATTACAAGACTTCTGAACTGCTCGATATCTTCAAAGTTATTGCGAGTGGATACAAGATCACCCTTAATGACGAAGTCATCAAAGCAATCGAGAAGTACTTTGATGAGGTCAAGCCGTCAGGTGAAATGGGTAATGCACGTTACGTTCGAAATCTCTTTGAAAAGATGTACCTCAATCTCTCGAATCGTGCTGCATCTGATGGAAATATCGAGCTTCACGAGTTAGTTGAGTTTGGAGTAGAAGATATTCCTGCTCCAGATGGCGTGAAAAAACCAACAATCGGTTTCTAAACAGCAGGCGGATTCTCGATTCGCCTGGATATTGAAAGGAAGTAATCACATGTCTTGGGATACTCCTGCTTCACAGCCAAATTGGGACTCACAGCCAAGTTATCAGGCACCGACATTGCGATTAGCATCATCCCAGCATCGCATCGCATCACTACTTCTAGACACCGTGCTCTTTTCTCTCACACTTGGAATCGGATGGCTCATCTGGAGTCTCTTTACCTGGAAGACCGGCCAAAGTCCTGCGAAGAAGATATTAAAGATCAGAGTTTTTCACGTTGAAACAAACCAGCCCGTCACTTGGGGCCATATGGCAATTTACGAGTTCCTCTGTAACCTTGCATATAATCTAACTGCCGCACTTATTTACATGATGACCTTTGGTTTGTTAGGCCCATTACCATTCTTGGTTATCTGGCTCATCGATTTTTGCTGGTATTGGAAAGATGGCAAAAAGCGCACTCTTCGAGACAATGTCACAAAAGTGGTAGTTGTAAATATCGCTTAGTGTCGTTTAAAGCACTAGATGTGCAGAACCGTCAGTTCCTTCTTCCTCTTGACGCTCTACGTAAACATCTTTCCCGTGGGTACTGCCACCCTTTGACCATCGCTCAACTTGCTCTTGTGTAGGTTTAAAGTCAGAGAAGATCGCCACTTCATCTGGCTTACACCAAGCACTTAAGTCGACTCTGATTGCAACCTCGAAAGGTCTCGCTCCAGGGTTAACCGCAACTGTCTTTTCAACACCTACTTTTGCGGGCACTCGTGAAGATGCAATAAAAATACTCTCAACTTGGTTATGGCGATTAAGCGCTTGGCCCTTCTCCGAGAATGAAGAGATTGACCATGGCGAAGCAAGGTCGGCAATCTCCCCCAATTTCTCTTCCCACTTCGAGATAGGGACTGAACTTGAACTACCAAGTGAGCCATCGAGTTCCAGACCCTCTAGCGGATTTGGGCGAAGTGAAATGACATCAGGTTGCACATCTGGAAGAACATCCTCTTGCGTTATTCGCGTGAATTTCTCAACGAGCTTCTCACCAATGAGTTCTGCGGACTCAAGATTCTGACCTGCAGTAAGAATGAGTTGACGCTTGCCGCTCTTTCTCTGGTCATCATCGAGTTCGCGAATTGCCATTCCGTCGCTACCGAACCCGATGGATTCAGCTAAGCGTTGAATAATCTCACTATGGGCTTCAGCACGCCATGCTGGCGTTTGAATCTTGTTCATAGTCTTCAAAACAAGTTCTTCATACTTTGGACTCTTCCGAGAAATCACGGGCACGGCTACTTCAACACACGATGGCAGGGTTGCAGTGTCTGGAACAGAGCCCGAAAAGAGCAAACTATCGCTCTTGATCACCCAAGGGCGATGCAAGCTCAGAGAAAGGACCTCGAGTATCTGCGGTACCTGGGGGTGCAAAGAGTCAATGAGTTCGCGAGCATTGCGAACATCATTAATTCCGTTCTCCATAGCCAAAGTTCTTGCCGTTTCTTCTGCAACGAGCTGTAAATGTTCAGAATTCTTACGGCTAAATGCGAAGAGCAGACCAAAGAAGTGAAGTAGTGAGAAGCCGAAGATGCTTCCGATCACTTGCCCCAACGTCATACCGATGGCTTGTTGTAGGAAGGCGTTAAGGCCGGCTTTGAGGAATGAGTTTCCGCCAAAGAGGCCGGCAAGGAAAGAACTTAATTCAGATGAGAACTTATTGACCAATAGAAGTAGAAGAATTGCTACCCAAGAGATTGAAAAGTTCATCCAGAATCTCTTCATAAACCACTTACGAAGAGACTCACCAAAACCTTCAGGGAAGCTAACCGCTGACTCGGAAAAATCACGAATGAGTTTTTCGTCAAGTTCCAGGTTCTTTTGATGAGTTTCGAGTCGGCTTAATAATTGCCATGCATAGCTCGAGCGTCGCTTTGCTACCCAGTGAGTGAACTCTTCCTGAACTCTAATTCTCTCTTCCAGGTTCTCACCCTCGAGCTCCATCTCGGCATCAGATTTGGAAGCCACATCAACCAATTCATCTATCTCTGATGTTAACTTCTCAATTCTTTCGCGCAATTCTGGTTCTGTAAGTTTTCTCTCTACCTTTTCTTTAGGCAATTCTTCTATCGAAGAGTCTGTCTCTGCCGCTAACTCTGACATCGGTTCTGATTTCGCGACCTCTTGTTCGGTGCTCTCGTTATCAGGTGAAACATAAGTCGTATTTATGATTGGCAAATCTAAGGGAGTCTCGGTTTGATCACCTTGAGAAACTTCTTCCGTTGCGCTTTCCTCAGATGAGCTCTCGATGTCAGATGCTTGCGTGACAGGTTCTTCGTCCACAGTTTGCGTGATCTCTGTATCCACCTCGGGCAAATCAGATGGCGTTAGATCAGGATCTGGCACCAAGAGACCCTTCGTTTCGGGAGTTTTTGGCTTGGAGTTAAATCCCTCAAGATTCTGATCACTCATGATCTGCTCCAATCTTTGTAGATCCCATTGCTTCTAACTGTTGGATGAGAGCCACAAGTTCTTGCTCTTTCTCAGATTTTTGAGTGTCAGAGGCGGTTACAGTCAATCGGAGTTCTTCGATCCTTGCATTGACTCGCGCCATCTCTGCACCAAGATACTGTGCGAGATCTTCGATCACTTCCGTCTCTCGCCAATTGGCACTGCGAGACTGCGAAGGCAAGGTGCGCTCAAAGTGTGCAGGAAGAGACCATCTTTCAGACATCTCAGGAATAACATCGTTTAGATCACCAAAAACCTGAACACCATTTGTACCGGTCGTTTTTGTGTAGCCATTAGGAAGCGTTGAGCCATCAAGTCTTCCCAGCACAAGTTTTCTTATATCGCCCCACAGAATTGGCTCAGATTTTCTCAATACATTGTGTGGCCATGCAGCAAGAATCGCCAGAATCTTCTCTCTTCGCTTTGCAATTAATTCAATCTGAATCTCAGCACCTTTATCCAAATCAGTCCTTGGAAAATCGATACTTCCCTTAACAACCTTTCTGCCTCGTAGTCCAAATATCAACCTCGAAACAAATCCAGCGAGTGCATTCCATATTCCTGCAAAAATCCACAGAGGCAATACCTTTAACAGGGACCAGCTTCCACGGAAAAAGTACTTAACAGCTGCGCCAACGCCAGTTTCTTGCTGCCCAGGCAGGGGCAATAGCGTCACAGACTTGTAAATCAAACGGTCTTTAGAGAGCGTGAAGGTATCTTCGACCATCGTCTCGATCTGCTCTTTGACCTTCTCGGCCACGATTGCTTCCAAATGAGGATTCGGATAGCTGCGCTGAGGATCGATTTTAGATTGATCTGCCTTGCTTGCGCGGTCAAGAGCATCTGCAGCCACTCGAGTAGAGAGTCCTTCGCTGAGAATGCCTCGAACGAAAGAACGCATAACGCGCACCTGACCCTGAACCGGAGAGAGATCTTGGAAGTGATGAGAGGCGTCCAAGATTCCTTTCTCTTGGCCTGCCCAGATACCACCGGTTACAGCAGCATTTGAAAGTACGAAGCGAAGCCATACATCTTTATCGGATTCAGTAAGGTCTCGGGTCGCTCTATCAAAACGTGAAGGTGTGCTTCGATCTTCTGGAGCGACAACAAGATTGATATCCCAGCTTGGCTCAAGCAAATGAGTCGCTGATGCACCCTTTCGACTTGTAGGCGCAAAAATCAAATTGATTCTTACAAACTTGGTCGCTGGTTTATCTACTCTATCTGTGGCGATTGCATAAGGACGAGCTCGCTCCAAGGCATCTTTGACTTGGTCGACAATCTTGTCCTGCAACGTGTCATGCTCTCCCGTTTGATCCACTGTGCGGATTGCAATGAGTCGAACTTGTTGAAAATCCTGACTACTTAAGTATTCAAGAAGTTCGATATCTCGTCTTCCGTTTCGACCAATCACACAGGTAGTAATTCGTGGAACACTATCGCTTGAAATCTTTTCATCACTGCTGTGCACCCAAAAGGCAGGCTTGAGCATCCAACATCTAGTCCACTCCTCAACAATATTGAGGATGCGTTCGCCTTCTTCCCCACCGGGAAGCAAGACGATGGATGCCGCACCTTCGTGCCACAGTGATGATGTAGCCATCAGACAACAATCCCCGCATCGTCAATCATTGATTCGACATGGTTGATCAGTGCATGGAAGGCAGCATCCGTAAGTGGGCGAATCTCTGTTGTTCTTGTGATCTCCCATGGTTGCTTGCGCTCATCGGCTATTGCGATTCCGTGAAGGAACTCTTGTGACTTCTGAAGGGTTGTAAGAATTGCACTCTTACGCTCATCAAAAGTACCTGAAGCAGTTCCTGCAATTGCAGCTACTGGTTCAGGAGCACTAGGTGATGTCTCACCTCGGCGTATCCAGTTCTCAAGAACTTCCTGATAAGCCTCACCTAATCTCAACATCGCCCAATATGGTTCAAGCGGCGTCAGGTTGCTCATCTGCTCGCATTGAGCCATCGCAAGTCCCAAAGATTCAAGAACTGCAGGTAGCAGATCTGGATTTGAAACAATGCTCTCGCTGCGCAAGCCGATCAATGGATGTGGGAAATCAACATTCTTTCGCATCTCACGGTCGAAGATCGAAATCTTTGGACCGCGTGACTGATCGGCTGTTGCTGAACGAAGATTGAGCAGCTGCGAAACAAACCATCCGCGAACCACTTTATCAACTTGCTCTGGAGCCATTGGAATAGCTTCAGTAAGTGGTCTAGCACGGCGGTTTGTCCAGAATCCTTGTCGCAGTTGAATCGAATTGTTGTTTCGACTCCACGATTCAATGACAGGGTTCATGAGTGAGGTGAAGACCATTGGGTTCATAGCTGATGTGAGGGTTGAGAAGATATCGATCTGCTGAATTCCTCCAACTGCCTTGAAGCACTTTGGTGTTTCGCTTGGATCCCACAGCTTCGCTTGTTGGATCTCATGAACTGTGATGTCGTAAAGATCTTTGAGGTCTCCTTGATCCTTAAATGGAATCGTGCTCATGTGGACATAACGATCACCCTTTGAGAGTACGTTGCTATGCACCTGACCGATTAGTGCTTTGTTAAGTGAGCAAAGTGGTGCACTCAACTTAAGGGCTGACGAGAATGCAGCTTTATACGCATTGATTCGCACGTTAGCAATAGTTGGATCCGGATACGATAAGTACTCCTGCAAATCTTGAACGAGGAATTTGCCAAGTGTCGTAACTGGGTCACTCAGCCATTCACGATTTCGCTCAATGTATTCGTCGGTATCAGTAATGATTGCGAACTGAGCCTTTTGTGCACCTTCTGGATGACGGCGTGCATTCGCATTCTGCGGTACCCACGTAGCTCTTCGCTGGATAATGGTTGGTTCCTCATCGTCTCCACGTGAGTCTAGTTTTGTGCCCAGAGTAATTCGCTCGATGAATCGAGCTTCCCAGTTTGTTCGAACGTTCTCATCAAGACTGTCTTGAATCAAACCGCTCAGAGTCTTTGGAAAATCTGCAACATCGATGAGAAGAGTCTCTACCACGCTTGGATTGAAGCGATCTGGAATCACACCCGTTGAAATGTTGGCATAACTTGGGAATGGATTTTGCTCTCCACGGCGGTTTTGTGCAGCTGTTGCAGAGATGAGAAGCTCAGAAACTGAATTTCGGAGTGAATTCTCAAGTGGTTGCAAGAAGCCACTATCAAGGTCGGTCATCAATTCAGCAGCCAAACTCATACGCAAGGAGTTTGTAAGGAAACTTGCAGCTTTGAGCATGATCGGCCCGACAACGTTGCTCATCGCCTGCGTCTGTACTGCTGACATTCCTTGAGGGAGGCCTTCAGAGATCTTTGAGGCAATCTGATCTAACTTACGAATCTCAGACGACGCTTCTAGGGGAAGTTCCTGTGTTGCTACAAACTTAACTTCATCTCGTAGTTTTTCAACTAGTCGAGACGCCACGTTTAACCCTTGACGTGCAGACACGAGTGCAACTGTGCGCAGTACTCGGTCTTGAATTTCAACTGTCCAATTTTGCGCTACCTTATAGATCTCAGCTTGCTCATCAGTTTCATAAGCTTTTCTCTGCAAATTAAAGAAGTTGACTACATTAGAAATCCATTGATTTGATGGAAGACCAGCCGGTGGAACTCCACCAGATGCCTTATTTATCACCGCAGAGGCAAATGACTTTGCACGATCATCTAGCCCGATTGGTGTGAGTGCATCAATAACTTCATTCACATCGCCGCGCTCATTGAGGCCTGAGTCGGTGAGGAACTGACTCCAAGAGCGGTCAACAGCTTCTTCAACGATTTGTTGAGGAGTTTGTGGATTCATTGGATTTGGTGGCACAAATTGTGGCCATAGTAATTTTTCAACAGTCCATCGTGCGGCACCTTCTGCAATGTACTCAGAGAATCGATCGAGGCCAAGGCTGACTCGACCAACACCTATAGATCCAAGTGGTTGGGAATGGAATACATTCTGTGAGCTCTTAAGCATTGATTCGTCATTACAAATAATTGGGTTTGCCGAGTTAACGAAGACGTTAACAATTGCATACTCAACCATCCACGTTTGAACAGCCTCATCAGCAACAAGAGTTGCGAGAGATTCTCCTGCTGCACGGTAAACAGAATCCTGGTCACCGAAGGAGACCTGGCCGTTTGATGCGCCGATCAAGTATGTGTTGCGTGGACCAAATCCAGCTGTACCCCGACCGTTAAGACCAGAGTTGCCGAAAAGTGATGCACTTCCTGCTCCAGGCCCTTCCGCCCACATGCCTGCCAATGTTTCATTCATCGCACCCAGGGCATTTGCTGGAATCGAATCGCGTAGACCCTGCGGAATATTGTTAAATACATCAGGTCCGAAGAGCAGAACTTGAGTTCTCTTTTCAAATGAAGCTTCGAGAGATTTCAACGCCTCAGCTACATCAAGGTAAATACCAGCACCTGAACCACCGGCAACAGAGCTGATAACTAACGCCATAGGAAGAGGAGCTTGTCCTTCAGCTTTGCCGTACATTGTCATCGAAACTTCACGAAGTTCTTCAAGAACTCCCGGTGCAGATAAACGTCCGTATGATCGCGTAAGCGCCTGTTGCAACTGAGATAGCTGAGAGGCAACAACTGCACGACCAAGAGTTCTGTACTGACCGGCACCCTTTTGAATTGGTACCGCTGTGTTTTCTGGAAGCCATCCGCCCAAAGCTAGATTCTGCTCACCTCGTGGCATACGTTGGATCAGCTGATTGCGCAGACCTGCATAGTCAACTGCCTGTGGAACTAAACCTAAGAATTGATTTGCTGGCAACAATGGAGCTGAAAAGTTTCCGCCACCCTGAGTAGAGATGGTGTCGATTTCTAAGAACTGCCATGCTTCCGGGAACTCGCCCTTCCATCCTTTGGCACGAAGACGACGCAGCAATGTTTGGCGCATGGCACGAATAGTTTTTCCGCCAGAGCCACCGACACCGATGATGAGAAATGGTGAGAGCATGATTATTTGCCTTTCCTTAGCATGGTATTAATTACCAGTCGTCATTCTTCTTATCAGAACCGCCGGCGCTTCCGGTTGTTCCCCAATCATTACCGCTTGAACCGCTTGAACTTCCCCAACCATCATCAGAAACCTTCGAAGGTTGTGATGATGAAGAATTAGTTGAGCCAGAAGATGGAGAGCCCCAACCATCATCAGAAGGCGTCGGATCACTCCAGCCGCCAACGGCATCTCCAGGTGGGAGAGCAGGACCGGCAGGCAGATCTTCGATCTTGAGCAAGTTGTTGAGCCAGCCCGAATCTGTAGAGAGCTTCATATTCAATGCAGATACTTGCGTGACAGAATCAACGCCGCTGAAGTTAAGGAGTCCAGTGATTGTTCCCTCAATAGGGAAGTCTGGCGCATCACCAGTCTGGTTGGTCTTCTTGAGAGCTGCTAGCGCGCTCTCGGTGAGAGTCAGATGCATCGCAAATGCAGGGTTGAGTGAAGCCGTTGTTTCGTGGCGCTCAAGGCCGCGAGTATTTCTGGACCAGATATCAGAAGAAGCAACGATTAATCCTGGAGCTGTAGCCAAAATTGCGCGTGGGGCGGCGAAAGGATTGAGTGGAGCATCGCCTCTGAGAGTCTCGCCTCCAATTTGAATCTGCTTTTCTTTGCCATCAAGATGCATGAATCCTTCAAAGTCACCCTCGGTGAAGATGTCTGTGCCAGATGCTTTCTCAGCTCTGCGGATAGTTACAAAGCCACCTGATGCACTTAAAACAACTGGAGTAGTTGCCTTGCTCAACGGAGAAACAGTAATGCGTGCAGCACGGACCTGAAGAATTTTGAGTGCGGTGAGCGGCAAGAGCAAACCTAAGAGGAGGCAAATCACGAAGATGATAATTCGTCGTGCATTATTGTATTCAACAGTTGAATCAAATGTCACAGGAATCTGTGTTGATATATCTGGTTGCCCAGCGCTCTTCAAAGTGACTGGAATGAATCCTGAAACCGTACCTTCTTTTGCAGAAGAGTTTTCAATCTCAAGTGTCGTCGGAAACACTTGACCTGCAGTGAGAGCGATGCAATCTCCGTCTTTTAGATCATTGCCATTAATGCGCGCTGTGTAGTCGTTAACTCTCTTTGGATCAGGATCTGATCGGACCTCTAGATCTCCAAAGCAAATTTCACCTGAGCCGCGGGTTGGGCCTTTAAGGGTAATTGGAGCAGAAGCTGTTCCACTCTTGCCCAAAAGTTGAGTAGTGAAATCAGTTGAATCAATGGGATTTGGATTTATCTCTGGATAGAGTCCCAATGGCAAAGGTTGAACGCCTTGGATCGCTGAGAATACAAACTTATATCCAGATTTAGTTTCAACGTCGAGCGTCACAATGAGATTGGCTATTCCATTCGCATCTGTCGCACCTGCTGGCGAGAAGGTTCCCTTGAATTTTCCTTGCGCATCAAATGAAAGGGCGCTGTAAGAAATGTCCTGGTTAACCGGATTAACTAACCCATAACGCAATTCAGAATCTTTATAAACACTGAAATCTACTGGACGACCATTTCTCGTAATGACGCCAGAAAAAGCACAATTCTCGTTTTCGTAGCATGGATCATTCCTGATTTCTACGGCCAGATCTAGATACCCGCAAAATACCTTCTCTGAATCCTTGGTAGTGGAGAACTGCCACTTTCCTGGTTTTAACACAGCTGCATCAGCAGAGATGTTCCCTGAAACGCTGATAGCCACATCTTCAAATCCAAAGTAAGAGACCTCTACATCTTCCGACTGAGCTCCTTGAGAGGTGGCAATTGTTGTTCCAGCACCATTTTTTAGTGTGAACCCATCTTTGATGGCACTTGCTCTAAATCGGGAGAAGCCGGGATCAATGTTTACAAATCCATTTTGAGGATCGAGCACACGCCCGCTGGAAGTAACGCATTCAAACTCGGTTGGTGGCCAAATGATGTCAATCGGATTTTCTACTTCTGTAACAACGCCCTTAGCACCGTTTTGCGATCCGCAAGTAATTTGGCGCTTACCTTGACCACCAAAATATTCGGTATCAACTTCTCCTGAATACTCAACGATCGGTTTAAAGAATGTCATACCTCTTGATTCATCTTCGGCATCTTCTCGGGGGACATCATAGTTTTCTGGATTCTCTAATACATCCCTATTTCTCAAAAGAATTCCTTGAATATTTATTCCAGAGTTACGGAACTTATCGATAATCGGCTCTTGAGAAGTTTTAGCTCCTGTAACAGGATTGATTCCACAAATTCTTTCAAATCCTTGGGCCGTGGACGACATCGTAGGGAGGATGTTGATCGCACCATCTGTGAACCAAACCAAGACATTGCAAGAATTCCGAGTAATTTGTGGTTTAAAGAAATTGTAAGCCCCGTCAAGTGCCTTCGCATAGTCTGTTGAGTTTCCAGTGGTTAACTCGGGAACTTCAGATTCAATCCATTCTTTGTCACTCTTAAGAGTGCCCTCATCAAGTTCTTGCCAACCCTTGCCTTTAACGGGAGCGAAACTATCTGCGAAGGTGGTAAATGCGCGGTTAATTGTGAAGTATGGGCGATATGTCTTAATGCGGGCGAATTCATCGAGCGAAGCCTTTAACCCCTGAACGCGCAAATTATCTTCGTCATTCCAGCTAAGGCTTCCAGACTCATCAATTAAGTAGAGAACGTTTACAACATCTTTTTGACCACTGCTGTTGATACAGGTTGCAATCTGCTCGACAGCATCTTTACCCCATGCCGAAATATGATCTGAAGAGGATGCTTGAGGGGCAACGCTCAATGAGCCAGCTAAGAATGTAAGTGAAAGAATCCCAAGGACTATTTTTTTCATCATGTCCTTAGATCTCCGAGAAGTTTCCGGCAATGACGTAAATGACTGGTATCGCAATTAGGAATCCCGTGATGGAGAGAATTCTAGAAATCTTAAGGATCTTGCCGCCTGTTGCAAGATCATAATAAATGTCCGCACTCGCCGCGGTGTGCTTAGTCTGAGCAATGGCCATCATTAAAATAGGTGTAAACGGTGTCAGTAGATAACCTAAATAAATTAGTATCGAATTCTGTAGAGGCCCAACAAAATAAATTGTTAGACTGAGAATACAAGCGACTCCACTCGCAATTACCGGAATCCATGACGGACGTTTCGCGGAAGCCATGTCTCTATCAACTCCGAATCCACGACTCGACAAAAACCCTTGCGGTTGCTGTCAAACTCTGCATAAACTAACGCTCGCACTGGGGAGTAGTCTCGCTTACTGGCCCAAGTTAGAACAAGGTTGATTTAGTGAATATTACCGAATGAATGGTCATAAATTCAATGACTATTCGGAAGAAGGTTGCTATGAGTACCCACGGATACACAAGTAAGACCACTTTGGCGAAGCCTTGGATACTTCCCCTCATCATTCTGGCCGGACTGGCCGCAGCTTGGGCGGCACCATGGTCATTCATCGATGGGACGCCCGTTTCTTACATTGGAAAGACGCTCGTGCCGCTTCTTGCGCAGGCAATTATCTCGAGCCTCTGCTCAATTTTTGCCTTTCTCGGCAAACCTGCCTGGTTGCCGTTGCTCTTTGTAACTATAGGAATCTCGTTCTTAAATGCTTTTGGTTTTCTCGTCGGCATCTGGGGTGTGCAGTTCCAAACCATGCAATCCGTTGTTCTTCTTCTCGTCGCCATAGCACTTGTACCAACAGCGATCTGGGGGCGAAAGGTCGTCGACTATACGGTCACTACCGATATGCCTACATTCAACGCCGATCCTAATCACGATAACTGGTAGGTCGCCTTCTTGTATAAATTTATTGATAGACTCCCCCAAAACCGATAAGTAAGGACAACACAATGTCGTATTCAGTGCCCATCAATAATGTTCCAGCAAACACTGGCTCTCCAATGCGTTACGCCTCTTTCCAACACCGCTTGGGTGCTTATGCGCTCGACTGTGTGCTTGCTTTCATCACAGCAGGAATTGGTTGGCTTATCTGGTCTCTCATTGTCTGGGGTCAAGGGCAAACTCCTGGAAAGCAGATCCTCAAGATTCGCGTTCGCAGCGCTGGATCGGGTGCAGTTGCTTCATGGGGTCACATGGCTGTTCGCGAATTTCTTGTGCCGCTGACCGTCCTTGTCGCTTCAGTCATTACATATGGCGTCGCTTTTGTTGCGTGGATTGTTATTGAGATTGTCTTCTACTTTACAAAAAATAGCCGAACTCTCCGCGATCTATGGGTCAAGACCGCTGTAATAAACGAGGCATAACATGAGCGAATTCATTCCTTCAGGACAGACATCATCTGCACCACAACTCTCTCAACCAGAGAAAGATGCAAAGGCTGGTAGCGGGCTAGCTATCGCTTCTTTTGTAACTTCTCTCGCTCTCATTTTTCTATCAGCTGGATTCCTCTCCTTTATCGGTTCAATCCTTGGACATGTATCACTGTCTAAGTTGAAGAAGGCTGGGAGTGAAGAAAACCGCGGCCTTGCCGTAGCAGGCGTCATCATCGGTTGGGTCTCAACAGCACTTGCTTGGATTTTTCTCATCGGTTTCATTGCTCTCATCGCAGGTGCTGCATCCTCGGTTGATTCATCGTGGTGGGATGATCTGATGAATGAGTTCGATCAGAATTACAACAGCTATTAAATTAACTTAAGCTCTTTAGCTGCCGCACTCAGATGTTCTCTTGCATCTGGGTGCGCTGCTTTTTCAATAAGATTGCTGGGAAGTTGTTCTGGAGTAATCACTCGCACAACAATTTGCCGCCTTTAACTAACTTTCAAAAACAAAACCTTGCGTAGCCCCGAAGGGATTCGAACCCTCGTAGCTGGCTTGAGAAGCCAGAGTCCTAGGCCGCTAGACGACGGGGCCCTAGATTTCCAATTTCAGATGACCTTCGGTCTTTGAAATATTTTTAGAACGGTAGATCTTTACTGCGGTACTGCGCTGGGGTACCAGGACTCGAACCTAGACTTACTGAACCAGAATCAGCAGGGCTGCCAATTACCCCATACCCCAAAAGGCGTGAGCCTTATGTGGGAGAAGTTTACCCCACGCTCTAGAGCGAAATCGCCCCAGTAATTCTGGCCAAGCAGGCCTCTTTGCCCAGCAATTCCATTGATTCAAAGAGGGGTGGCGAAATGGTGCTGCCCGTTGTGGCAATGCGCAGTGCGGTAAATGCAATGCGTGGCTTTAGGCCCATCTCTTCAATTAGAGATGCGCGAAGGGCTGCCTCGATAGATGTGTGGTCCCAAGTTGAAAGCGGTGTGAGTTCAGCAAGTGATCGCTTCAAAATATCTTTCGATGGGCCATCTGAGATTTTGGAAACGCTCGCCTCTTCAACAGCAAAGTTTGTGGTGAAGAGGAACTTAAGCATCTGTGGAACTTCACTCAAGGTGACAATGCGCTCTTGAATGATTGGAAGAGCTGCCTTCACGAGCGCGATTTCAGAATCTGTCCCTGTGATGACGCCTGCATCTTTCAGAAATGGTAGAGACCAACTAAGGAATTCATCGAGTGTGAGTACACGAATCTTGTCGCCGTTAATTGCCTCAAGCTTTTTCATATCAAAGCGGGCAGGCGAAGAATGAACTTTCTCAACGGTAAAGAGTTCGCAGAGTTCTTTCATCGTGATGTTTTCACGATCATCTCCTGGAGACCAACCAAGGAGTGCGAGATAGTTGCAGATTGCCTCTGGCAGATAACCCATTTGGCGATACCAGGCGATCGAAACCTCACCATTTCGCTTAGATAACTTGGCGTTATCTTGACCCATCACAAAAGGAAGGTGAGCAAAGACTGGATAGTCCTCGAGTGCAACACCCATCGCTTGATAGACGCGAATCTGACGAGGAGTTGAAGATAACAGATCTTCACCGCGTAGAACGTGTGTGACCTTCATTAATACATCATCGACAGCAACTGCCAGCGTGTAGAGAGGGGATCCATCTGCGCGAACGAGAACGAAGTCAGGAACGAATTTGTGATCGAAAGTTACTTCACCGCGGATCTCATCTTTAAATGTTGTGCTGCCATCTGGCATTCGCATACGAACTACAGCTTCACGACCTTGCTCTTTGTATGATGCAATCTGATCAGCTGTGAGGTCGCGACAATGTCCGTTGTATCCAGGAGCCACATTGGCTTTGCGTTGTGCTTCGCGAACTGCCTCTAACTCATCAGGTGAGCAGTAGCAGTGGTAGGCGTCTTTTTTATCAAGAAATGTCTGTGCCCACTTAGCGTAGATATCTAAACGTTGTGATTGCAGATATGGCCCGTTATCGCCGCCAACTTCAGGACCCTCATCCCAATTAAGGCCAAGCCACTTCAGAGTATCGATTGCAGCTTGGATGTATTCATCAGTAACGCGAGTGGTATCTGTATCTTCAATACGGAATAAGAATGTTCCACCAGTGTGACGGGCATAGGCCCAATCAAAGAGTGCGGTACGGATATTTCCAACGTGCAGGTCTCCGGTTGGAGATGGTGCAAAACGAACCTTTACCTTTTTAGTTGCGTTAGCACTCATGGTTGCGCACTCACTCTGTTTGTTAGTTGGCCGAGGCCCTCGATGGAAACTGCAATAGTTGATTTAGCAGGCATTGGTCCGATTCCAGCTGGTGTTCCGGTGA
>JBILSO010000075.1:0-4955 GCA_044372065.1 Candidatus Planktophila sp. | reverse complement strand
TCCTTATGAGTGCGAACTATTTTCTCACTTTTGCTATGGAACACCGTCATACTGGCACGATAATCCAGCCCAATAGTCTTGTAAAGTAATGGCACTTACTCAAGGGGAGATGGTTCAGATGAATAACGAAACATTCGACACTTCTAAATTTAGCGATCTCATCGACGCCAACTCTGAATATGCAGAAACCTTTAAGTACAGCGAACTCACCGGATCAGCAGCGCGCGGACTAGCAATTGTTACCTGCATGGATTCACGTATCAATCCACTCTCTGTCGTTGGGATGCGCTCGGGTGATGCCAAGATTCTGCGCAACGCTGGCGCTCGAGTAACAGAGGATGTACTGCGTACCCTGGTTCTGGCCACCTACCTACTCAACGTTGATCGCATTCTTGTGATGCCACATACTGATTGCCGAATGGCGCAGAGCGAAGAATCAAATATTCATGAACTCATCGAGAGCAAATTCGGAGTAGACACTCGCAGCCTTGAATTTCGTGTGACTAAAGATCAAGAAGCTGCGCTGAAGACAGATATCAATCGTGTCCGTGCTTACCCGCTAATTCGTGAAGGCGTTTCTGTAGCTGGTGCGATTTATGATGTAAAGACAGGAAAGATCGACTTCAAGAACTTTTAAGTGACAGGATTTGTCCGCTTGTAGGGCATGCGGGTAATTGGATAACTCAGATCACTCAAAAATTCTGCAATCAGAGCTTGCACGATGGCAGGTTTTTCCTTCACTAATCCATGCGAAGTTCCAGGAACGATCGCTAATTGGCCAAGAGCAAGTTTTTCAAAGAGATCAATCGTATGCTCATGGCGCACAACATCATCATCTCCTGCCATGACCAACACGGGGCATTGGATGGTGGCTAGATCACTCTGTGCGATATCAGGTTCGAGTTTCCAGATTGCATTCATCTTCCTGATCTTCTCGTCCATTGTGTGCGGTGCATCAGGTGAAGTAGATGCGTATTCATCACGATCTTCTTGCGAGATAAATCCACCAAATTCTGGCAGCGGATGAATCCCAGCGTGATGATAATTTCCCGCGATCGAAACTATTGATTTCACAAGATCTGGACGTTTGATCGCAACCATGAGCGCGATATTTGCTCCATCGCTATAGCCAATCAAGTGTGCCGGCTCTTTTACAACATCTTCTAGATATTCAATTGCTTCGTTGGTTTGAAAATCAAAGTGAAAGCTTCCATCACGATCGCCGGTAAATCCATGTCCGGTGCGGTCATAGCCATAGACGTGAAATGAATCTTCTATTGCAGGGAGAATCTGTGCATCCCAATGCGAAGTTTGACTCAGACCGCCGTGGAGCAACACAACTGCTTCACCATCATGTGGCCACTCATATGAAAATACTTGATGCCCACGCAGATCGATATAGCTGCTCATCGTTACATGCTATCCATGATGTGACGGTTGCCGCGATCAAAGGTGAGGTAGTTCCACGTCCAATCAGCCATCGTGCCGATCTTGTTACTTCCACCTAATAGATAGAACAAGTGCAACCAGAGCCAGGCATACCACGCAGGAATTCCTGCCATAGTGAACTTACCAACCTGGACAACTGCCTTATGTCGGCCAATCGTTGCCATGGAACCCTTATCGCGATATTTAAAGTGCGTAAGGGCTTTTCCAGAAGCTAATCGAAGGATCTGCTCACCAACAAATTTGCCTTGCTGTATCGCAACAGGTGCTACCTGCGGCATGAAGCGACCATCAGCATCTTTTGCACCAGCGATATCTCCGATAGCCCATACATACGGATAGTGGGAGACAGCCATCGTTGGATCAACTTCAATGCGTGTTCTATCTAATGGAAGATTAAGAGTCGCACCTGCTGGTTCGCCCTTCACACCGGCGGCCCAAATTGTTACCTCAGATGGAATTGAATCTGCACCTTTAACTAAAATAGTGCGAGGCTTAACTTCTTGCACAGCGGTATTAAGTTTTACTGTAACGCCCATCTTTTCAAGATCGCGTTGTGCGCGATTAGAAAGTTTTTCTGAAAACATCGGCAGAATTCGTGGTCCGGCTTCGATGAGATAGATATCCATATGTTCGGATGCGTGTTGGTGATCATTGCGCAAAGGTCCACGAACAAGCTCTGCAATCGCACCGGCCATCTCAACACCTGTTGGTCCTCCGCCGATAACAGAGATACTCAAACGAGTGTCATCTTCAAAGCGGCAGAGATCTTCAAAGCGACGCATAATCTCGGCACGGATTGCAATTGCTTCGTGAACATTCTTCATTCCGAGTCCGTATTCAGCAACTCCAGGAATCCCAAAATCATTTGTGGCGGATCCAAGTGCAACAACAAGGTGATCAAACTCTAAATTCTCGCTGGAATCTAATTTGATTGATTTGTTTTTGTGATCGACCGAGATGGGAGATCCCATGCGAAACTTAACTCCCTTTTTATTCAGGATTCCACGCACAGGGTGGGCGACATGGTCTGCGGCAAGACCTGCAGTGGAGACCTGATACAGGAGAGGTAAGAAGGTCTGATAGTTATGGCGATCCACAACTGTGACATCAGCCTTGCCGGCCAATGCGCGCGCTGTCGCAAGGCCGCCGAAGCCTGCACCAAGGATGACGACGCGAGGTCGTGTGGAAGTTGCCATGTGCTCAGTCTAGGCTCTGGGCTATGGATTCGAAGACTCAAAAACGTCTCTACCTCGTCACAGGTGCATCTGGATATGTTGGTGGGCGATTAGTTCGAGATCTCTTGCAAGACGGATGGGCTGTAAGAATTCTTGTGCGTGATCGACGCAAAATTTCAGGACAACCATGGGCTGATTCGGTCGACGTTATTGAAGGCAATGCAAATAATCTTCACGATTTAGAGCGAGCACTCACCGGCGTGCATACCGCCTATTACTTACTTCATTCGATTAATGCAGGAACACAATTCGATGAAGTAGAAGCAGAGATGGCAAAGAACTTTGCTGATGCCAGTTCTAAGTGCGGTGTGAGTCAGATTATTTATCTTGGTGGAATTGCAAATGATGAAAATCGCAGCAAGCATCTTGCTTCACGCATGAATACTGGTGCGATTTTGGGTGCAGGTACGGTGCCAGTCATGGAGCTACGTGCGGGAATCATCATCGGCAGCGGATCGGCATCTTTTGAAATGTTGCGCCATCTCACCCATCGTCTGCCAATCATGACGACACCTAAGTGGGTCTCTAACCGAACACAACCAATCGGTATTCGAGATGTGCTCTACTACTTACGCCAATGTGCCCAATTGCCCACACCAATCAATCAGGTCTTTGATATCGGCGGCCCACAAGTACTTTCCTACGCTGACATGATGCAGAAGTTTGCAGCACTTTCAGGTCTACGAAAGCGTTTGATTATTCAAGTACCGGTTCTCACACCCAAGCTTTCTAGCCTCTGGATTGGTTTTGTAACACCTGTGCCAATTTCATTAGCGAAACCTTTAGTTGAATCACTGATCAGCGAAGTTGTTGCAGATCCAAATAAATCTATAGATGCGCTGATTCCAAAACCTGCAGAAGGCTTACTCACTGTTGAAGAAGCGATTGGGCTTGCACTCACGCGCACAGCAGAACATAGCGTTGATACACGGTGGTCTGATGCTGCCTTCCCAACCGCTCCCTGGCAGAAAGCGCAGAGTGATCCTGATTGGGCCGGTGAGATGATGTTGCGCGATCTTCGCGTTTCGACGACAGAAGTTCCTGCCGCACTTATTTGGGAACAGATCGAACGAATCGGTGGAGATAACGGATGGTTTGGTGCGGGTTGGCTCTGGTATTTGCGTGGGTTACTTGATCGCATGTTGGGCGGAGTAGGCCTGCGCCGCGGAAGACGCGATCCAGAACATCTGCGCCTTGGAGATACCGTTGATTTCTGGCGAGTAGATGAACTTGTAAAAGGTTCAGTCTTGCGTCTTTATGCTGAGATGATTTTGCCAGGTAAGGCGTGGCTAGAATTTAAAGTCTACGAAGAAGATGGCAAAACTGTCTTGCGCCAAGAAGCTCAGTTTGCACCGCGTGGATTGGGTGGCCAGTTGTATTGGTATGCCGTTCTCCCATTTCATATCTTCGTCTTTCCAACAATGATTCGAAACATTATTAAGAGTGCACGTAAAGAAAGCTTAAAGCGCAATGCATAAGTTCACTCCGGAAGTTGAAGCACTCGCCAACGAGATATTGGCTTACAGTCTTGAGCGCCTTAAATCAGACCCACCACTAGATGGCCCGCGCACTGCAGCAGACCTCTTTGCAGAAGTTGGAAACACCATTACTGAAAGAGGACTTGGTGGGCGTGCAGCACTCGGTGTATTTACCGAAGTATTAGCAAAGGCTTGTATGTCAACAGATCATCCGCGCTATCTGGCATATATCCCCTCAGCACCAAGTGAGTATGCAAGCCTCTTCGATCTCGTAGTTGGAGCGAGTGCTCTCTATGGTGGTTCATGGCAAGAGGGTGCGGGCGCTGTCTTTGCAGAAAACCAAGCGCTGCGCTGGTTATCTGATTTAGCAGGACTTCCCGAAAGTGCGGGCGGAGTATTTGTACAGGGCGGCACAATCGGAAATCTTTCAGCGCTCGTAACAGCGCGCGAAGATGCACGTGCAAAGTTTCCTGAAGTAACAAAGTGGGCGATAGCGTGTAGCGCAGAGGCACATTCATCAATTGCAACTGCAGCCCTGGTTATGGATGTTGAGCTGGTAAAGATTGAACCGCGTGATGATCTGCGCATTCACGGCGATGATATTGCTGCAGCAATCGATGAGTATCACAGCAGAAATACGGGTCGAATCTGCGCAGTCGTTGCGACTTCTGGAACTACAAATCTTGGCGTGATTGATGATCTTGTAGGAGCTGGCAAAGCAGCCCGTGATCGCAATATTTGGTTCCACGTCGACGGTGCCTACGGTCTTGCCGGTTTATGTGCACCATCAGTC
>JBILSO010000074.1:0-4986 GCA_044372065.1 Candidatus Planktophila sp. | reverse complement strand
TCAGAATTATGAGGTCGTTCAACTAAGGCTCGCATTCACATTCGTATGTGGGCCAAGACAGGAGAAATGTGTCAAAGGTCCGCGTACATGAGTTGGCAAAACAACTCGGCATGGAGAGCAAGGAAGTCCTTGCAAAGCTCCAAGAGATGGGCGAATTCGTCCGTTCAGCATCATCAACAGTAGAAGCACCAGTGGTTCGCAAGTTAATTGCGCTATACCCAGATGCGAAACCTGCTGAAGAGAAGAAACCAGTTAAGAAGGCAGCTGCGAAAAAGACCGCTGCCAAAAAGAGTGCTGAGGTTGATCCCGCACTTGCCGCAGAATTGGCAGCAGAACTCGGTGTAGATCTTGATGCCTTGAAAGCATCTCGTGCAGCAGCAGAAGCTGCAGCAGCTGCGCCTGCTCCAACGCCACAGATTCCGGATGAGAGTGCACCTGCAACACCTGCAACACCTGCTGCAGAAGCACCAAAGCCAGCACCTCGTCCTGGTAACAATCCATTTTCTACAGGTACAACAGGTGGCGCGGTTCCACGCCCACCTCGTCCTGGTAATAATCCATTTTCAACAGGTGGCGCGGTTCCACGACCACCTGCACGTCCGCAAGGTTCACAAGGTTCACAAGGAAGCGGTGCACCGCGTCCAGGAATGTCAGGACCACGTCCCGGTTCTGTTCGTCCGGGATTTGCTGCACGTCCATCTTCTCCACGTCCTGCTGGTGGCGCATCAGGTTCACAATTTCCACCACGCACCGGATCAGGTGCTCCATCATCAAGTGGTCCATACCGTTCAAGTGGTCCGTCAACTGGAGGCGCTGCAGGTACGCCAGGTCGTGCACCTAGTGGTGCACCAGGTCGCGGTGGTCCAGGTCGCGGTGGTGCAGCGGGTGCATTCGGAAAGAATGCAAGTAAATCTTCGAAGCGCAAACCAAAATCAAGGAAAGCGTTGCGTGATGAATTCGACAACATGCAGGCACCAAAATTGGGTGGCGCAGTTATTCCTCATGGTGATGGAAAGACTCAAATCCGTATGCGCCGTGGCTCGTCTCTTGCAGATTTTGCAGAGAAGATCAATGCAGATCCAGCAGCATTGGTTGCAGCCCTCTTCCACTTAGGTGAGATGGTTACAGCAACTCAATCAGTAGATGCAGATACCTTCGAAATTCTTGGAGCTCAACTCGGATACGTTATCCAGGTTGTTTCTCCAGAAGATGAAGATCGCGAACTCTTGCAAGATTTCGATATCGACTTGGCGCGAGAGCTTGAATCACTTGATCCATCAGAACTTGTAGCTCGCCCACCTGTTGTCACAGTTATGGGTCACGTCGATCACGGTAAGACCAGTTTGCTTGATGCAATCCGAAAGACTGAAGTCTTTAAGAGCGAAGCAGGTGGAATTACGCAGCATATTGGTGCATATCAAATTCACCATGATCACGAAGGCGTCAACCGCGCAATTACCTTTATCGATACACCAGGTCACGAGGCGTTTACAGCGATGCGTGCACGTGGTGCAAAGGTCACCGACATTGCAGTCCTTGTAGTTGCTGCAGATGACGGAATCATGCCTCAGACAATCGAAGCACTTAACCATGCTCAGGCTGCCGATGTACCGATCGTTGTTGCAGTGAACAAGATTGATAAAGAGGGTGCAAACCCAGACAAGGTCCGCCAGCAGCTCACTGAGTACAACTTGGTCGCAGAAGAGTACGGTGGCGAGACAATCTTCGTGAACGTTTCCGCTAAGGCAGGACAAGGAATCGATGCACTCATCGAATCCATCCTCCTCACAGCAGATGCTGCGATCGATCTTCGCGCTATTGCTCATGATGATGCTCGCGGTGTTGCTATTGAAGCTCACCTCGATCGTGGTCGTGGTCCAGTTGCAACTGTCTTGGTACAACGCGGAACACTTCGCGTTGGTGATGCCATCGTTGCTGGTGGTTCATTTGGTCGCGTTCGTGCAATGCTCGATGAGCATGGTGAGAGCGTCGATGAGGCAGGTCCATCACGTCCCGTTCAGGTTCTTGGATTTACATCCGTACCGAGCGCGGGCGACACCTTCCTTGTTGCAGATGAAGATCGCACCGCACGCCAGATTGCTGAAAAACGTCAAGCAGCAGAACGTAACGCCCAACTTGCTAAGGCTCGAAAGAAGGTTTCACTCGAAGACTTCATGGAGCAATCCAAGGTTTCTACACTTAACCTCATTCTTAAGGGTGACGTTTCAGGTTCTGTTGAAGCCCTCGAAGATGCCCTGATGCAACTCGATGTAGGTGCAGAAGTTGATCTTCGTGTTATTCACCGTGGTGTGGGTGCAATTACAAAGAGCGATATCACGCTGGCATCTGCTTCTACTGCAGTGGTGATCGGCTTCAACGTTAAGCCTGAACCACAGACTGCCATCTTTGCAGATCAAGAAGGCGTCGAGGTTCGCTTCTACTCTGTTATTTACCAGGCGATCGAAGAGATTGAACTTTCTCTTAAGGGTCTCCTTAAGCCAGAGTTTGAAGAGATTGTCCTCGGTAATGCCGAAGTACGAGACATCTTCAAATCTTCTAAGGCTGGAAATATCGCAGGATCAATCGTTCTCGATGGAATCATCCGTCGTAATGCAAGCGCACGTCTTCTCCGTAATGGTGAAGTAATCGTTGCAGATCTAACGATCGATTCGCTCAAGCGCTTTAAGGATGATGCCACTGAAGTCCGTGAAGGATTTGAGTGCGGTATCGGTGTCGGTAACATCAAGGAGATGGCTATTGGCGACACAATCCAGGTCTTTGAGATGCGTGAGAAGAAGCGCGTATAACCATGGGCCAATCACACCGCACACAGAAGGTATCCGACCGCATCAAAGTTGTTGTGGCACAGCTGCTTGAGACAAAGATCAAAGATCCACGTCTTGGCTTTGTCACAGTAACTGATGCCAGGGTCACCGGCGATCTCCAAAGTGCATCAATTTTCTACACCGTTCTCGGTGATGAAGATGCGCGCGCAGCAACTGCTGCAGCTTTGGAGAGCGCAAAGGGCGTTATTCGCTCAGCAGTAGGACGCGATTTGCAGACGCGTATTACACCGACGATTGAATTCATTGAAGATGGACTTCCAGAAAGTGCCAAGGCGATGGATTCATTACTTGATCGCGTTCACGCTCTCGATGCAGAGGTCGCAAAGCTACGCATGGGTGCAACTCCAACTGCTGAAGATCCATATAAAGCTCCTCGCGTTATCGAAGACTAGGAAACCTTTCTCACATGAGTGATGGCTTCCTGATCGTGGATAAAGAGCCAGGCATGACAAGCCACGACGTTGTTGCCATGGGTCGCAAAGCTCTAGGAACTCGAAAAGTCGGCCATGCTGGAACTCTTGATCCGATGGCTACTGGAGTTCTCGTTCTTGGATTTGGAAACGGAACGAGACTTTTGCAGTACATCACTGATGGAGATAAGTCCTACACCGCAACAATTGTTCTCGGCGCTGCGACGGTGACAGATGATCATGAAGGCGAAATTCTTAACAGCATCGACGCTCATGCAGTCGATGACATTGAGATTAAGAGAATTCTTTCGGCGATGATTGGCACCATTTCTCAACGCCCATCATCTGTATCTGCCGTCAAAGTCGATGGTGAGCGAGCTTATGATCGCGTGCGAGCAGGGGAAGTATTTGAACTCGCAGCCCGAACTGTCACGATCTCTTCATTAGAAATCTTAGAAATTCGCCACCTTGAGACCACCACTGAAGTAGATATTGACGTTACGTGTTCTGCTGGAACATTTATTCGTGCGATCGCTCGCGATCTTGGGGATGAACTCAAGGTAGGCGGACATCTACGTGCCCTACGCCGTACACGAGTAGCTGGATTCGCACTAGATGTTGCTACCTCTATCGAAGATCTAAAGACCAAGAATTTCAACGCGCTACACCTGACCGATGTCGCCCGCCGCACCTTCGTTGCTCGTGAACTCACAGTTGAGGAAGTTCGTGAGCTCTCATTTGGGCGACCACTTTCACCTTCGACTGGCGACGGGGTAGTTGCGGGTATTTCAGGTGACAACGAATTAATCGCACTCCTAAAGAATGAGAGCGAAAAGGCAAAACCGGTCGCAGTTTTTGCGGCTGCGCACTGAGTAGACAATAATGACGACCATGAGTGAGCTCGATACCCAATCTCACGTTGTTGTCATCGGTGTTTTCGATGGCGTTCATAAGGGCCATCAAGAACTTCTCAACCGAGCCAAGGCAATTGCCGATGGAAGAGAGATTGTTGCGCTTACATTTGATCCTCATCCAACGAATGTATTTGCTCCAGATCGCGCTCCATCAATGCTCACGACGCTATCTGATCGCGTAGAGCTTCTGAAAATTCATGGAGCAGATCAAGTGGCAGTGATGAAGTTCAATGAAAAGTTTGCAGCAATGTCTCCTGAAGATTTCGTTAAAGGTGTTTTAGTTGACCATCTTCGTGCATCAACTGTAATTGTGGGGAAAAACTTTACCTACGGGCATAAGGCCGCTGGAAACGTGGATTCACTTATCAAGTCAGGGCTAACCCATAACTTCAAGGTCGATACACAAGAGCTCAATAGCGAAAACGGGGAAGTGATCTCATCTTCTCGAATTCGCACTCTGGTTACTGAAGGCAATGTTGAAGATGCCCGACTGCTTTTGGGAAGACCACATCGTCTTGATGGCGTGGTCGTTCATGGCGAAAAGCGGGGTCGCGAAATTGGATATCCGACTGCAAACCTTGGAAATATCGATGGCCAAACAATTCCTGCAGATGGAGTTTATGCAGGTTGGTTAACTGTAGGAATTAACTTTTGGCCGGCAGCGATTTCGATTGGCACTAATCCAACATTTGAGGGGGAGCGCGGTCGACAAGTAGAGGCTTATGCTCTTGATCAAGAGGGTCTAGAGCTTTACGACAAGAACGCTTCTATCGAGTTCGGATGGCGATTGCGTCCGACCCTTAAATTTGACGGTCT
>JBILSO010000073.1:0-5040 GCA_044372065.1 Candidatus Planktophila sp. | reverse complement strand
TCAACAGGACGAGAGTCAACGACGCGAGAATCATCATGTCGGCAGAATGGACAGATCATCGGCGTGTCTCCTTTCGAAATGCTGGGTATTTCCCTTTTTCGGATGTATTGGCGAATCTAGAAACTTACCCTAAAAACACTACTAATGGAAGTTTTTAGTGATTCGACCCCTACATCTAGTGGGAACTATAAAGCAATTCTTGAGGCTTTGCCTGATGAGTAGATATCCGACACGCCAGAAAGGTTTGGCTGAGCCAAGGCAGCCTGCCCACTACCCAGCCCTCACCCCTTTCCCTACACTTTCAAGATGAGACGCCGTACCTGCTTATTCGCCCTCCTGACGGTTGCTCTGACTCTCGGGGCCCTGCCAGCGCCATCTCAGGCGGGCTACAACGCCCCCATCGATCTGACCAATCCCAGGATTGTCCCTATCTACAACTTCAACCAGCCCAATACCTCGAATCCAAATGCTGAAGCTGGCTTTTCGGGATTTCTATATTCCTCCCGAATCGTCTTCTCTGCCGCACATTCGGAGTACACCTTCAATAACGATGGTTCGATCACCTACGGCCCAGAAACTCAGAAATATGTCGGATTACCAAATTCGAAGACGACAGATATGAAAGGCATCGTTCGAGTATCAAAGAAAATCATTTCGAAAACCTACAGATATGACGGTGCAACACTTGGCGATTTCGTTATCTACATTCTCGAGAAAGATCTGATTCAAGCAGAACCTGTAGCGCTCTTAACACCTGAGATTGAAAAAGAGCTGATTGCAACTCGTGCTGAAATTCGGATGCATGGTTATGGTGAATATTTAGATAGATGTCGCCCAGGTGAAGTAGCGCCATGTTCAAAGAAAGATCCAAGGACAGATCAACCGCGAAGTCTCACTTCAATTTTACGAACTCTTCAAGAGGCTGAAGGCATTGTGGGATACCAGAGACCACAACTTTCAAAAGCATTGATTATTCAAAATGGAAAGACGGGATTTGGCTGTGGTGGTGACTCGGGGGGCTCTACAACCACTTTATATCAAGGGAAATTGATGTATCTGACGACTACTCCTAATGGCATGAATGGCTATGCGTGTGGAGCGCCTCCTGGATATGACGGCTTCGGCGGCATCAACTATTCAAGTCCCGTATACGAATTCGCCGACATCATTAAGGAAGCCGAAGAATATGTCGCAGGACAAGTTGCTTTGGAGAAGGCTGCTGCTGACAAGATTGCAGCGGAGAAAGCTGCTCTAGAAAAAGCTGCCGCAGATAAGGCGGCAGCTGAGAAAGCTGCTCTAGAAAAAATCGAAGCGGATAGGGTTGCAGCCGAAAAAGCTGCTGCTGAGAAAGCTGCTGCTGAAAAAGCTAAAGCGAAGTCACGAACAATTATTTGTATCAAAGGCAAGGTTCAAAAGAAGGTAACGGCTCTTAACCCAAAATGCCCAGCCGGATATAAAAAGAAATAGCTCTAAAGAATTTCTTGACTAACTCTTATCCGTGTAGAGGAATACGAAGTGATTGGCCAGCCTGAACATCAGGTGTAGCCAATGAGTTCACGATCATGATCTCCTCGATCAGCGAGCGCGCATCTCCATCGCCAGCCATACGTCCTGCTAACGACCAAAGACTCTCCCCAGGGCCAACGATCACGGTCACATATGAATCCGGGGTAGCTGCCATTGAATCGGTGCTGCCTGCCCCTGCGCTAAAGGCGAAGGTGGCGACCATGACGATCGCAAGAGAAAGAACCACGAGCGTGCGGGCTAGGCGACCTCGGCGATTGAGAACAATGCTGCCGGACGGATTGGTCGTGAAACCTTGCGAAAAGCCTTGATTTATAAGGGTTTTAGCGCCTACTGCGTTGATTGTCGCTGTGCTCATGATCTTTACTCCTGCGATACAACCTTGGGGAAGGTTTTCGAACACTTGTTCGATAGGAAAACAATACCCCCCACCACTGACATCTGCAAGATATTTTCGAACAGATGTTTGAATTTATCCCCAACCTGTGGAATCATCTGTGTATGGCCAAAAAGACATCCTCCGCTGGCGACGGCGAGCTCTCAGCCCGTCAGGTCGCAATCCTTGACTTCATTAAGACCTCCACAGAGTCCCAGGGCTATGCCCCCTCTATGCGTGAAATCGGCGATGCCGCAGGCTTAGCCTCCCCCGCATCAGTTAAATATCAGCTCGATATCCTCGAAGAGAAGGGCTTCATCCGCCGCGATGAAAACCGTGGCCGCGCAATGGAGGTCGTCCTCCCAGATTCAATGGTCGGCGCATCAGCTCCAACTGATAAGACCCGCTTTATCCCACTCGTTGGTCGCATCGCAGCAGGTGGGCCAATCACTGCAGAGCAAGATGTCGAAGAGATCGTTCCACTTCCAGAGTCCCTAGTTGGTTCAGGTGATCTCTTCATGCTCAAAGTCGTTGGCGATTCAATGATCAACGCTGCAATCTGCGATGGAGACTTCGTTGTTATTCGTTCTCAAAAAGATTGCAACAAGGGCGAGATCGTTGCCGCAATGATTGATGGCGAAGCAACAGTAAAAACATTCTCACGTAAAGATGGCCACATCTGGTTGCTACCTGCAAACGATGACTTCGAACCCATCAACGGAGACAACTGCGAGATCCTCGGTAAAGTCACCGCGGTATTGCGTTCAGTTCGCTAGAAACTCTTTTTATTGAAGCCCTCGAGGTCGGAGACCGTTGGAAGGATTGTTCCAGCTTCCGGAACATAAACTCCAACAACCACCCGCTCGAAAGTTGGTGTTCCCTCATGGTCGGTGCTCACAGTAATTCTCTCAAGCTGCATTGCAAGGCTCTTCCTGCATATTGGACAACCAAGAGTGATCACACCAAGACATGGTGAGACGAGTTCTGTTAAAGCTGTTCTATTGATGATGGCTTCTACTGATTCCAAATCATCGCTCGCAACTTCTTCGTAGGAGACAATCTTTGTATGCCCCGGCATCGCCCAGGTCCTACAAGCCTCACAGAAAATTCTATTCTCTGAGACCTTGTCCCGTGCGTACTTTAGATGGCCCCAAACCAGGAGAGCGCATTCAGCCAGTAGAACAAGGACGAGTAGGACTCCAGTTACCGAGATAGTAAAGATCTCATAACCGGTTTCAATATAGACGCGAAGTACGTACCAGATATTTTGGGGCGAAAGCAAGTTTAACCAAGCACCAGTACCGACTTCATCTCCATAGTAATAATAGAGAAGCCCAAGAGCGATCCCGTAAAAAAAGAAGTAGATTGAATAAAGATTTGAAACCCAAATTAGTTTTGTCATTCGAGAGTTACTTCGACTCTTACTCGTGCGAGAGATGGATCGCAGAGCATGCGCATTAATGCGAATCACAAACCAAAGAACAACCCAAGGCAAAATTACGATTGGAGAAAGAGCTTCTGTCACACCGGCAACAATGCTCGTGACGATAATCAAGGGCTGCCCTAAAAAGAACCACCTGGCTATCTCTGTCCCAGCCTGACCAGATAATTCATACTTCTTGTAGCCCATGGACATCCCCCATTTGCAATGATTTTATTCATTGAAAAGTACTAGAAAAATGCAGCTCTGCGGGGTGACTAATCAAAGTTTGACCAGTCGATTACCCGATCAAGTAAGGGTTTAAGTAGACCGCAGCGACATCAGTTGTCACTTGATTGCCCATCGATCCGGAGACCTCGGCAACGAGATACGAACCAGCACTCTGCTGCAACATTGTCCAGGTGAGGTAGATCGATGGCCCTGTTCCAACCAAGCGACCCACGCGATTCATCGGTGCGTTCGGTAGCGTTGTTACATACCAACGAATGCTCTCGGCCTCCACGCTATTTCCCCACCACCAGCCATCAACTGTGAGCATCTGGCCATGATAGAAACGATTGTTTGGATATAGGCCACTGATATAAAGCTGTCCATTCAGCACAGGTGCATCTACCTTCACAACACTCTTTGTAATTTTGACTGACTTGGCAGCTGCCTTCACATCGATAACAGCCTTAGCAATATCTTTTGCATAGTAGGAAACTCGTGCAAATACCGTCGGTGCTGCAACTCTGCAATCCTTGGCAAACCAGCTGGTGATACCGATTAGTTTTGTAACGCCATTGACCTGAGCAACTAGAGGTGCGCCAGCATCGCCCACGCAACCACCTGCATAGACCTTCTCAACAGGAATACCGCGACCGGCAGCCATCATCAAGGTTTTATTGAAGTTCTTTCCGTAGTAACGACCCGCAGCTGCATCTTGTGGAGTCAGCGTTGCACTGCGCAGAAGATCTGTGGCTTGCATGTTCTGATCACTTCCCCATCCATACATCACGTAAGGACGCGTACGTGCAATCGCACTTACATCTGCTTCTGTAGCAATCCCAGGAATCATCGAGCCAGTAAATGTGCCCGCTAAGTGCATGACAGCGATATCGCTAATTGGAGATTTGGTAGTAAAGCGTGGCAGCGCCATCCAATTGGTTGCAGCTAGAAATTCGGTCTCATCATCCAGGGTATTTGCACCCACCTTTGCGAAGTAGAAGACCTTCTCGGTGAGGCAGTTAGCAGCTGTCACGACAACGCGAGGATCAACGAGAGTGCCAGTACAGATGTGCTTCTTGTCGCCATCGATCGTAGGAGAAGACCAGATCGATACGACATAGGGAGCTTGTGCAACAGGATCTGTTACTAGATCTCCATAAGTAATTGCCGATGCTTGGTTTGGCACTGCAACAACCATGCCTACAACCATTGCAATAAGTGCGAGTACTTTTCTCATCTTCTTCTCCTTCAAAGCATTTCGTTTAATTGCTTTACATGGAGTAAGACGCATGGACATTGGAAATGGTTCCATCGAAAAATCTGCAGGGAACCTTTTTGCTACCGGTTGCGTCAAAGCCTATGTAAGCCACTCGAAACGAAATTTCAGAAGGTGAAATTCGAATACACAGAAGGAGAATGGCCGTGAATGTAAAGAATAGAACACTCTCACGAGCAGCAATTGCTCTCACCCTCGTTGCTGGCTTGATTGCAT
>JBILSO010000072.1:0-5052 GCA_044372065.1 Candidatus Planktophila sp. | reverse complement strand
TGCCCAGATATCTACAGCAAGTTGTAACTCTTTCTTTGCCCAGTCTGGGAAATTTGCATAGTTGACATTAATTATTGATTGTTTCTCAAGGTTTGCACTCTTTGGTACCGGCCCAGAAGGAGATTTTGCTGCCGGACCTGCGTAGACGTACCCCCATTGAGTTGCCGGTGCATATCTAAAGAGAGATTGCGCTGATGCTGGTGGAGTGAGGGTTGCGAGGAGGGCTAAGAGAAGCGAGACCACAGGAAGCAAGACGCGAAAGCGTGGGGTTCGGAAGGTGCCTGCTCGCATAGCGCCTAACCTATCAGCCTGCAAGAATGTGAACATGTCCCCGGAATCACAGGTCAACGTTTATGACCGAATTCGCAGCGAAAAAGCGCCGCTGACCGAATTCACGATCTCCGCTGCAGGAAAAGAAGTCACCCTGGACGAAGCTCGTGCAGATTTTGCGGCTGCGGTTGGTTCATTGGCTCACACGCTTTTCTCAAGAACATATGGTCCATTGGTTGGAACTGTCACGAAGACAAGCGTCGAAACTGTGCTCAAAAGTGCAGAGGAATCACTTCATCGAACAAAGGGTGATGTCACTTTGTTAGTCGAAGAGCTCACTGCACGGATCTTTCCAGAGAAGAAGAAATGACAACGATAACTATCTATTCTCGACAAGGATGTCACCTCTGTGATGATGCTCAAATAACGCTTGAATCCTTGCGCGAAGAACTCAACTTTGAGATTGAAGTTATAGACATTGAACAAGACGCTGAGTTAATCAACCTGTATAGCGATCAAGTTCCAGTTATTCATATCGATGGCACACACCACGACTTCTACAAAGTAGATCCTTTAAGATTTAGATCTTCCCTTGAAAAACATCGTCAGCATCAATAATTCGGTAGGCGTATCCCTGCTCGGCAAGGAAGCGCTGACGGTTTGCTGCAAAATCTTGATCAACGGTATCGCGAGAAACAACTGAGTAGAACTTAGCCCCACGACCATCTGATTTAGGTCGCAAGATTCGGCCAAGACGCTGTGCTTCTTCCTGGCGAGAACCGAATGCACCAGATACTTGAATTGCAATCGTCGCATCAGGTAAATCAATTGAAAAGTTGGCAACCTTGGACACAACTAAACAGGTGATCTCACCTGTACGAAATGCTGCGAAAAGTCGCTCGCGTTCTTTTACAGGAGTGTCTCCCTTGATGAGAGGCACTCCTAAAGTCTCAGAGAGTTCATCCAATTGAGTGATGTATTGACCGATAACAAGAATTTGCTCTTCTGCGTGGAGTGCAACAAGTTCTTGGACTACATCACTCTTGGTCTTTGTTGTTGAGCAGAAACGATATTTCTCTTCAGGCTCTGCAGTTGCGTAGAGCAAGCGCTCAGATTCTGAGAGATTGACTCGTACTTCAATACATTCAGCCGGTGCGATATACCCCTGTGATTCAATCTCTTTCCACGGCACATCAAAGCGCTTAGGGCCGATGAGAGAGAAAACCTCGCCCTCCATGCCATCTTCGCGAACAAGAGTTGCTGTCAGGCCAAGGCGACGACGGGACTGAATATCTGCTGTAAATCTAAAGATAGGTGCAGGAAGCAAGTGAACTTCGTCGTAGATGATCAAACCCCAGTCGTGAGTATCAAAGAGATCAAGGTGGGCATAGACACCATTCTTCTTCTTTGTCATCACTTGGTAGGTAGCAATTGTGACGGGGCGAATCTCTTTCTTTGCTCCTGAATATTCACCGATCTCATCTTCATTAAGTGATGTGCGGCGTAATAACTCATCGCGCCATTGGCGGGCAGCAACTGTATTTGTCACCAAGATCAGAGTTGTTGCCTTTGCATGTGCCATTGCAGCAGCACCGACAATTGTCTTTCCAGCTCCACAAGGAAGAACAACAACGCCAGAACCACCGTGCCAGAATCCTTCAGCAGCTAACTCTTGGTAAGGGCGAATCTTCCAGCCATCTTGCTTGAGGGCGATCTCATGGGCTTGTCCATCAACATAGCCTGCAAAATCTTCTGCCGGCCAACCAAGACGCAAAAGCGATTGTTTGATCGCGCCGCGTTGGCTGGGATGAACCACAATTGTTTCGGCATCAATTCGAGCGCCGAGTAGCGGTGCAATCTTTTTAGCGCGGATTACTTCCTCGAGAACTGCCGTATCCGTTGTAACAAGAATTAATCCATGAACTGGATCTGCTTCAAGTCGTAGTCGTCCATAACGTGACATTGTCTCTGCCACATCAACCAAGATTGAGTGAGGAACGGCATAGCGTGAATATTTGATCAAAATATCGATTACTTGCTCAGCATCGTGGCCGGCAGCGCGTGCATTCCAAAGACCAAGATTTGTCAGGCGATAGGTATGAATATGTTCTGGTGATCTTTCAAGTTCAGCAAATGGAGCGATCGCTCTGCGACATTCAACAGAGTCAGGATGATCAATATCTAAGAGAAGTGTCTTATCGCTTTGAACAATGAGTGGCCCATTAGTCATCAAGGAGATCCTTGATGAGAGCGTGCAGTAAAGCGGTACGTGGTTCAAGGGATGCCGCACTAACCCACTCGTGTGGGGCATGGGCTCCGTGGCCAACTGCACCTAGACCGTCGAGAACTTGCGCACCTGCTGCAGCTGCAAAGTTGCCATCACTCGCGCCACCAACCTGTGCGCTACCGAGTGGTGCCATGCCGATTGAGGCTGCAACTTTTTCTATGCGCTCATAGAGCGCGGCCGTGGCAGTTGGTTGCAGAGGTGGGCGATTAATTCCCCCCGTGACTTCAATTCGCGCAAGTGGATTGACAGCGGTGATACCTGTAATTGCTGCATGAACGCGCTCGAGCTCTGAGATCGCAAATGAACGAATATCAATATCAAGGACTGCATGATCTGGAACCGTATTCGTTGTATTTCCTGAATGCACAACGGTCGGAACTACAGTTGTTCCGTGCTCTTGGTTTTCAAGCGATGCTAGTTTGAGAATGATATGTGCAATCTCAGTTGTTGCATTGACACCCTTTTCAGGTTCAAGCCCTGCATGGGATGCGACTCCGTGAACATGTACCTGGTACATCGAAGTTCCTTTACGGCCGGTCTTTACCTTGCCATCAAGCGATGCTTCAAGAACTAGAACAGCCTTAGCCTTTGATGAAACTTCTTTAATGAGTTCACGCGATGCATGACTTCCAGTCTCTTCATCAGTTGTCGCAATGAGTGCAACAGATCCTTCAATACCCTTAAGTGCATAGAGCGCTTGTAAGAAGCCGGCTTTCATATCAAAGACGCCAGGTCCGCGAACTACATCGCCATTTACTTCCCATACAGGTTGGTATGCACCATGCGGCCAGACTGTATCTAGGTGAGCGAGGAGAACAATGTCAGGGTTCTGCGCGCCCCACCAGAAAACAGGACGGCCTTCAATCTCTTTGATCTCTGCAGGTGTTCCGAGAACACGAGTTGCGATGTCGCTAGCGAGACGAACAACGTTGCGGCAGGCATCGAGATCTTCGGTGGGGGATTCACAGCGAACTAGTGCTTCAAGGGCTGCCAACATAGGCGTAAGTCTGCCGTATTCGCTTGCATTCTCGCTCGTCATAGCGAAGCCACCCCCGTTATTCGAGCGATTCTAAAGGTGGTTATCTCACCAGTTGCATGATCGCGCGCCAGAAGTGAGCCTGCCGAGAGCTTGAGCGGGTCGATGATGCGGTGCGAAATCAGCCCATTGTTATCGGCATATCCGATGGAGAGAGATTTATCTGGTGAGTGCGTCAAGTGATGACTCAAAATTTCAAGAGTTTCATTTGCAGTTGTGCGCGGTAATTCACCTAGTGCGGAAGCGGTGATGTTTCGCAGAGTGCTCTGACGGTGACTAGATTTTTCTCCCGTACGTAACGTACGTAGCGCACCATTAAGCGCGATCTCATCAGGAAGATCTATCTCACCAACAATTCGAGGTGGACGCGCCTTTGTCTGTGCACGCATGATCCGCGGCCCTGTCAGAAGAATTCCCTTAGAGTCTTCAACAGCTGGAAGATATCCAGCATTTCGCAAGATATTAACCGCATCATCGACTTCAAGATCACAGATGATTACCTCAGATGCAATCTTTCTAAAGCCAAGTCCCTCAAGTTTCTTATCTCCAATAATGGATGCAATCACAGATTGATCTTCACAGCGAATAAATGAGGTTGTCGCTCCCACGCGCAACTTTCCATGCTTCTTTGCTACATCGGCAATCAAGTATTCAAGCGGTTGAGGCATTGGAGTCTTCGACGTTGCCTTAAGGAATTTTGTAATGTCATCGCCAGTTTTACCGTGGTCTAGCGCTCTCCGAATCGTGGCATCGCTAAATCTAAAGACTGTTGCACCACCTCGAGATTCAATATCTGCAAGAAGAGCCATCTCTTGCGCAACAGCTTGTGCAAGCGGTCCCGGAGCAATCGCGGTGTTATCACTTTGAATAAGTATGTGATCAACTTCGGCTGGAAGATCTGCATTGATCTGATCAAGTGATTCACCTGCAAGGAGTGCCAGCCCATAATCAGAGATCACTGATTGCCCTGTAATTCCTAGCCATTCGGCTTCACGCAGCGTGTATTCAATATAACTAGCTGGGACACCACCGGTGCGCTTGGCAGGTCTCTGCCATTGCGCTGCGCTAATCAGTGAATCTGCAGTTACTGCACCTGCTTGGTTCTCTTTAAGGAGCGCGAGAGTAAGTGATCGAATCGATGCCGCGTTTACTCGATCAAGTTCTGGTCCAAGAGGTGCGATGTTCTTCGTTGATTCATTTCCAACGAGACCACTTACACGTGAAGTGGCTAACCAGGCAGAAGCCAAAGAAGACCATTGATCGGATGGGCGCTGAGTCAACCAAATATCAAATTGTGTAGTCGGCAGAATTCGATCATCAGGGTCGATCGTTAGAAGCGCGGTAACATAACAGAGCTCTGCAACAAATGCTGCGCAACTTTCTTCAACACCCAGATGAAGTGCCAGCGCCTTGAGATCTCGGACTCCCAAACCACCCGAACGTAGCGCAGTAGGAGGAT
>JBILSO010000024.1:0-15957 GCA_044372065.1 Candidatus Planktophila sp. | reverse complement strand
CTGCCTTCTTAGCTGCTGCCTTCTTGCGACGCTTTGGAGCTGCCTTCTTAGCTGCTGCCTTCTTGCGACGCTTTGGAGCTGCCTTCTTAGCTGCTGCCTTCTTGCGACGCTTTGGAGCTGCCTTCTTAGCTGCTGCCTTCTTACGACGCTTTGGTGCTGCTGCCTTTACGGCAGCCTTCTTGCGGCGCTTCTTTGGAGCAGCTGCTGGAGCTGCTGCCTTCTTACGGCGCTTTGGAGCAGTTTTCTTTGCTGCGGCCACGTACTTCTCCTATCGGAATGGTTCGGATCCGTCACCCAAACCTGTTGCGTAGATAAGTGTGACGGAAATGCGGAAATTTCGCCAGTACATAGTGAGAAAAATCTGAGTGCGTGTCGCAGATTATTTTTTTCGATGTCATATGCATATTTGAGAAATCGACAAAAAAATTACTGCAATTAATTCCTCAACCCATACTTGATAGTAGAAATTTTGCGAAAATTTACTTACGGATTGGTATTTTCGGGAGAATTTTCCCGTTCAGCCCGTCTTTTTCTCTCTGCAACGGCAAATTCGTTGGTTTCGGCATCATATTTGCGCAATTTGGGGAAGAAAATTGCCAAAATTCCCACGAAAATCACACAGGCTATCCCGCCAGAAGTTACCGAAATCGTCAATGTAGTAGCACCTGCCATCGACGCCGCCCGAAGTTGTCCGACCAGCGGTCCAATTGTGTAAGACAGTAATTCGATTCCAGCCAACCGACCCCGAAGATGATCAGGGATTGTCTGATTCCAAATTGCTCCACGAAATAAAACGCTGACCATGTCAGCACCGCCGGCGACGGCGAGAAAGAGCAGGACCAGGAACAGGTAATCGGTGGCACCGGCCAAAGCAATGGCCGCGCCCCACCCCGCAGCTGCCCACATAAATGCTCGACCATGGAATCGATATGTTCTAGCCCATCCACTTGTCAGTGTGACAGCGAGTGCACCGATTGTTCCGGCCGAATAAAAGAGTCCAAGTGCCCACGGTGCATTTACTTGATCAACCCAGAACGGGAAAAGTGCAATCGGCATTGCCAAAAACATCGCAGCCAAATCGATGATGTACGTTCCCTTTAAATCTTGGCGACTGCGGGCATAAGCCACACCCTCCCATAACGCTGCCAGAGATGGCTTTTCGGCCTCATGAGAAGGTGGCACTTTACTGACACGAATTAAAAGCGCTAGCGAAATTATGTAGGTGCCAATATCAACTGCATACGCTAATGAGACACCGGATGAGGCAATTAAAATTCCGCCAATGGTCGGACCGACGATGATTCCAAATTGTCTGCGAAGACTCATCAGTGCAGTCGCACTGGGAATATCTTTATGTCCGACAACGCGAGGCAAGATGGCATCAGCACTTGGCCCATGAAGACCGTTGACTGCAGCGAAAGCGGCCCCGACGATGTAAATGATGTAGAGCTTGGGTTCGGGCGAGAGCGCATTGAGTAACAAGATCAGAGAGAGGATCGCGGCCCCAGCTTCGGTAAACCAGATCATCTTTTTGCGATCGATGGCATCAGCCAGGACTCCGCCGTAGAGTCCGAAAACAATGAGGGGGACCAGTTCAACCAGACCGCTGATGCCAACGGCTAAGTATGAGTTGGTCAGCTCTTTGACTTGAAAAGGAATTGCGACATAGGTGATCATCGAACCGAGGTTTGAGATCAGCCCGGAAGTCCATAGGTATCTAAAGTCGCGATACTTTCGGATTGGCGTGAGATCGATCGCCAGATTCTTCATCTGCAGGATCTTACTTGCCGATTAGTGAGATATGGCTAGTGAAATGTCTGATCTTGCGATGGAAATGCCCCGCTGCGAACTTCATCTGCAAACTCGCGTGCGGCACCGAGGATCTCTCCACGAAGATCGCGATAAGCCTTTGCCAACTTGGGTGCGTTTTTTGTCAGCCCCACCATGTCAGTCCAGACCAGCACCTGGGCATCGCAGCCAACGCCAGCACCGATTCCAATTGTTGGAATTGATAGGGCTGCAGTTATGCGTGCTGCTAATTCAGCTGGCACTAGCTCTAAGACAATTGCGAATGCCCCTGATTTTTCCAGAGCCAACGCTGCCTCAAGAATTGCATCGCCATCGCTGCGACCCTGCACTCGATAGCCACCTAACTGGTGAAGTGATTGCGGAGTAAGCCCTAAGTGGCCCATGACTGGAATGCCAGAGGCGGTTAATTTTTCAACGGTTGCAAGATGGGCACCCTCGAGCTTGACCGCCATTGCACCCGCTTCTTTGAGAAAGCGAACTGATGTTTCCAGAGCCTGCTCTGGTGAGACTTCATAACTTCCAAAGGGAAGATCTGCAACGACCATGGCACGAGTGGATCCACGCACAACAGCGCGAGCAAGCGGAATCAATTCATCGACTGTGACGGGGATGGTGTTCTCTTCGCCAAGGAAATTACTTCCGGCGGAATCACCAACGAGCAGGACTGGGATTTCGGCTTCATCAAAAATCGCTGCAGTCATCTGTTCATAAGAGGTGAGCATCGCCCATTTTTCTCCAGCCACTTTGGCGGCTTTGAGATCAAGGATTGTGACTCTGCGATGGCGTGAGCCGCCATAAAGGGATGTAGACATAAGAACTTCTCCTTACCTCGAGGCTTGCTGCGCTTACAGTGAAGTCCCCGGGTTCAGATAAAAGGGTAGTGCAAGTAGGCTTAGGTTATGAAGTCGGCAGCCGGCCAGTATTGCCTGCGTATTGCCATGGCTGCGATCAATCCCACCGTTGGAGATCTCGCCGGCAATAGCGCAGAGGTCGTTCGCGCTGCTGCAGCTGCTGCCCAAGAAGGCGCGCACCTCATCGTCTTTCCTGAAATGGTGTTAACCGGTTATCCCGTTGAAGATCTGGCGCTTCGCTCATCGTTTCGCCAAGCCAGTAAAAAGGCGATCGATGCGTTGGCAACTGAGTTGGCAGTCAAGGGCTACGGAGATCTAGTAGCCATTGTTGGCTATCTTGATGAAGCCTCAACTGGTGGACCGCAAAATGTTGCCGCCGTCATTCATGGTGGCCATGTAAAGGCCCGATATGTAAAGACTCACCTACCAAACTTCGGCGTCTTTGATGAGTACAGAAATTTCGTTGCTGGAGATTCAACGCTGATCGTTCGAATTCACGGAGTCGATGTCGGAGTACTGATCTGTCAGGACATCTGGCACCCAGACGGTGTACTTGCCGAACTTGCCCAGCGCTCGCCGGGACTCGTAGTTGTTCCTAACGGTTCGCCCTTTGAACGCAATAAAGATGATGTACGCCTTGCACTCGTGAGTAAAGAGGCAGCACGAATGGATGCGCCCTTTGTCTACGTCAACATGGTCGGAGGTCAGGATGACTTGGTCTTTGATGGAGATTCCATGGTCGTTGATCGCACCGGTGAATTGCTTGCACGCACTCCTCATTGTGATGAGGGCGTGATGATTGTTGATCTCGATTGCGATGGTCAGACAAGTAGCCCTGATGTCATCATCAGCGAAGATGCGATTGCACAATCAACCCCGATTGTCTCTGCCATTGCAGAACGCACCTCCATCGAAGAAGAGATCTGGAAAGTGCTCGTTACGGGCTTGCGTGATTATGTAGAGAAGAATGGATTTAGAAGCGTCGTACTTGGACTATCAGGAGGAATTGATTCAGCACTGGTTGCCGCCATCGCAGTCGATGCCATCGGTGCCAAGTGCGTTAACGGCGTTGCGCTCCCAAGTAAGTACTCTTCAGATCACTCACTTGCTGATGCCGCCGAGTTGGCTAAAAACACTGGTCTGCACTTTCGCACGATCCCTATTTCGCCAATGGTTGATGCCTTCACAAGTAACGTCGTACTCAAAGGTTTGGCCGAGGAAAATGTGCAAGCACGCGTTCGTGGTACAACGCTGATGGGAATTTCAAATCAAGAAGGCCATCTCGTTTTAGCTACCGGAAATAAATCAGAGCTAGCCGTTGGGTATTCAACACTTTACGGGGACGCCGTCGGAGGCTTTGCTCCGATTAAGGATATTTACAAGACTGATGTGTGGGCGCTTTCTCGTTGGCGCAATGCCAGAGCGATCGAGTTAGGTGAAGTGCCACCGATTCCAGTGAGTTCGATTGAAAAGGAACCGAGCGCCGAACTTCGCCCAGATCAGAAAGATTCTGATTCACTACCTGATTACGCAATTCTTGACGAAGTCCTTACCGAGTATGTCGATCATGATCGCGGTTATGACGCACTTGTTGCCGCAGGTTTTGATAGCGCCCTTGTTGCCCGAGTGATTGGGCTAGTCGATATGGCCGAATATAAGCGCCGCCAATATCCGCCTGGCACCAAGGTCTCATCCCGCGCCTTTGGAAAAGATCGTCGCCTCCCGATGACCACACGCTGGCGCGAAGGTAAATAAACGGGCAGTTTTGTAACACTGCCGTAATTATCAGTTGGCAGTATTGCCCCCATGGCCGAGCAGATCAGTAAGCAGCAAGAGTTCGTACTTCGCACAATCGAAGAGCGCAATATTCGCTTTATTCGATTGTGGTTTAGCGATGTGTTGGGCACTCTTAAATCAGTAGCGATTGCACCGGCCGAGCTCGAAAATGCCTTTGATGAAGGTATCGGCTTTGATGGTTCTGCCATTGAAGGATTTGCTCGCATTACCGAATCAGATATGTTGGCAAAACCAGACCCCGCAACATTTTCAATTTTGCCTTGGCGCACGGAGGCACCAGGTGCTGCACGCATGTTCTGCGATATCACGATGCCAGATGGCTCACCTTCGCACTCTGATCCGCGCAATGTTCTTCGTCGCACCTTGGATAAAGCGGCCAAGATGGGATACACCTGTTACACCCATCCAGAGATCGAATTCTTCTTATTCAAATCACAACCTGAAAAAGGCGTCGCACCAGTTCCGGTTGATCAAGGTGGCTATTTCGATCACACGCCAGCTGTTGTCGGACATGATTTTAGACGCCAAGCAATCACCTTGCTCGAGGCGATGGGAATCTCTGTTGAATTTAGCCATCATGAAGGCGCACCTGGACAGCAAGAGATTGATCTTCGCTATGCCGATGCTTTAAGCACCGCGGATAACATCATGACATTTAGACACGTCATTAAAGAGGTTGCACTCGAACAAGGTTTCTACGCATCCTTTATGCCAAAACCATTTACCGATCATCCAGGAAGCGGAATGCATACTCACGTCTCACTCTTTGAAGGAGAGAAGAACGCTTTCTTTGATTCCAGTGCTGAGTTCAATTTATCGAAGACTGGTCGCTCATTTATTGCGGGCATTTTGAAGCATGCCGCTGAGATGACAGCGATTACAAATCAATGGGTTAACTCTTACAAGCGCCTACAAGGCGGGGGAGAAGCGCCTTCATTGATCAACTGGGGCCAGAGCGATCGTGGAGCACTTGTTCGTATTCCTATGTATAAGCCAAATAAAGAGAATTCAACGCGCATCGAACTTCGCTCACTAGATTCTGCATGCAATCCATATCTTGCCTTTGCCGTGATGTTGGCAGCCGGCTTGAAGGGAATCGAAGAGGAATATGTTTTAGAGCCAAGTGCCGACCCCGCACCACTTCCAGCAAATCTTCACGAGGCGATTGTTGCGATGGAAGGTAGCGAACTCATTCGCCAGACTTTGGGTGAGCATGTCTTTGAATTCGTGCTGCGTAATAAGCGAGCTGAGTGGCAGGACTATCGCCGTCAGGTAAGTGCCTACGAACTCGATAGGTATTTACCCGTTCTTTAGGCCTTGCGGTATTACCCTTGATCTATGGCTAAAGAGATCACTTCAAGCAGTTTGCGTCGCATCAACATATTCGCAGGTGTTCTGCACTTTGCTCAGATGGCGGCAGTCCTCGCACTTTCAACAGATTTCACGCTACCAATTACAGCGCGATACATGTCTGGTCCACCAGGAAGCACCTACGGCGATCTCTTTGTTCTCTGGGATGCACCCCTCGCAATTGGCGTTGCAATATTTCTAGGACTTTCATCGCTGGCCCACTTTATTGTTGTCAGTCCAAAATTCTTCCCACGATATATCGCAGGACTTGCGGCCCATCGCAACTTCTTCCGTTGGGTTGAGTATTCAATTAGCTCATCAGTCATGATCGTGTTGATTGCACAAGTGACTGGTATTTCAGATATCACATCCCTGATTGCAATCTTTGGCGTTAATGCTTCCATGATTCTCTTCGGTTGGCTTCAAGAAAAATATGAAGAGCCAGGCAATGGCGGATGGATCCCATTTATCTTCGGATGTATTACGGGAATTGTTCCTTGGATCGCACTTGCCTTTTATGTCTTTGCAATCGGTGGTGCTGGCGAGAATAAGGCACCAACATTTGTCTACTTCATCGTGCTTACCATCTTCGCTTTCTTCAACTCATTCGCCCTTGTGCAATGGCTGCAATATAAGAAGGTTGGCAAGTGGTCGAATTATCTCGTGGGTGAGCGCACCTACATCACACTTTCCTTGATTGCTAAATCAGCTCTTGCATGGCAGATCTTTGCAAATACTCTGATACCGGTCTGATACCAGTCTGATTTCACTCAGGCCTTGAAGAATAAATAGCAAAGGGTTACTCTTAAGCCATGCAACAGCGTGGACTCCTTCTTCGCAGCCGCTGCGAGGCCAATTAACCGGTCTCCTCGCCGCGGGGTTTGGTGTTGCCGGTAAACCACACGCAACATATCGGCCCTACCCCAAGGAGTTAGAAATGAATTTTCCACAGCAACAACCGTCGCAGATGCCCGTGCATCGCTACAGCTCATTTATCCCAGTAGATCTTGAAGATCGCACCTGGCCGAATAAGAAGATCACTGTCGCACCTAAATGGTGTTCAGTCGATTTACGCGATGGCAATCAAGCACTGATTGATCCCATGGATACCCCACGCAAATTAGCAATGTTTAAGTTGCTCGTTGCGATGGGTTACAAAGAGATTGAAGTTGGGTTTCCAAGTGCCAGCCAGACAGATTTTGACTTTGTGCGAAAGATTATCGACGAAGACCTCATCCCAGATGATGTTGTGATCCAAGTTCTTACACAGGCTCGCGAACCACTCATTCGTCGTACCTATGAAGCGATCAAGGGATCAAAGCAGGCGATTGTTCATCTCTATAACTCGACATCTACTTTGCAGCGTCGCGTTGTCTTCGGTTTAGATAAAGAGGGCATCAAGAAGATTGCTACCGATGGCGCTCAACTATGTCTTGATCTGATGAAGACAGTGCCTGAAACGAAAGTCTCTTTTGAATATTCACCTGAGTCTTATACCGGCACCGAACTCGAATTTGCCGTTGAGGTATGTAACGCGGTCAATGCAATCTGGAAGCCAACCCCGGCATGGAAGACGATCATGAATCTTCCTGCAACTGTCGAGATGGCGACTCCAAATATCTATGCCGATTCCATTGAGTGGATGTGTCGCAATCTTGAAAATCGTGAAAGCGTCATAGTTTCTCTCCACCCACATAATGATCGTGGTACCGGTGTTGCAGCAGCAGAACTTGGATATCTCGCAGGTGCTGATCGCATTGAAGGAACGCTCTTCGGCAATGGTGAGCGCACCGGAAATGTCTGTCTCGTGACTCTTGGCATGAACCTTGTGAGCCACGGCATTGATCCGCACATTGATTTTTCAGATATCGATGAGATCCGACGCACTGTCGAGTATGCAAACCAACTCAAGGTTCCAGAGCGCCATCCATATGGTGGCGACTTGGTGTTTACCGCTTTTTCTGGCTCACACCAGGATGCAATTAAGAAGGGGTTTGAGCACCTTGCCCGAGATGCCAAAGCTGCAGGTGTTGAAGTTGATCAACACACATGGGCTGTTCCATATCTTCCGATTGATCCCAAAGATATTGGTCGCTCATATGAAGCTGTCATTCGCGTGAATTCACAGTCAGGTAAGGGCGGCGTTGCTTATCTGATGAAGACTGAGCATCACCTAGATCTTCCACGACGTTTGCAGATTGAGTTTTCTAAGATCGTGCAGGAGAAAACAGATGCACAAGGTGGAGAAGTTTCAGCCGATGAACTCTGGGCAATCTTTGAAGATGAATATCTTCCAACTGATGGCGCGCCATGGGGTCGATTCCGCTTAAAGGGATTGTCGCAAACTTCTGTAATGAACCAAGATGTACAGCTCACCGTCGCAATTTCAGATCGCGGCCAAGAAGTAGAGCTTGCAGGTCATGGCAATGGTCCAATCGCTGCCTTCTGTAACATCTTGCAGAATTACGGTGTCGATGTACGTGTTCTCGATTTCCACGAACATGCACTCTCTGCTGGTGGCGATGCATCCGCTGCTGCCTACCTCGAGTGTGCAATTGGCGGGGATGTCTATTGGGGCGTAGGAGTTGACCCCAATACAACAACCGCTTCACTGAAGGCCGTTGTGTCTGCAATAAATCGCGCCATTCGCTGACTACCGTAACCCCGTGAGCCTCTACCGTGATGAAGCAATAGTTCTGCGCACCCAGAAGTTGGGTGAAGCTGATCGAATTATCACGATGTTGACTCGTGAACATGGGCGTATTCGTGGAGTCGCTAAAGGCGTCCGTCGCACGATGTCTAAATTTGGTGCACGACTTGAGCCCGGCAGCCATGTCGATATTCAGATGTATACCGGCAAGACCTTTGACACAGTGACTCAAGTTGAAGCGATCATGAATTATGGAGAAGCAATCTCTAATGATTATCAACGCTGGACAATTGCTTCTGCGATTTTAGAAACTGCCGAACGATTTACCGCTCAGGAAAATGAACCAGCGCTACAAGAATTTCAATTAGTTGTTGGTGGCATGAAAGCGTTATCAGAGAATCGCTATGACTCATCCCTTATTCTCGATGCGTTCCTGCTGCGATCGTTAGCAATTGGTGGGTACGCACCGTCAATGAGCCAATGTTCACGATGTGAAAAACCAGGACCTCACCGTTACTTCTCACTTGTTGGTGGTGGATCGGTCTGTATGGATTGTCGCCCATCGGCATCTGCTACCCCCGCAGCTGAAACTCTCGAACTCATGGGTGATCTCATTAGCGGAAATTGGGATCGTGCGCAAAATAGTGAGCTTCGTTTTCGCCGAGAGGCTAGTGGCTTAGTAGCGGCTTACCTACAATGGCACCTTGAACGCGGACTACGAAGTCTGCCGATGGTGGAGCGTGCATGAGTAAGAAATCTGCGATTGAAATTCCACATCACGTTGCAGTGGTGATGGATGGCAACGGTCGTTGGGCAAAAGATCGCGGGTTACCTCGCACTGCAGGACATGAAGCAGGAGAGAAAGCCCTCTTTGATGTTGTTGAAGGTGCTATCGAATTTGGTGTCAAAGAGTTAAGTGCCTATGCCTTTTCTACGGAAAATTGGAAGCGCTCACCTGAAGAGGTGCGCTTTCTTATGAACTTTAATCGCGATGTATTGCGCCGTCGTCGCGATCAAATGAATGAGATGGGCGTAAAGATTCAATGGATAGGTCGCCCAAAGCGTCTCTGGTCATCTGTGATCAAAGAGTTAGAAGAAGCGCAAGAGTTGACAAAAAAGAACAAAGTGCTGACTCTGAATATGTGCGTTAATTACGGCGGGCGATCCGAAATCGTTGATGCTGCGACCAAACTTGCGCGTGATGTAAAGCGTGGCAAAGTCAAAGCTGATTCTATTACCGAGAAGACCCTTGCTTCATATCTCTATGATCCAAAGATGAGCGATGTGGATTTGTTCTTACGTTCATCGGGGGAGCAGCGCACCAGCAACTTTTTGCCGTGGCAATCGGTCTATGCCGAGTTTGTATTCATGGATGTCTTGTGGCCTGATGTCACACGTAAAACTTTATGGAGAGCAATTGAAGAATATTCAGATCGCGATCGCAGGTTCGGAAAAGCTTAAAAACTAGCACTTGCTGCAGAGGCCAAAGATCTCTGCAGTATGTCCCACTTCACGAAAACCATGTTCTTCAGCCACAACTCTGGCCCACTTTTCAATAGCTCCGCCTTCAATTTCGACGGTATCCCCACAGCTTTTGCATACAAGGTGATGATGGTGGGCATCACCACAGAGGCGATAGATAGCCTCGCCATCATCGCGCCGCAGCACATCAACTATCTTGTCATTTACTAGGGACTGTAAAGACCGATAGACAGTCGTGAGTCCAATGCTTTCGCCTTCACGTTGCATTAAGCGATAGATCTCTTGCGCGCTAGCAAATCCACCAGCACGTTCGAGTGTGCTGAGAACTCGTGGATTAGAACGGGACATTTAACTCTTACTCATGATCATGCTCATCGGTATGAATACTCTCTTCAATAACGACCGACTCGGATGAGTGGTCATGTTCTTCGCCTGAATGTAGATAACTTACGAGAGCCCACATGATTCCCACACCAACGAGAGTTGCAGCGATTGTTAACCGTGAAGAATGGCGAGCGTGTGCTTCAGGAAGAATATGTGAAGTTGCCAGATAGATAACAATTCCAGCGAAACCTGCCAAGTAAATTGCGATCAGATCATCACTTAAAACAAGGCTTGCTCCGATAGCAGCACCGCTCACTCGTGCTAGCGCATCGACTCCGAGAAGCCAGATTCCCTTCTTGCCCCACTTACCGCTCTTGATGAGGAAAGAGACAGTGTTGAGACCATCGCTAAAGGCGTGAACAAGAAGTGCGATAAACACTGCAAAGCCCAAATCGGAACTTACTTTGAATGCAACGCCGAGAGCTAGACCATCGAGAAATACATGGCCGCCCATTGCAACTGCACCAAGCACGCCTGTCACATTTGCCGAGTGTTTATGGTCGTGACCGTAATCTGATTCAGCCGGTTCATGTGAACCAAAAAGTTGTTCGTAGAAGTGAAGCAGTAAGAATCCGGCAATAAGTGCCACAGATGTCGCTGGGGCGTGAAGGATTTCTTTGCTGCTCATTTCAAAAACCTCAGGCAGAAGGTCAAAGGCGACTAAGCCAAGAAGAAGACCAGCTGAGAGTCCGAGCACTAAGTGCAGGCGATCCTTAGATTTAATTGCCAGAGTTCCACCAGCGAAGGTGGCCAAGGCTGTAGCGGCTGCGAGGGCGATTGCGATATTCATGGCAAGACCGTATCATAAATGAAAATGATTTTCATTCCCATTGCCTGGGCACTAGCCTTGCCTCATGATCGCAGTCGCCAGATTTGATGTTCCACTCGCTTCAGCGAGTGATTTTCGCGCTGAGCTTGAGGGCGTTCGAGATGTATTGGCTGAAGCGGCCGGCTTCGTAGGTGGCGAAGTCGGCCAAAATCTCGATGAGCCAACCCTCTGGGTGCTCACCACTCGTTGGGAGAATGTCGGTTCATATCGCCGTGCACTGAGTTCAACGCGTGCAAAGCTTGAAGCGATACCGGTGCTTGCTCGCGCAATCGATGAACCAGGGGCGTACGAATAATCCGCAGCAGGTAAACTTTGCACTGTGAGCAACGACCGTTGCTTTTCGCCGACAGCCAGCCGGATGGGAATTGAAAATGGCCGTAGATCGTTTAGAAAACATCGTTTCACTTGCAAAGCGTCGTGGATTTGTTTATCCATCCTCTGAAATTTATGGCGGATTACGCGCCTCATGGGATTACGGCCCACTCGGAGTCGAATTAAAAAATAACGTTAAGCGCCAATGGTGGAAATCAATGGTGATGGGACGTGAAGATGTTGTTGGTATTGATTCTTGCGTAATCCTGGCACGTGAAGTCTGGGAGGCATCGGGCCACGTTGCAACATTTAGCGATCCGCTCACGGAGTGCACAGCATGTCACAAGCGTTATCGCGCAGATCATCTTGAAGAAGCATACGAAGCAAAGCATAAGAAGAAGCTTGAATCTCTTACAGAAATGAACTGTCCAGCTTGTGGAAATAAGGGACAGTTCACTACACCTAAGCAATTCTCAGGTCTACTCAAGACTTTTCTCGGCCCTGTTGAAGATGAATCAGGGCTTGCATATCTTCGCCCCGAGACAGCGCAGGGAATCTTTATTAACTTTGATCAAGTAATGACAACATCTCGCAAGAAGCCACCATTTGGTATTGGTCAGATTGGTAAATCTTTCCGTAACGAAATCACACCAGGAAACTTCATCTTCCGTACTCGTGAATTTGAGCAGATGGAGATGGAATTCTTTGTAGTCCCTGGAACAGATGAGGATTGGCATCAATACTGGATTGATACTCGCCTTGCCTGGTATAAAGATCTTGGAATTAATCCAGATCGCCTTCGCATCTACGATCATCCTAAGGAAAAACTTTCGCACTACTCAAAACGCACAGCAGATATTGAGTACAAGTTTGAATTTGCAGGCACTGAATGGGGCGAGCTCGAAGGTATTGCAAACCGTACAGATTTCGATCTCAAGGCACATTCAGCCGCATCTGGAAAAGATCTCTCTTACTTTGATCAAGAGAAGAATGAACGATGGACGCCATACGTTATTGAGCCTGCAGCAGGTGTCGATCGCTGCGCACTGACATTCCTTATGGATGCCTACACAGAGGGCGAAGCGCCAAATGCTAAGGGCGAGATGGAGAAGCGAGTTGTTCTCAAGCTCGATTACCGTCTAGCGCCAGTCAAGGTTGCAGTGCTTCCATTGTCACGTAATGCAGATCTTTCACCTAAGGCGCGCGAACTAGCGGACCAACTTCGCAAGAATTGGAATATTGATTTTGATGATGCTGGCGCAATTGGTCGCCGTTATCGCCGCCAAGATGAAATCGGAACTCCGTACTGCATCACTATTGACTTTGAAACACTCGAAGATAACGCAGTAACAATCCGCGATCGCGACACCATGGCGCAAGAGCGCATCTCACTTGATCAGGTGCAGGCATGGTTAGCTCCACGTCTACTGGGTTGCTAACACTCCCTTTATCAAGCGGTACTTATCAGCTTGATTCACCGGTGGTTCTGGCCCCTATGGCTGGCATTACCAATGCACCTTTTCGCATGTTGTGTCGTGAACAAGGTGCTGGACTCTTTGTCTCAGAGATGGTGACAGCGCGCGCTTTGCTTGAACGTATTCCAGAAACGCTGCGAATGATTGAACCTGGACCTGGTGAATGGCCACGTTCTATTCAGTTATACAGCGTTGATCCTCATCATATGAGTGAAGCGGTAAAGATGATTGGCCGTGAAAATTTAGCTGATCACATTGATATGAATTTTGGATGTCCTGTACCAAAGGTAACTCGCAAAGGCGGAGGAGCGGCACTTCCCTATAAGCGCAGACTTTTCTCATCCATTGTTGAAGCTGCAGTCAACGCAGCAAAACCTTTTGGAATTCCAGTAACAGTAAAGATGCGCATTGGTATTGATAGCGATCACATTACATATTTGGATGCGGCCAAATCTGCTGCAGAGCTCGGTGTTGCGTGGGTGGCACTTCATGCACGTACCGCTGCACAAATGTATGAGGGCAAGGCAGATTGGTCTGCAATCGCTCAGTTGGTAGAGCACCTCAAGCCAACAGGCGTGCCAGCCCTTGGTAATGGTGACATTTGGTCAGGCAGTGATGGCGTTGCGATGATGGAGCAGACAGGTTGTGCTGGCGTAGTTGTTGGTCGCGGATGCTTAGGGCGGCCATGGTTGTTTACAGATTTAACTAAATCCATGTCAGGAAATAGCGAACGTGTATTGCCAACGCTTCATGAGGTTCGCGAAGTGATGTTCCGACATGGTGAATTAATTGTTGAATACTTCGAATCAGAAGATAGAGGATGTCGCGACTTACGCAAGCACATGGCCTGGTATCTCAAAGGTTTCCGTGTTCACAGTGAATTACGTAGACAGTTCGGAATGATTGCATCCCTTGCAGAGTTTCGCACCTTGCTCGATCAACTTGATGACCAGCCTTATCCGTTAGAAGTTGCAGAGAAGCCTCGTGGTCGCACCAGTCACGGGCGACCACCGACTCTTCCAGATGGTTGGCTTAATGACCCGGATGAGCTGATCGAACTCGATGCCGAAGATATGTTCTCGGGTGGATGATGTTTAAATTCATCTTTCGAGCAATTGCTCTTCTTATTGCGATAATTGTTGCAATTCCTGCCTATGCACTCTTTGTCACCTGGAATTCTGCGAACAATCCCTCTGTCCGCACATCTGCTGACGTCATTGTGATTCCAGGAGCGGCACAACTAGATGGCACACCTGGTGCAGTACTGCAGGCGCGACTTGAACAAGCAGTCCGACTCTTTCGTGCAGGTGTCGCACCTCTTGTAATCACGGTGGGCTCTGGAGCGCCAGGTGATCGCACTACTGAAGCTGACTCTGGTCGTCGTTGGCTGATCAACAACGGTGTTCCACGAAGTGCTGTCATCGCACTTCCAGAAGGCCGCGACACTTTGACGCAGACAAAGGCCTATGTAAAAGAGATGAGCGAGCGAAAAATTAAAACAGTTGTGATCGCAACAGATCCCTATCACTGCCAACGTTCAATGACTATGGCACGCGATCTGGATGCCGATCCATTCTGTGCACCGGTTCCTGATGGTCCTAACTCTCTTGCGGGTTCGACATACCGCTACTTAATCCGCGAAGCTGGGGCATATCTTTCATACATCACGCTTGGGCGCAGAGGAATTCATCTCAGCGATCACTTAGGCTAGCTCCATGCGATACAGCGATAGCGATCAAGAGCGCTTCTTCTTCGAACCTGCCAAGCGCGCAGGTCGAACAGAATTTATGCGCGATCGTGCACGAGTAATTCACTCAGCAGCACTTCGTAGATTGGCTGCCAAGACGCAAGTTGCCGTTCCATGGGAGAACGACTTTCAACGCACGCGATTGTCACATTCGATGGAGTGTGCACAGATTGGTCGCGAACTCGGCGAATCGCTCGGAGCGGATCCAGATCTTCTTGAGACTGCATGTCTTTCGCACGATTTAGGTCATCCACCATTTGGTCATAATGGTGAAGAAGCACTTGCCGATATCGCACAAGAGTTCGGTGGCTTTGAAGGAAATGCCCAGAGCTTTAGATTATTGACTCGAATCGAAGCAAAAACTGTAGATGCACATGGAAAATCTGTCGGACTCAATCTGACGCGCGCAAGTTTGGATGCAGCAACAAAATATCCATGGCCACGCAGCGTCAATCCTCGCAAGTTTGGCGTCTATGACGACGATGTTGAGATTTTTAATTGGGTTCGTAGCGGTGCACCAGAAGGTCGCCAATGCATCGAAGCCCAAATCATGGATTGGTCTGACGATTGTGCTTACTCTGTCCATGATCTCGAAGATGCAATCTTTGTAGGTACGGTCAAGGTTTCAGATTTCGAAAGAGATTTCGATACTTTATATGCAGAGATGATTACAAGTTATAAGAGCGATGCCACAAAAGATGAGGTTGCGGCAGCATTGACACGTCTTGAATCACTTTCATGTTGGCCTCGTAGCTACGATCGTTCGCATCGATCACTTGCTCGCCTTAAGGATTCGACATCCCAACTCATCGGTCGCTTTGTTTTGGCAGCAGAGATGCGCACTCGTGAAGTTCACGGTGCGGGATCACTTATGAGATATCAAGCAAATCTAGAGATTCCACGCGAACAACGTGTTGAAGTAGATTTCCTCAAAGCTATTGCTGGTCACTATCTAATCAGCGCTGATGCATCACAAGAGCGCTACATCGGACAACAAAAGTTGATTGCAGAACTTGTAGAGATGCTCTTTGCGCAAGCGCCAGCGGCCCTTGATCCGATTTTTCTCGATGACTGGGCCCTGGCCGATAATGAAATTGCACGGATGCGCGTAGTCATTGATCAGATCTCTTGCCTGACAGATCCTGGGGCATACGCCTTACATGCTCACCTGAGCCGTTAAATGGCGCAGCCATTGGATAGAGTGAGCATATGGCCGGTCGCATAAAGGATGAGGATGTTCAACACATCCGCGATCACGCACCCATCGATGA
>JBILSO010000070.1:0-5248 GCA_044372065.1 Candidatus Planktophila sp. | reverse complement strand
AAGTCTTGGTTGGAACAAAACGATGGAAAGTGGACTGCGAGCGCTTGGTTGCGACTGACAGCATTGCTTGGCCTTGGATATCCTGCCTTAACTGGGGTTATTGGGATGCCTAGTAATGCCGAGTATGTAATTTTTGATTTTAATGCTGACACGTTAATCAACGGCGGTTGGTTAATCTCTTATGACGAGATTGGAGCACTGACTGTCAGGTACTTTGACGTAATTGGACTCGATGCAGGCATTACGAGACTAATCTTGTGGGCGATAGTAGGCGCTACTGTCTCTCTATCGTTTCCAGATTTCGCTAAAGCACTTAGGCGATTTATCAGGAGTGCAAGATAAATTGAATCATCACCTAACACCCCAAGCTAGTCACTTTCACTGGGTGGGGGCGCATCGGTTAAGCGCTTGGTCATACCTGTATTCTGTCCTTCAACACTGACAAATAACAGAAAATTTCGGGGAGACTATACATATATAGACAGTGCCCAGATTTAACAACCCTGGGTCAAGTCCTAAGCCTTATGAGCGAACCACGCTATTATTTGCAGATGAGTAAAGTTGCCGTCGTCGGTCTTGTCGCGTCAGGTCTGCTTGCACTGACTGGCTGTACAGACTCGGCAGCAAAAGCCTGCGAGGTGGTAGTCAAAACCAAAATTGAGTACCAAGATTTATCGAAAGAACTTCATTCGAAGTATCTGAAGCTTATCGAAGCTAGCCTTGACGACGGCGAAGGCACCATTGAAGACTATGAACGAATTGATGCGTTGAATCGTAAACATCTTGAGGCCAAGAAAGATTCAAAGAGCGTAATCATCAATAATCCGACGTGCTTCTCTCCGAAACAGGTAGTTGAAGCGCAAAAGATTTATGAGGAGACAAAGTTTTTATTGGATAATTAGTGAGCTGACGCACTGATTCAGAGCCAGAGGACTATCTTGCGGGTGAGACATTGAGTACATCTGTTTTCAAAAGAATATCGGTTAATCTATGTGCTTTTCCATCTTTTAGAATCCATAGAATATCGGTGAGCTCAGGAGAGCCTAGGCACTCGTAATTCTAAATCTGTTGCTCTTCGATTCCATTGGTCTCTAGCCAGTGGCGCGCAGCTGGGGCTAAATCTTGGAATGGAATACTCGTGCCTTTTTCTAAGGCAAGCATGATAATGCCGAAAGATACTTCATCTGAATTCCGCATCTTGCTCAACTCTTTGATAAATTTTTTCTTTGAATCATACGGTAATCCAGGTATTTTATATTTTGGATCAGTAAGAATCTGCCACCATGATTTGTAGCCCATGCAATGCCCCTTTTCGATTTCCTGCTAAAGCAAGAATGAACACGCTATAAGTCGCTATCTTCTATGTCAATAGAATAACAACCTGATACGGAGTCCGAAGTCCTCACAACCCACTTGTAAAGCCGCAGTTGATGAGCGGTATTGCTAAAGCAACAAGTGCCTCAGCTCAATGCGCGCTTTAGCATTCCCAAGTATGCGTAACCTTTGACTTCTTTTGACCAACTGCCCACAAGAGGTATCGCCTGATAGCTGATTAGTTCCCAGCCTTCATTTCCGAGAGAATTCAATTTACTCGAAAACTTCTCAAACTCTTCTGCTCTTTTATTGCTATTCCACTTATCTGTAATGGTTAATTCTTCGACTAGATATTCCCACTTTGCCATTTTCGTAGCCCCTTTAACTTGGTTTTGTCGAGTAATTGCGAGCACTCACAAATTGTTACCAGAAGTGAATCACACGGGGATTCCTGTATACAAGAGTTCCAGTTAGGCGAGCAGGACTGTGACCGGTCAGCTCAAAAGGCTACTTTTGTCATCTCGCTACCATTGTCCACTGTAGGGATTAGATAATTCGATCCAAGAAAAAGGAGATGACTATGAATAGAGAAGAGTGGGATAAGACTTACACGGAGCAAAATGCCAAGGCTGAAATGCTCGGTGCGGGTATAGCGGGTTTACTTATGCTCGTTCCAGTTGTTGGCATACTGGCTCTATGGGAGCCAAGAATTCTCTACGCAATTCCATTGTTGATTTTCTGGATTATGCGCAAGCGAAACGCAAATAAGAAAAGAAGATAAAACTACTTGTTTTATAGGAAGAAATATTGAGCATCTACCTCAGCGGCGGAACGATTTGGTGTGGCAAGGGTCGCATTGCAAAGTCGCTACGGATTGATCAAGGAAAAATCGTAGCGATTGATTGCCCAGCAGAGGCAACCGATGAGCTCGTCGATTTACAGGGTGCATTCATAGCGCCAGCCTTTATGGATGGACATGCGCACCCGCTCTTTGCTGGTCGAGAAGCTCAAGGCCCTCAAGTGAACCAATTGCAAAGCGTTCCTGAAATTGTTGCAGAGGTAAAACGTTTTGCTGACAACAATCCAGATGTCCCTTGGATTATTGGTGGAGCTTATGAAGCGGCCATTATCGAAGGTGGGGATTTTCTCGCAGAGTGGATAGATGAGTACGTTTCTGATCGTCCAGTAGTTTTACAAGCAGTGGATCACCACACTATTTGGGTGAATAGCAAAGCTCTCGAACTGGCAGGGATTTCATCTTTGACTCTTGATCCTGACGGCGGTTCAATCGCGCGAAATAGTGATGGCAGCCCACGAGGAACGCTGCGCGAACCCTCTGCGATGGCGCTGATCATGAAGCATGCACCCACTCGTACTCGTAAAGCAGATGTCGATGCAATTTCGTGGGCATGTGAGCAGTACTTAGCTCATGGTGTTACTTCTGCAACCGATGCATGGGTTGAACCAGGGATGGCTGAGGCATACATCGACGCAGCAAAGAGCGGTGTACTTAGTATTGATATCAATCTGTTTTTCTTGGCTCAGCCAGGTGTTTGGAAGAATGCAAGTGAATATTTTGCTGGGCTTCGTAAAGAAATTGTGGATTTAGGTAGCGTCTCAAAGCTTGCTGCAAGAACGATCAAATTCCTCTGTGATGGTGCGTTCTCAAGCGGTACAGCAGCAGTCCTTGAACCTTACCTCGATAATCCGCAATGGAAGGGATTATTGATCTGGGAAGATGCTGAGTTACTAGAGGCAGCTTTGCATTTTGATTTGCAACAGTACCAACTTCATCTTCATGCGATAGGAGATGCTGCGGTACGACAGGTTCTTGACGTCATTGAAAAAGTTCAACAGATTAATCCGTCGTGGGATCGTCGGCCAGTCATTGCCCATGCTCAATTGATTAGTGAAGAAGATTTGCCTCGATTTGCTCAACTAGGTGTGATCGCAAATTATCAACCGCTGTGGTGTTATTTGGATCCAATGAATAAGGAGCTTATTACGCCGCGTTTAGGTGAAGAGAGAAATAATCGCCAGTATCAACTCGCATCACTGAGTAAATCAGGGGCAAGAATTAGTTATGGAAGTGACTGGCCTGTTACCTCATTTGTACCGCTTGAAGCACTTGCGGTTCCTACACATCGACAGTCTCCTGGCGGACATTTAGAGCAGGGGTGGAGCGTTCACGAAGCAATTTCTATTGAAGACTCATTGGCTTCCTACACAGAGGGTGTTGCCTACCAATTGTCTAAAGAAAACCGTATGGGTCGGATCGCTCCCGGATTAGATGCAGACCTCATGATCCTTGACAGCAACCCTCTTGAGGCCGACCTCCATGCAGTGAAGGAGATCAAAATCCTGGCCCTCTACAAATCTGGTTTGAGAGTTCGTTGAATTTATCGGTTTTTGCATTACCTTAGGCGGCATGACCAGATTAACTTCACCAGCAAAGTCCAAGGCCCTTTCACCTCTGCGGTTTATCGCTGTCGCACTTGTAGCGGCGGTGACATTAGTCGGGCTACCTCACATTGCTACTGCAGCCAATCCTGCACTCGTAAAGCTGACGGTTCACTATCAGCGTGCTGACTCTGAGTACACCGGTTGGAATCTGTGGCTCTGGAAGAACGTGACAACGGGAACCGATGTTGATGTTAATAAAGCTGGTGTGCCATTCACTGGTAGCGATGATTTCGGTAAGACTGTAACCGTCGAGATCGACAATATGGACAAGTTTGAAAGCATTGGAATTATCGTTCGCAAGGGCGAATGGACCGCTAAAGATGTGAGCGCAGATCGCTTTATCAATAAGTTCAAAGAGGACGGAACTGCCGAGATTTGGCTTCGCCAGGGCGATCCAGTTATTTACTACGAGAAGCCAACGGGAGCAATTCAGGAACCTGCTGGCAGTAAGTTAGCGAAGTTGTACGACTCTGCAGACTTCGCAGCCAAGTACACCTATACAGGTGATGATTTAGGAAATGTTTACTCTAAGACTTCGACTAAATTCAGAGTATGGGCACCAACGGCTACAAAGGTAGATCTCGTTACTTATGCAAGTGCTGATGGTTCTGTAGCAAGCGGAGTCCTTACTTCGATGAGTGCTAGTGCCAATGGAACTTGGACTGCTGAAATGGCAGGAGACAAGCATGGACTTATCTACAACTATCGCGTCACAGTTAATGGAATGACAAATGAAGCAGTGGATCCATACGTCCGCGCAACAACTGTAAATGGTGTTCGCGGAGTAGTCGTTGATCTCGCAAAGACAAATCCAGCTAATTGGTCAAAGAGTAAGCCAGCCTTTTCAGGCAATCCGACAGATGCGGTTATTTACGAACTCCATGTGCGCGATTTATCCATGGATCCATCCAGTGGAATCCCAGTAGCCAATCGTGGCAAGTATCTGGCTTTCACAGATCTCAACACATCATTTGCTGGGCAGAAGACTGGTATCTCTGCGATTAAAGATTTGGGTGTAACCCACGTAGAACTCCTACCTATCTTCGATTACGCATCTGTTGATGAGAACTCTCCAACATTCAACTGGGGCTATGACCCAATGAATTACAACGTTCCTGAAGGTTCTTATAGCTCTGATCCAAAGAACCCGACTGCGCGCATTACTGAACTTAAAGCTGCTATCCAAGCTATGCATGATCAGAAGTTGCGCGTGAATATGGATGTTGTTTACAACCACGTCTATACAGCAAGCAATTTCAGCCAAGAACTCATCGTTCCGGGTTACTGGTTTAGAACTGATGAATCAGGCAACCTCACCAATGGAAGCGGCTGTGGCAATGATGTCGCTTCAGAGCGACCTATGGTTCGTAAATTTATTGTTGACTCAGTGAAGTACTGGGCAAGTGAATATAACCTTGATGGATTCCGTTTTGACCTTATGGGTCTGATGGATATTGAGACCATCAATCAA
>JBILSO010000023.1:0-16092 GCA_044372065.1 Candidatus Planktophila sp. | reverse complement strand
CAACGGAGAGTGAGGTAATTATCCGTATGGCTCGTGTTGATTTCACGACGTAAGACTACTTGGGCGATAGCGTAGAGGTGTTATGACATCGCCGAACGCCTCGTTACCTGCCTCACCAGGGATAAGTGTGATTTTGCCTGTACTTAATGAGCAAGCGCACTTAGAAGATTCAATACGAGCCATTCTTTCTCAGAATTATCTGGGAATGTTCGAGGTCATTTTGGCACTTGGCCCTTCTCGAGATTCCACAAATGAGATTGCGCGTTCACTTGCAGCAGAAGATTCGCGAGTGATTCTTGTTGAAAACCCTTCAGGCCGAACTGCCTCAGGTCTCAACATAGCTCTGAGGGCATCTACACAAGATGTTGTAGTTCGCGTGGATGCTCACGCTGAGATTCCAAACAACTACCTCCAATTAGTAGTCGATATTCTTCGCGAATCTGGCGCAGTCAATGTTGGTGGTGTGATGGGTGCAGAAGGCGTTACATTCTTTGAAACTGCTGTTGCTGCCGCAATGTGTAGCCCATTTGGCGTTGGTGGATCCAGGTTCCATATCGGTGGCAAGGCAGGTTATGTAGATACTGTTTATCTTGGAGCATTCATTCGACAAGCAGTTATTGATGCTGGTGGATTTGATGAGCGATTTGTCCGTGCACAAGACTGGGAACTGAACTACAGGCTCAGACAAAATGGTGGAAAAGTTTATTTTGATCCAAGACTTCATGTGACATACCGACCACGTTCAAATTATCGAGCCTTGGCAAAACAGTATTTTGAATATGGAAGATGGCGTCGCGTGATTGCTCGAAAGTACCCAGAGACAATTAATTACCGATATTTGGCACCCCCACTTGCCCTGATTGGGACAGTGCTCTCACTTTTTGCCGGAAGCATCTTTGATCCATCTCTCTACCTGCCGGCTGCCACCTACATCACATTTATTGCAATCACCCCACTGTTTGTTTCAAAGAATCTGGCTCACTATCCGCTACTCGTTTTTATTCTTCCAACGATGCACTTTTCGTGGGGACTTGGCTTCCTTACCTCGCCAAGAAAGCTAGTTCCAGACTCTCTACGGTAACCTTCACTCATATGAGTACTCCTGTGACTGTATATGAGCCATTTCGCGCTGGGTTACCCCCGATGCGTCAATACCTGCGCTCGCTCTGGTCTCGCCGTCACTTCATTGCTGAATTCTCACGCTCTGAACTACGCGAGCAGAACTATGGGTCAGTATTTGGTCAGCTATGGCTCGTGCTTAATCCACTACTACTTTCTGGCGTCTATTTTCTACTGATTTACATTATCGGTGGAGCCAGTGATGCGAATAGATATGTTCATCTGACTTCCAGTCTTTTCTTCTTCTACCTTATTGCAAATAGTTTGACAGGGGGAGTCAAGTCAATTACTTCGGGACAGCGCTTGATTATGAATACCGCTTTTCCTCGCATCATGCTCCCAATCTCCGCCTCAGTCATTGCAATCTTTAAATTCATTCCTACGCTCATTGTCTTCTTTGCAATCCGCACAATTATCGGTGCCCCCTTTTCATGGCAGATGCTCTGGGCTATTCCCATCTTTCTCCTCGGTGTTTTTATGGGGCTTGGAATGGCAATCGCAATCTCGTGCACCAATGTTTACTTCAGAGATATAGCAAGCCTGCTTCCCTACATCACGCGCAGTTTGATCTATCTTTCACCAATTCTTTACGAAGCATCAGCGCTCTCTGAAAAGCTGCGCACTCTAGAAATCGCAAACCCAATTTTCTATCTCTTGGATGCTTGGTCACAAGTAATGGTCTACGCCCAGGCACCGAGTTTATTTTCAGTTCTGATCAGCCTGACTTGGGCAACACTGATTTTCGTTATCGGAACATATTTCTTCTTGACGAGGGAGCGTGATTTCGCTGTCCGTCTCTAGCGCTCATCCACACCACAGCATTGCAGTCTCTGTGCAATCTGTTGGACTTACCTACACAACATCTGTTGATAAAAAGCCAACGCTAAAAGCACGGGTTAAACGTTTCGGTAGAAGTGGAAAGTTCTCTCGCACTGTCAACGCTCTCAATGATGTAAGTATTGATGTCCATTATGGAACAGTGTTGGGAATCATCGGCTCAAACGGTGCTGGAAAATCATCGCTGATGAGAGTTATTTCGGGAATCATTCCACCGTCACAAGGTCGAATTGAAGTCTATGGTTCCGTGAGTACGTTGCTTGCCCTCGGAGTTGGATTTAATGCATCCCTTACAGGACGTGAGAATGTTTATCTTGGTGGTCTTGCCGCCGGTATGACACGAGCTGAAATTGATAGTCAGTTTGAGGAGATCGCAGATTTCTCAGAGCTAGGGGAGGCGATCGATTCTCCTATGCGTACTTATTCTTCCGGTATGTATGCCAGGTTGGCATTTTCAGTAGCGGCAACAGTAAAGCCAGATATTCTGATTATTGATGAGGCGCTGAGCACAGGCGATGCGCGCTTTAAAGAGAAGAGTCTGAATCGAATCAAGGAACTCCGCACCGAAGATCGTGCTCTGATTTTGGTGAGCCATGCTTTGGCCACGATTGAAGACATTTGCAATGAAGTCATCTGGTTAGATAAAGGAAAGATTATGGCTCGTGGCAATCCTGCGGAAGTAATCGCCGCGTATCGCGAGTATATGCAAGTACGAAAGAGCGCATCTTCTGATGAGGATGTCTAAGAATTTTCTAGCACTTTTGATTGCTGCACTCATAACGAGCGCGGCACCGGCGCAAGCCATCGCCATTCCTCCTACCTTTGAATTTACTGGCAGTGGATATGGCCACGGCGTTGGCATGAGTCAGATTGGTGCACGCTCGCGCGCTTTGAGTGGCGAGAGTGCTACTGCGATTCTCAGTTATTACTACAAAGATGTTCAAGTTGCTCCTTTTGTTGATACACACACAATCCGCGTCAATATTGCCCATCTCGTTAAGTCCATTTCCTTCACGACGCATTCGCCCGGAGCGCGTATTGATGTATTTGAAGGTGATATCGGAAATTCAGTACAAGCAACACCTATCTCTTCTTTTGCCACAAAAAAGAGAGCAACGTTTACCGTCGCCACAATCTCCAAACAAAAAGCACTCACATTGCGATGGATTGGAGAAAATCCCATCATCACAATGACGCATGGCTCAGTCACTACAAAATACAAGTATGGATACATAACCATCAAAGCTGTTAGAGGGGCACTAGAAGTAACAAATACCCTTTCACTTCGAGATGAGTATTTGTGGGGAATTAGTGAAGTCCCATCGAGTTGGCCGGCAGCGATGCTGGAAGCGCAAGCGATTGCCTCGCGTAGCTTTGCTCTATCAAAATTAGGCGTGATTCGACCTAGCTGCGATTGTCAGGTCTTCTCTCACATTTCAGATCAGAACTTTGTTGGTTACTCCAAAGAGAGTGAACCTAGATTTGGTCGCCTCTGGAAAGAGGCCGTCTCTCGCACCATCATCGATACTTCTACAAGTCTCGTTGTACTTAGCAATGGCAAACCTGCACAAACCTATTTCTTCTCATCTTCGGGAGGAGCAACACAGACATCTCTTGATGCGTGGGGAGGAGCGACTGCTTACACTCAATCTGTTTCGGATAGCGCGAGCGTAGATGTCAAACTGAATCCGAGATTTGCATCATGGAAGGCATCGTCAACTCAAGAACTTGTTGCAAAAGCATTTCTCTTACCCAACGTAGTCTCACTTGAAATTCTCTCGCGCAATGAAGCCGGAGCAGTTACTTATATTTCTGCAACTTCTGCCGATGGAATCACTAAGAAAATACGTGGCGATACCTTTAGAAGTAGGGCGAAGTTGCCTTCACCGTGGTTTAGCTTAGTTAGCGTGGAGAATTGAATTAAGTCCGCCCCACGAACCTTCACGAAGAACAACTTCTAAACAACCATCAAGCGAGTTTCTTCTAAAGAGTACATTTGAAGCGCCGCTCAGAGTTCCAGCTTTAACAATTTCTCCATCTGGAAGACGAACCTTTGCTGCTGCTGTGATGTACGTACCAGCCTCGATGACACAATTATCTCCAAGAGAGATTCCAAGACCTGAATTAGCACCCAGCAGACACTTCTTGCCAATAGATATAACCTGCTTGCCGCCTCCGCTCAAAGTTCCCATGATGGATGCTCCGCCGCCGACATCGCTGCCGTCATCGACAACAACACCAGAGGAAATTCGTCCCTCAACCATTGATGTTCCGAGCGTTCCGGCGTTGAAATTAACAAACCCTTCATGCATCACTGTTGTGCCTGAAGCAAGGTGAGCTCCAAGTCGCACACGATCAGCATCTGCAATGCGCACACCAGAAGGAATGACGTAGTCGACCATTCGTGGAAATTTATCAACGCCAAAAATCGTTACGTGGCCATCACGTGCTCGCAAACGCGCACGAACTTCTTCAAAGCCTTCAATCGCACAAGGACCAGCAGAAGTCCATACAACGTTAGTGAGTAATCCAAAAATTCCATCAAGTGAGAGACCGTGCGGTTTGACTAATCTATGCGACAGAAGATGAAGACGTAAATAAGCATCGACGGCATCTTGTGGCGCATGGGTAATATCTATTTCGCGAGATACAACTTCGCGCCGTACTTTTCTTACGTCATCTGCACCGACTGCATCAAGGAGATACTGCGCAGGATCTCCCTTAAGTGCACCTAGCGCCGGAGCTGGAAACCAGACATCGAGAACTGTAGAACCCGAGAGCGTGGCAATTCCATGGCCATGGGCGGATGCGACGGACGTTGATTGAGACGACATGGGCACACAATATCGCTTATCCTTAACTTCATGGCGAGCAATCCGAAGAACACACTTGCAATACGTGTTGCGTGCGGTGCGCCGATAGAAAAAGTATGGGCAAGGATTGCCGATTGGAGTAGTCAGGGTGAGTGGATGGTTGCCACTCGAGTCTGGGTCACATCTGAAATTTCTGAAGGAGTCGGAACTTCTATCGCAGCATTTACCGGTCCTGCTCATCGCTTCTATCCAAAATTTTCAATTCTTGGCCTTCTCGACACCATGACAGTTACAGCGTGGGAGCCACCTCGTCGATGCGATGTAATCCATACAGGAAAATTTTTAAAGGGCACGGGCACATTCCAGCTGGAGAGTAACGGCCCGCACTCAACCTCTTTTTATTGGAGCGAGACAATTGATATTCACCGTGCACTGTTTCTCTTAGGTGCACCGTTTATTTGGCTTGGAGTTCGCATCTCTCTCGCACGTTTTGCTCGTCAATGTAAGAACCTTTGAAAATTAGCAGCTCTTCAAAGCCGATATGCCATCCAGGTGATATTAAGAACGGGTAACCTCGTCCTATGGCAGCGCCGAAAACCTTGGCCGAAGTGCTCGAAGCACTTCCGGAGGAAGAGCGCATCATCTTGACCTTGTCCTACCTTCGAGGCATGAGTGCCGGGCAGATTGCAACCCTGCTCAATGTGCCCGAAAAGTCTGTAGAGGCGGTAATTGCCTCAGGTAAGGCGCGTTTGACTGCTCAATTAGGCTTGTAGTCCTCTTTGGATTTCATGTATCGGCCCTGAATGCGAGATACTTACGCCCTTACTTTCTCTGCATCTCGCGGAAAGTCCGCTTCAAAGGAGTCTCATCATGGCAGCTATGAAACCTCGCACTGGTGATGGACCAATGGAAGTAACCAAAGAAGCACGGTCACTCGTCATGCGTATCCCGCTTGAGGGTGGAGGTCGCCTTGTTGTTGAACTTAACCCTACAGAGGCAAATAATCTCAGCGCTGCTCTTGAAGCCGCTGTCGCTCTCATCAAGAAGTAATTTTCCACGCGGATACAGCCACAGGTTCTAATGGTTATAAGCGCGCTTAATCCAGATTTGGATTCTGTAAGTACCGCAGACGTCATAGTAATTAGTTACATCATGCTTGCCACAAAAGATAATGGCGAGAATGAGATTATTTTCAACGCTCATCCAGCTCTGGTAAAGAAGGTTGAAAAGTTATTTGCTATTGAGCTACGCGATGAACTCTCCTTCTTCACTCCGAGCGGAAAAGCCGGCGAGCTCAACGAAATCCCAGTCAGTGCTGCAGATAGTCCCGTCGAGAAGATCATTCTTTTAGGCGTTGGCGATCAATCTCTTGCTTCATTTAGAACAGCAGGTGCAGCACTTGGTCGTAAGGTCCGCGGGGCAGGGAAGAACTTTGCAACAATCGCTCCGACAAATCGAGATGAGATCATTGCCTTTGCAATCTCGGCGACTTTAGGTGAGTACACCTGGAATCAGAAAACTACTTCTAAGCCATCCGTATCAGAGATCGAAATTGTCACTGCAGATGCAGCACCTGTCGAGCATGCACGAGTGATCTCGGATGCAGTCTGCCGCGCTCGCGATCTCATTCACACACCTGCCAATATCAAAACACCATTGTGGATGGCTAACCAAGCACGAGCTATTGCATCTGAATACGGCCTCCAAATCAACGTTCTTAGTGGCGTCGCCCTGAAGGAATTCGGTGGCCTCAGCGCAGTAGGAAATTCTTCACCAAACCCAGGACCGCGATTTATTCACCTCACCTACACGCCTAAAGGTGGAAAGAAAGCATCGCGCATTCCACACGTGGTTCTTGTTGGAAAAGGAATCACATTCGATACAGGTGGAATTTCCCTCAAGCGTCCATATGACACCATGATGGCGATGAAGAGTGACATGGCAGGAGCCGCCGCTGCACTTGCAACAATCAGCGCACTCCCACAACTAGGTGCTCAAGTAAAGGTCAGTGTTTTGATGATGTGCGCAGAGAATGCACTCTCTGGAACTTCCCAGCGCCCTAGCGATGTTATTAAGCACTATGGTGGAAAGACAGTGGAAGTTATCAATACTGACGCTGAAGGACGCTTAGTTCTTGCCGATGGATTAGCTTTTGCAGATCTTAATCTCGATCCAGATTATGTAGTCGATATTGCAACTCTTACGGGTGCTGCAACGCTTGGTCTTGGACGTCAGTATGCAGCGATGTACACGAGAAATTCTCAACTAGCCCGCACAATTTATGAAATTGGCGAACGCACAGGAGATCGTGTTTGGCATATGCCACTCATCGACGATTACACAGATGGATTAGAGAGCGATATTGCTGATCTCAACCACACGGCAGATAAAGGGCACTACGGCGCTGGCTCAGTGACCGCTGCGCTATTTCTAGAACAATTTGTCGGTAATCGCCAGTGGGTCCACCTTGATATTGCAGGCACTGCCCGAAGTGAGAGCGATTCCGGAGAAAACCCTAAAGGCGGAACCGGATTCGGCGTGCGTTTACTCGTGGAGTGGCTAACATCCCTCTCATGATCAACCAGATAGACCCTCACTCCTACTCTGAAAGCTTCATTGGCGAGAGCGTAGATAAGGCACAAGCGAGATCTCGCGGAAGCGAAGTTGGCGCAATTGATGTCACTCCTGGCGTTGGTTCTTATCTTAGACATCTCGCACACATCCTTGACGCACAATCAGTAGTTGAAATTGGAACTGGTTCTGGTGTCGGCGCGCTCTGGGTGCTTGAAGGAATGCTGCCTAGTGGAACTCTCACATCAATTGATGGAGAACAAGAACATTCTGCAATCGCAAAGATTGCACTTCAAGATGCGCAGATTGCACAGTCGCGGTTTCGTCTCATTACAAATCCTGCAATCGAAGTAATGACGAAACTCGCAGATCGTGCCTACGATCTTGTAATTTTTAGAGACAATGCAGAAGATTTACATGATGCGATAGTGGAAGCTCATCGAATTTTGCGCAGCGGTGGCGTCTTTGTCATCGACAATTTTTTTGGTGGCGCAAAGGTCAACGATCCTGCTCAGCGCGATCCAAAGACCATTGCTCTTCGCGATGCTGGCAAACTGCTTAAGGGCGAGACAGAAAAGTGGGTGACTTCACTGATTCCTCTAGGGGATGGCTTGTTACTTGCTACGAAGTTGTAGAAGGATATCTTCATGACAGTTCAGCAGCCTCAACAACCACAACAACCAATGGGCACGGGTCCTTGGTGGGTGCCGTCTTCATCACATGGAAAAGCAAAGTTTGTTACCCGTTCAAATGCATTGTTAATGGCGGCGATTGCTGGCTTGGTTGGCGCAGTCTTCGGAGCAAGTTCATCAGGTTCACTCTTCGGTCATGAAATTAAGTTAACTTCTGTAAGTTCATCAATTGAGCGACCACCAGGATCAGTGGCAGATATCGCTCAACGAGTACTTCCATCTGTTGTATCAATTTCGGCAGAAAGTGCATCGGGTGGTGGAACTGGTACAGGATTTGTCATTGATAGCACTGGCTACATTTTGACAAATAACCACGTCATTGCAGATGCTGCAGGTAGTTCAGGAAGAATTGAAGTTCAACTTAACGATGGCACGACTCTTAATGCAACTATCGTTGGTCGGGACTCTTCCTATGATCTTGCGGTCTTGAAAGTTAATCGGACAGGGCTTACAGCGTTAACTTTTGGAGATAGTGATCAAGTCGCAGTCGGTGATTCTGTGATTGCAATTGGGTCCCCACTTGGACTCTCCGGCACCGTAACTCTTGGAATTGTCAGCGCGAAAGATCGCGCAGTTACTGCAGGAGAGTCTGCAGGAGATAGCTCTTTCATTAACGCTATCCAGACCGACGCAGCAATTAATCCAGGAAATTCTGGCGGCCCTCTTGTTAATTCGGCAGGGGCAGTTATTGGCGTTAACTCGGCGATTGCAACATTAGGCTCATCTTCACTTTCGTCTCAATCAGGATCTATCGGACTGGGATTTGCGATTCCAATTAACCAGGCACGCAAGACCGCAGAGCAGCTAATTAAGACTGGAAAGGCTACCTACCCAGTTGTGGGAGTCTCAGTCGATATGCAATATGCAGGCGATGGAGCGCGGATCGCCGACACTTCAAATGCAATACTTCCGGGCGGACCTGCAGATAAAGCTGGGCTTCGAGCAGGAGATTTGATCGTCAAATTTGATGGGCGAACAATTACAACGCCTGAAGAACTCATTGTGGCGATTCGATCAAAGAATGTGGGAGACAAGGTCACCATTGAATACGTTCGTTCAGGTAAGGCCCTCACAACATCGCTCACGCTGACAGCAGGTAAGTGATGTTTGATTTTGGTTTTGGTGAGGTGATCGGGCTTGTCGTTTTAGCTCTCATCTTAGTAGGCCCAGAACGTATGCCGAGAGTTGCATCTGATCTGGCAAAAATGATCAGGAAGGTGCGTTCGTTGACAAATACGGCCACTGCAGAAATTCGCGAAAACCTTGGACCAGGATTTGAAGACCTCAAGCCAGCAGACCTCAATCCAAAGACCTTTATTAGGAAACACGTTGCCTCTGTTCTTGAGGATGAAGATTCGAAAGAAAATCAAAGAAACAGTGGCAGCTCAGCCTTCAGACCTCAAATTGATCCAGATCTCCTATGACAATTATTGAAAACATCAACGCAGCTCTTGCAACTGTGCAAGACCCAGAGCTTCATCGAGCACTTCCAGAACTAGGCATGGTTGAAAGCGTCAGTGAGTCATCTGGTGTAGTCGACTTAACAATTTTGCTGACAATTTCCGGCTGCCCAATGAAAGATCGCCTAACAAAAGACATCACAACGGCAGTCGGTGCCGTAGAGGGTGTAAAGGAAGTGCGTATCAATTTTGGAGTCATGACAGAAGAAGGACGCAACAAGGTAAAGCTTTTGGTGAGAGGTGGACGAGAGAAATTTATCCCTTTTGCTCAACCTGAATCATTAACTCGCGTAATCGGAGTCGCATCTGGAAAAGGCGGCGTCGGTAAGTCATCAGTTACTGCCAACCTTGCTGTTGCTGCTGCAAAGAAAGGTTTGCGCGTTGGAATTCTTGATGCTGACGTCTATGGCCACTCGATTCCACGTTTGATGGGACTTGTCGGCGTACGCCCAACAGTTATTGATCAGATGTTCATTCCCCCTGAAACATATGGCGTGAAGACTGTGTCAATGGAGATGTTTAAGCCAGAGCGGGCCGATGCTGTCGCCTATCGCGGGCCACTTCTTCACAAGGTTCTTGAGCAACTTCTGTCAGATGCTTACTGGGGCGATTTAGATCTCTTGCTTCTTGATCTTCCACCGGGAACGGGAGATTTGGCAATTTCACTCGGCCAACTCATCCCCACCTCTGAAATTTTAGTTGTCACAACTCCTCAAGTTGCTGCCGCTGAAGTGGCTGAACGAGCTGGACGTATCGCACATCAGATGCATCAAAGGGTTATCGGTGTGATCGAGAATATGTCAGCCTTTATTTGCCCCGCATGTGGTGAATCAACAGCGCTCTTTGGTGAAGGTGGGGGAGAGGAAACTTCATCTCGCCTATCTACTCTCGTTGGCGCAGATGTTCCGCTTCTTGGAAAGATTCCATTTGCTCCGGAGTTGCGAACTGGTGGAGATTCAGGCGCTCCGATTGTTCATGCTCTACCTGAAAGTCTCACTGCACAAGCAATTAGTGCAATTGCAGACAAGCTGGTGATTAGAGATAAATCACTTCTTGGCGTCAGGCTCGGAATCTCTTCGTAACTCTTCGACAATTTCCTTGGCAATATCTTCCAACTGATCTTTAAGGAAGTCGCGAGTTGCAACTTCACCTAGCGCAATACGAAGACTTGCTAGCTCTCGTGTGAGATATTCAGTATCAGCCATGCTGCGATCGTTACGCGCACGATCTTCAGCCAGCGCAATTCGATCTCTATCTGCTTGGCGATTCTGAGCCAAGAGAATCAAGGGCGCTGCATATGATGCCTGTAGAGAAAGAATCAGAGTGAGGAAGATAAAGGGATATCTATCGAAACGAATATCAGAAGGAGCGAGTGAATTCCAAAGTACCCAGGAAAGCACAAATACAGTCATGTAAACCAAGAAGCGAGCGGTTCCCAGAAAGCGTGCAAATTTTTCTGAAAGACGACCGAAAGCCTCGGCGTCAATATTTGGGCGCAGTGTGCGCCGAGTTTCGCGAGGAGTATCTAATCCATTCTTACGAGCCATCTTTACACCTGCCCTTCAACTTTTTGCGTTAAATTCTCTAAATCATTACGTGTGTGATCTCGGTGGTCAACGCGCCAATTATCTGGCAACAAGTGATCGAGCACATCATCGACAGTAACTGCTCCTAATAAACGCTCATTGCCGTCAACAACAGGGACGCTGAGCAAGTTATAGCTTGCAAGATACGAAGAGACCTCATTAAGTGATGCATCTGGGCTTAGCCCTTGAGTATCGGTATCTACAAGCGAACCTAACAGGGTAGCTGGTGGTTCGCGAAGCAGTCTCTGATAGTGGACCATTCCGATAAATCGACCCGTTGGAGTTTCAAGTGGTTGCCTTGTGACAAATACTTGTGATGCAAGCGCTGGCGAAACTTCACTTTTGCGAACGGCGGCAAGTGCATCTGCGACCGTATAGTCAGCACTCATAATGAGTGGCTCAGTTGTCATCATTCCACCTGCTGAGTAATCCTCATATGTCATCAAGCGAATGACATCCTCAGCATCTTCTGGCTCCATCAAGTCGATAAGTTCTTGTGCTCGAACGGCTCCAATTTCACGAAGCAAATCTGCAGCATCATCAGGATCCATTTCACCGAGCACATCTGCGGCTCGTTCACCTTCGAGTTCGCTAAGGAGGGCCACGCGTTCAGCCTCATCCATCTCTTCGAGGACATCTGCCAATCTCTCATCATCGAGTGCTCGAGCAACCTCAACACGGCGCTTAGGTGCGAGATCTTGAATAACAGCAGCCAAGTCTGCTGCGCGTAAATTACTCAGCGTTGAAAGTAAATTAGATGTGCCCTGCTCATTTTCAGAAGTTGCAAAACCTTGCACTTCTTCCCATGTAACAGTTGAGGTGGCACCTTTACGTCGGAGTCCTTGACCTCGCTTCATAATGTGCACGCGGGTCATTAACCAATCGCCTGTGCGGTTTTGTTCCATTCCAAGATCTTCAACAAGAACTGTTTCATTACTTTCAATAAGCGTGATTGATCGATCTAACATATCGCCCAAAACTAGAATCTCACCCGCTCGAGATTCAAAGCGTCGCATATTTACAAGTCCAGTAATGACTACAGTTCCTGACTCAATCGAAGTAACTCGAGTTATTGGCACAAAGACGCGACGACGTAGAGGCACTTCGACAATGAGACCTAGGATTCGGGGCGGTTGATTATTTGCGCGCAGGGTCGCAACAGCGTCTCTGACCTTACCAACTGGATCGCCATTGGGATCGAAAACTGCCGTTCCAGCTAATCTGGCGAGAAACACTCGACTGGAGATGTTTGCGCTCATAGGTAAATTGTATCTGTCTCTCACACATCAGATACCGTTGCCTCATGTCCTCGATTGAGAACCACACTCAAATACCTGAGCGTCCAGATCTCATTCGGTTGGGTCTAGGAATTATTGGTATCGGTACTTCTGGGCCTCTGATTGCGATGAGTGCAATGCCAGTGGTGACGCTGATTTTTTGGAGAAATCTTGGTGGAGCTCTCTTCACACTTCCATTTGCTCTTCGAGATTTAATCTCCAAAGATAGACATCATCGAAAAGCAATAGCGCTTTCGGCACTCTCAGGATTTGTTCTCGCACTTCACTTTATTGGCTTCTTTATTGCGATGCGCTGGACCACCGTTGCCGCCGGCACCGCACTCGTCGCGCTACAACCCATCTTCGCTGCACTCTTTGTCAGAATGCTTGGCGGATATATTCCTTCGAGAGCGTGGCTTGGCATGGGAGTCTCTTTTCTTGGTGTCTTAATGATTTCAGGTGTTGACCTATCAATATCTTGGCTCGCCTTCAAGGGAGATGTCGCGGCAATCATCTCTGCAGCACTTGCCGCTATTTATATGTTGCTCGGATCTAGGGCTCAGAAAGAGATTGGTACCCATAGCTACACCTCAATCTGTTACTTCGTTTGTGCCCTGACAGCTCTACCCATGGCACTTGTTATGGGAGTCGAAGTAATTAACTTCGAAAAGAATGAGTGGCTAATTTTGTTGGGCCTCATCGCAGGTGCGCAGATTTTGGGCCACTCAATGTTTAATGCAGCTCTCAAACGTGTCTCACCCGCCATAGTTTCATTGATCGTCTTCTTTGAAGTTCCAGTGGCTGCGCTTCTCGCCATTTGGTGGCTTGATCAGAGACCACCGATTGCACTCATTCCAGGAATAATTGTCATCCTCACAGGGTGCATACTTGTAGTATTACGAACGCGGCCGACTGAGGTGATGATCGACGAATGATTGATTTACATACTCATACAAACAATAGTGATGGCACCGATACACCTCATGCGTTGATCAATAAGGCACTTTCAGAGGGAATCACAGTGCTTGGAATTACCGATCATGACACTACGTCAGGTTGGAATGAAGCAATTGCTGCGCGACGAGCGAATCTAGCTCTGGTGCTCGGTGCTGAAATCTCATGTCTAACTGAGGATGATGTCGCAGTGCACATGTTGGGATTGCTTTTCGACGGAGAAAATGCCGCGATGCAGGTAATGCTCGAAGAGTCTCGTGATTCCCGTCTTCCCCGCATGCGTCGCATGACTGAATTATTGACTGCTGATGGAATCGACATATCCCTCGAAGAAGTGTTTGCTGCGATGCCTGAGGGTGCCACGTTGGGGCGGCCTCACTTAGCAGATGCTCTTGTAGCAAAAGGCCATATCGCTAGTCGTGATGAAGCATTCGCAACACTTCTTCATAATGGCTCGAAATACTACGTCACACATATTGCACCGACGCCAGAGGATGCAATTAAGGTAATTAGAGAAGCCGGTGGCGTAGCTGTTATCGCACACCCATTTGCAACGCGTCGCGGCCAGACACTTTCTGCGATGAGCTTTCCTTCACTTATTGCCGCCGGACTTAACGGAGTTGAGGTAGATCATCGTGATCACTCTCAGGAAGAACGCGCACAATTACGGGGGATAGCACGTGATCTAGGACTCGTTATTACAGGCGCTAGTGATTATCACGGCACAGGAAAGCTTAACTCGATAGGCGAAAACCATACTGATCCTGCAGAATGGGCTCGCCTTGAATCAATGGCAAATGCCCGGAGGGTCGTTACAGAATGAATCTGGTTGAAGTAAGTGCGCTGACATTTGCAGTGCAATCTTTTGTCACCTTGTTAGTGATTATGGATCCACCAGGTGCGACCCCAGTATTTTTGGCCCTTGTCTCAGATAAGAGTCAAAAAGAGCGGATTCGCTTGGCATGGCAGGCTGCTCTTATCTCACTTGTAGTAATCACAACATTTGCTCTCTTTGGACAATTTGTTTTGGATTACATGAAAGTTTCAATGGAAGCGCTGCAGGCTGCTGGAGGACTCCTTCTTCTCTACGTTTCACTTCAGCTGCTCACCGGAAGAATTGAAGAAATTGATGCTTCAACAAATAAAAATGTTGCCCTCGTTCCGCTAGGAACTCCTCTGCTTGCCGGACCTGGTGCAATCGTTGCAACGATGATCTTTGTGAAGCAGGTTGATTCCACAGCATATGCCGTGGGATTAGCTGCTGCCGTCGTTGCAGTTCATCTCATCATTGCTCTTGCACTTATGGCATCGACCAAAATTCTCAGCGTCATTAAAGACAGTGGCGTGACTCTAGTAGCGCGAATTGCTGGACTTTTGTTGGCAGCTATCGCCGTCCAAATGCTTGCAGATGCGATCAAAGTTCTCTTTGCCTAGACTGATGACTTACGATCCACGCGGTGTTTATAGCCCTGAGAGCCTTGTCTGGAAAGTTCACAGCGATCCTTCAATGCTTATCGGGGGAGTTCGAGCTCTCTTTCAGCAAGCACTTCACCCGGTTGCAATGGCGGGCGTAGCTACCCATTCAAATTTTCGCGAAGATGCATGGGGGAGATTGCAACGAACTGGTGATTACGTAACCACTCTTACATTTGGTAGCACAGAACAAGCGCTCGAGCTCACATCCCGTGTCCGCAAAGTGCATGCAAAGCTAGGTTTAGATAACCCACACGAGCTGCTTTGGGTTCACATGGCGATGGTCGATTCGTTTCTCGACGTCGCATTTCGTTCTGGAATGACCCTGACTGCTGAAGATAAAGATAGATACATCTCTGAGATGGTTGAGTTTGCAGAACTTGTTGGAGTTCCTCGTAGCGATGTGCCAACAACTCTCATTCAACTCAAAGAGTATTTCAGGACAATCGCGCCAGAACTTGCAGCAACAGATGATGCCAAGCGAGCAGCAATTTTTCTTACCTTGCCTCCGCTTCCGACTGTTGTTCGTTTTGCCACCCCAGCTGCTCCTGCCTGGGCAGCGCTGAGCGCGTTAGCCGCAGCAAGTCTGCCCCGTTGGGCTCGTGATCTCTATGGTTGGCCAACTCTTCCGGCACAAGAATTAGCAACTAATCTCTCACTTCTTGCTACCCGCAAATCTCTCTCACTCATTCCTTCTGCATTTATTGCACCTCCAATATTCCATGATGGTGTGGCACGTTGGCAGAATCAATCGGTGAATGCATGAGCCCGAAGGTAGTAGCTGTTGCAAATACTGCAGGAGGCAGCGCCAAGACAACGATTGCGCATGCACTTTCTGTGGCAACTGTTGAATACGGAAAGAAGACATTGCTCATCGATTGTGATCCGAAGGCATCGCTTACCTTTCGAGTGGGTCGCGAAGGGACACGACTTACTTTGGCCGATTTTCTCTCAGGAACATCGATCCGAAGCGAAGATCTAGATTCACATGTAGAACGCTTTGATTTTCTCTCTGCCGATTCTCGCGTAGGAAATGGATTTACAGGCGAGGATATGAAAGTACTCATCGAGAAACTGCCAAAGAGTTACAACCTTGTAATTATAGATACACCGAGTGATATCAACGCAAGTTTGAAGGCTGCCCTTGATGTTGCCGATTTGGTTCTCGTCCCGTACTCCAACAATCTGCATCATCTTCGAGGAGTGACTCAGATTTCCAAACTATCTGCAGAAACTCCAATCAAACTTCTAGCCGTAGGGGAGCACTCGAAGCCCATTAAAGAATTTTCACAGTGGGAGAAATTGGATGG
>JBILSO010000022.1:0-16142 GCA_044372065.1 Candidatus Planktophila sp. | reverse complement strand
CTTTAAGCGTTCCCGCTCCAAGTAATCCGCCACCGATAAAGAGAATCGCTCCAACTGGAAGAAGTGCAATAACAGTTGTGTTGATTGATCGCACAATTGTCTGATTCACAGCCAAATTAGTCGCCTGGGTGAAGGTCTGCTTGCTTGTTGAAGTGATTGAACGCGTGTTCTCTCGCACCTTGTCGAAAATAACCACAGTGTCATAGAGCGAATAGCCTAAAATCGTCAAGAATCCAATGACAGTAGCGGGAGTTACATCAAATCCAATGAGTGCATAGATTCCGACTGTAATGAAAACGTCGTGAAGAACTGCGACCAGGGCCGCAATTGCCATCTTCGGTTCAAAAGTCATCGCAAGGAAGAGCATGATCACGACTATGAATGCAAGAAGACCATAAAGGGCTTTCTTTGTTATCTCTTTACCCCACGATGGCCCGATGAGTTGGGTATCGATATCAGCAGCGCTCACATTGAAGTTAGAGACGATTGCCGCTTCCACAGAATCAGATTGAGCAGTTGTGAGTGAACCTGTCTGAACACGAATTTTATCGTCGCCGATCTTCTGAATGATCAGCTCGCCAGTTATTCCTGCGGACTGAACAGCAGAACGTGCCTGCTCCACCGTTGCAGTCGTAGTTGGGAATGTGTAGGCAGACCCACCCTTAAACTCAATTCCAAGGTGTAGACCCTGCAACATGAGTGCTCCGATTGAGAGCAATGTAAAGAGTGCAGAGACGATGTACCAGCGCTTTGCGTTGCCAACAATATTGACTGAGGTTTCGCCAGAATAAAGGCGACCACCAAGACCCTTAACTGATGCCATGTTATGCCTCCACGCTAGAAGTTGATCGAGTAACACCAGAGCTCTTGTCGGATAGACCCGAGAAGCGATGTCCTGAGCTGAAGAATTTAGATCGTGCCAAAATCGTCATAAGAGGTTTTGTGAAGATGTAGACGATGACCAGATCCACAAGCGTGGTTAAACCAAGCGCAAATGCGAATCCCTGAACACTGCCAACCGCAAAGAAGTAGAGCAATACAGCAGCAATAATGGAGACTGCATCTGCTACCAAGATCGTATGACGAGCCTTGACCCAGCCACTTTCCACGGCAGATCGTAATGAGCGACCCTCACGAATTTCATCTCGAATACGCTCGAAATAAACTACGAAGGAGTCAGCTGTAATTCCGATGGCCACGATAATTCCCGCGATACCCGCAAGAGTGAGTGTGAATCCGATTGTCTCGCCAAGAACCAACGCCAACAGATAAATCATTAACGCTGCCACTGCAAGCGAGCCAGTAACTACGATTCCGAGTCCGCGATAGTAGAAGAATGAGTAAATCGTTACGAGAAGCAAACCGATTGCTCCCGCTAAAAGACCTGCGGTCAGTTGTTCAGAGCCCAAAGTTGGTGAAACTTGCTGAACTTCTCCACGATCGAAAGCGAGAGGGAGAGCTCCGTACTTGAGAACATTTGCTAAATCCTGTGCTTCAACTTGTGTAAATGAGCCAGTAATTTGGGCAGTTCCAGACGGTATTGCCTCGTTGATTCGTGGTGATGACTGAACGATTCCATCAAGCACAATTGCAACCTGATTAGTTGGTTCTGGCAGAGAAGTTACTCGAGCCGTCAGCGCACCGAAAGCGCTTGTTCCTTCGTTATCAAATGTAAGTGAAACACTCCAAACACTTCCAGCTTGCGTATCAAGTCCAGCAGAAGCCTTGGAAATTTGACGACCTAATACTTCTGCAGGTGCCAAGATGTACTTAGTTCCATCTTTAGAACACGCTGTGATCACGGCTGCTGGATCATCAGTGCCGGTTCCTTGCAAACTTGCTGCAGTCGTGCAATCAAGATTCGCGAAAGCTTGGTTAACTTCATCTGATACACCCGCAACTGGAGTTGCAGCTGTTGCAGTGTCTATTGCCGCGGGAACTCCTAAACCAGATGCGAGCACCTGACGGAAACGAAGTTCAGCTGTCTGACCAACAAGATCGACCACACGTCGACCATTTTCGCCGGGAACAGAGATAACAATCTGACGGTTAGTTCCGGTTCCTTGAGCGGTAACTTCACTCTCAGCAACACCTAATGAGTTCACACGCTGGCGAATAATCTCAACGGCCTGATCAATCGCCTCGGAAGTGACTTCATTTCCGGCAGTCGATGCACGAGGTTGAAGCGTGACGCTTGTACCTCCACGGAGATCAAGCCCCAAGCGAACTTCTCTCGCATCTGTGACGAAGGCAGTCGCCCCTAGCGAGATCAGGATCAGGAGCAGTACCGCCAATGCACGCCCAGGACGGGCTGAACTCTTTACAACTTTATTAGGTGTGGACATAAGAGCAGAGTCTAGGCCACGAGAGGAGGTGCTCAGATCAATCTGAAGCGGGATCAAAAAGGGTGGCAAGGCTGGGCGGCACGCTCCGGCCCAAGTGGGTATATCCAAGAGCCGTTGCAACTCGACCCCTTGGAGTGCGGGCCATAAATCCGTTGCGCACCAAGAAAGGTTCGGCGACTGATTCGACAGTTTCCGTCTCTTCCCCGACAGCTATTGCCAACGTCGATAGTCCCACGGGTCCCCCATTAAATCGATCAATGAGGGCGAGCAGAACAGAACGATCAAGGCGGTCTAAACCTTGCTCATCAACTTCGTACATTTCAAGTGCATCTTGGGCGTGGCTATGTGTAAGAGATTGTGATCCCTTTACCTGGGCATAGTCGCGAACGCGTCTTAACAATCTATTGGCTATACGAGGAGTACCTCGTGATCTTCCAGCTATTTCTGCGATTGCTTTCTTATCGATAGCAAGCCCAAGCAGCTGAGCACTTCGCGAGATGACGTGTTCGATCTCAGATGCATCATAGAAATCGAGGTGCGCGGTGAATCCAAAACGATCTCTGAGCGGACTCGGCAATAAACCTGCTCTTGTCGTCGCGCCGACAAGTGTGAAATGTGGAAGTTGTAATGGGATCGCCGTGGCACCTGGACCTTTTCCTACAACAACATCAACGCGAAAATCTTCCATCGCTAAATACAGTAACTCTTCAGCTGGGCGCGGTAAACGGTGAATCTCGTCAAGGAAGAGAATCTCGCCCTCAACTAATGAAGACAAGATTGCTGCAAGATCACCAGCATGTGTAATGGCAGGGCCACTCGTAATTCGAATGGGCGTGGACATCTCTGATGCCAAGATCATTGCAAGAGTCGTCTTGCCTAATCCTGGTGGGCCGGAGAGCAGAATGTGATCGGCTGCTGCGCCACGATTGCGTGCAGCGGTCAGCAGTACATCGATCTGGTCGCGTACACGGTGTTGTCCGATAAATTCTTTGAGCGACTTTGGACGCAGGGCATTCTCCGACAACGATTCGTCAGACATCGCCACTGGATTAACCAAGCGCTCTGTGGGTTCGGTTGCTTCGGTTGATTCGGTCGCATCGCTCATGATTTACCACCGGCCAACGCTGCTTTGAGAAGTTCTGAAAGATCTGAGTGCGCTGGATCTAACCCGCGGTTTGCATAATCAATGGCCACAATTGAAATGGTTGCATCGGCTTCACGGGCTGAATAACCCAACGAAATCAAGGCTCCAGAGAGTTGCTCGCGCCAGAGTGGTTGTGACGAAGAGACAATTGCGCGAGATGAACCAGATCGAGCCAGCTTGCCCTTGAGTTCAAGCAGAATACGTTGCGCACCTTTTTTCCCGATGCCAGGTACTCCTGAAAGAATATTGACAGACTCAGATTCAACGGCATCTGCTAATTGTTCTGGTGAGAGATGAGCCAGAATTGAAAGAGCAACACGTGGACCAATTCCACTGACTGTCTGGACTAACTCGAACGTCTCCTTGGATCGAGCATCAATGAATCCATAGAGCGTCATCGAATCCTCGCGAACCACCATGGATGTATGGATGGTGAGTGAATTCCCGAGTGTGAGCGTTGCAGAAGCTGTCGGTGTGACATGAACAAGATATCCAACGCCCGCAACCTCAAGAATGATGCGGTCAGAATTTATTGAACGGACCGTTCCAGTGAGTTGGGCAATCATCTCTTCACCAATTTCGAAAGTCTCGTCTTTTCAGCGCGAAGCGCTTGTTCAATCTTACTGGTGGCACTGCCGCGCCAAATGTTACAAATCGCAAGTGCAAGCGCATCTGTACTATCGACCGGCTTTGGTGCTTCTTTCAATGAAAGAATTCTCACGACCATATCTGCAACCTGTGATTTATTCGCGCGGCCGTTTCCGGTAACTGCTGCTTTGACCTCACTGGGAGTGTGCATAGCAACAGGGATCCCCCGCTTTGCGGCAAGCAAGAGCGCAATTCCTGCAGCTTGGCCGGTCCCCATTACGGTGCGAACATTGTGCTGAGAGAAAACGCGTTCAACGGCAATGACATCAGGTTGGTATTTATCAAACCAAAGAATGAGTGAGGCTTCGAGTTCTAGCAACCTCTGTTCTAGGGGTAGTTGTGGTGACGTTTGAATCACTCCTACATCTACCAGCTCAAGTTGAGCGCCGGCAGATCCCTTAACGACGCCAATTCCGCAGCGAGTCAGACCAGGGTCAACACCCAGGACTGTCCGGTTAGTCTGCGCGGATTGTTGGCTCATAACGATCAAGCCTAGAACCTGGAAAGAGAAGGTTAGGAAAGGCTCGCCATAACTTCATCGGATACATCGAAGTTGCTGAAGACGTTCTGCACATCGTCGAGCTCTTCAATAGCATCGATAAGTTCAAATACTTTCTGTGCGCCTTCAGCATCTAATGGAATGCTCATGGATGGCAGAAACGAAGAATCGGCAGATTCATAATCAATGCCGCTGGTTTGCAGCGCTGTTCGTACTGCAACTAGATCTGATGCCTCACAGACAACTTCGAAAGATTCACCAAGATCATTAACTTCTTCTGCGCCCGCATCTAGGACTGATTCAAGGATTGATTCCTCGCTTACTCCATCCTTCTTCGCAACAATTATTACGCCCTTGCGGTTGAAGAGATAAGCGACCGAACCAGGATCTGCCATGGTTCCACCGTTACGAGTCACTGCCACACGAACTTCCGATGCGGCGCGATTGCGGTTATCAGAAAGGCATTCGATCATCAGTGCGACACCATTAGGACCATAACCCTCATACATAATTGTTTGGTAGTCCGCACCGCCTGATTCAAGACCAGCTCCACGCTTTACTGCACGTTCAATATTGTCCGCTGGCATCGAGTTCTTCTTTGCCTTCGCAATCGCATCAAAAAGTGTTGGATTGCCTTCCAGATCAGGGCCACCATTTCGTGCCGCAACTTCAATCGCCTTAATCAGTTTCGCAAAATTTTTCGCACGGCGACCATCAATGACAGCCTTCTTATGTTTAGTCGTTGCCCATTTGGAATGGCCTGACATGAGACGAACCCCTTTAGTGAAGAAATATCTGAACTAACTTTATCGCTACTTGCAGACCTCATCAAAAAAGTAGCGATGAACTGCCAAATCATGCGTAAGTTCGGGGTGGAATGAGGTCGCCATCAGATGTTCCTGTCGAACGGCTACAGGGTGCATCTCCCCTGTCGGCGTTTTCACTGAGCTAATCACCTGGACTCCGGTGCCAATTTCTTCTACCCATGGCGCACGAATAAAGACAGCTCGCAATTGATGTCCTGCAAAATCTAATTCCGATTCGAAGGAATCCACTTGTCGTCCGAAAGCATTTCTGCGCACCGTCATATCAATGCCACCAAAGGTTTCTTGTCCTTTAACACCGTCGACTATGCGATCTGCAAGAAGAATCATTCCAGCACACGATCCGTATGTAGGCATTCCTTGGGCAATACGCTTCTTCAACGGTTCGATCAGATCATAATTTTTAGCAAGTAGTGAAATGGTTGTTGATTCTCCTCCCGGAAGAATCAGAGCTTGAGATTGTTCGAGCTCGCTCACACGACGAACTTCTACCGCCTCGTGACCACATGCCTGAACGGCTTGAATATGTTCGCGAAAATCGCCCTGCAGAGCAAGTACACCAATAATCATTGTGAGCTCCGCGTAAGGAGAGAACTACCAGCCGCGTTCGGCGAGGCGGTGCGGTACCGGAATATCTGCGACGTTAATTCCCACCATGGCATCACCTAGTCCGCGAGAGACATCTGCTAGAACTTTGGCATCCTGGTAGAAAGTAGTTGCCTTGACGCAGGCAGCTGCGCGATGGGCTGGATCTCCAGATTTGAAAATTCCAGAACCAATGAATACACCGTCGGCACCCATCTGCATCATCAAGGCAGCATCGGCAGGTGTTGCAATTCCACCAGCGGTGAAGAGAACGACAGGGAGTTTTCCGGTCTCCGCAACTTCTTTAACCAAAGCGTATGGTGCCTGCATCTCTTTAGCGGCAACATAAAGTTCATCTTCACGCATGGATGTGAGTCGACGAATCTCACCACCAATCTTGCGCATATGTGTCATTGCGTTCGAAACATCACCGGTGCCAGCTTCGCCCTTAGAGCGAATCATCGCAGCCCCTTCGTTGATACGACGGAGAGCTTCACCTAAATTAGTTGCACCACAAACAAAGGGAACCTTAAATTTCCACTTATCTACATGGTTTTCATAGTCAACCGGTGTAAGCACTTCTGACTCGTCGATGTAATCAACTCCAAGACTTTCAAGAATTTGGGCTTCAACAAAGTGGCCAATGCGCACCTTTGCCATCACAGGAATAGATACAGTTGCTTGAATTTTCTCAATCATGTCTGGATCTGACATGCGCGCTACGCCACCTTGAGCACGGATATCAGCAGGGACTCTCTCAAGTGCCATAACTGCGACAGCGCCAGCATCTTCTGCGATCTTGGCTTGCTCGGCGTTGACGACATCCATGATGACGCCACCTTTGAGCATCTCTGCCATTCCGCGCTTGACGCGTGCTGTGCCAGTCTCTTGCGACATTGATTTAACTCCTTGAATCTACTTAACGGGTACTGAGTCTAGCGTGAATTGAGGATTCTTCTCGGTGAGAGCAATCCACACTTGCCCGCGTGCAAAGGGCAATTCTGAGCCGTCCAACGCCCGCCATGTGGTGCCAGATAACTCGTCAGGGCGAGACCAGGTTGCTGAAAAGTACTTGCCATCTCGCAGAACAAATCCTGTTCCGCTTCCGATCGTCTTTGAGTACGGAGTAACTCCCCCAAGTTTGTCACCATATTCTGAAGGCAAGATTTCTACCGTCTGAATCAGTACCGTTGCTGGTCCGTGCTGGATTCCTGAAGCGCTCATATTTGGAAATCCATTATTAAAAATTAACCAGCGCTCTTCTTCGACACTCCACTTGAAATCGTAGGATGCAGCCGGCCAACTGACTTTCACATCTTTGATTGCTGTGCCACCGTCTGGAAGATCACCAAAGTTCCAACCAATTGAACGAGATGTTGCGATTTCGCGCCCGTCACTTCGAACTTTTTCAAGCAAGAGATCGGCACGTAGCACCATATTTGTTGGCGATCTCCGAGATTCATCTCGTGTGTAGATGGTTGGTGACTGACGCTGGGCGCCGTAATCATTGAGATTGGCGGCAGAAATTACTGGCAGTAATTTAGATTGCGCCCCACTGTAGGCAAAGACCACACGACCATACTGGGCAAGAATTTCTATATCTGAAATACGAGCACTTCGAACTGGACCAATAAGTGTGGGGATCTCTGAGGAAAAAACAGCAGCCAAGCGAGTCAGCCCTCCCTCGACTTGCTCGATGTAGACAACGTCAGCACGATCAATACCAATCTGAGGTCGAGCTCCAACTGTGTCATCTATCTTCACGACAAGAACTTCACCATCGCTGCCTTCCCGACCAGACAGAGAGTTATAGGTCGGTTCTTCAAAAATCTCTGAGATCAAATCCTTCTGCGATGCTGGGAGAAATGCGGCCGCAGCGATAGAGAGCGAAAGTATCGCAACGAATACAGTAATTACTTTCTTCATTAATCGTTCTCACGAATCAGTAGCCAATCCCATGCACGGGATTCTGATGTGACGTTCACTTTCTCTCCACTTGCTAGTGCCTTCACATAGATTTCATAGACTTGTTTTGCAACTAGGCTCCAGTCAAAACGCTGCGCGTGGGCGCGTCCAGCTTCAGCAAGAGACTTTCGCTTCTGCTCTTCACGCAGAAGATCGATAACTACCTTCGCTAACGATTGCGAATCCTCTGATGCGAAAAGCGCACCGTACTTTCCGCCTCCCAAGAGATCATGGAATGCTGGAATATCACTGGCGACAACAGCAGCACCTCCGGCCATCGCCTCTGCGATGATGATGCCAAATGATTCTCCACCTGTGTTTGGCGCTATGTAGAGGGCAATAGATTTCAGAAAGTTCGCTTTCTCATCTTCAGATATCTTGCCCAAGAATTGGAAACGATCGCGCAGCTCGGAGTTGATATCTTCTGAGATTTCAGAGGGATCTCCTGGTCCAGCAATGAGAACACGTACGTCTGGAATAAAGCGCGAAATAATTGGAATCGCATCTATAAGTACTTCAAGGCCCTTGCGAGGTTCTTCAAAGCGACCGATGAAACCGAGAGTGGGACCTTTCCACTTGTCTTCAACGATGCCATCTCTGTAGCGATCAGCGAATATTCCGTTTGGAATCACGTGCGCTGTTGTATCCATATGCTCTTGGAGAGTGTCATAAGCAGCTTGGCTTACTGCGATTTTCTCACTGAGTCGCTCAATCGCGGGTTCCACAATGGAAGCGATAACTCTGGTGGTTGTACCTTTCTTGGCTTGAGCGTGAAAGGTTCCGACAATCGGACCTTCGCTAGCCCAAAGCGCCATGAGCGAGATTGATGGAATTGCAGGTTCGTGCAAATGCAAAATATCAAAATCATTTTCCGTTAACCAGTTACGCACGCGCGCAAATGCGGCAGGATTGAAAAGTAAACGCGCGACAGCACCATTGAACGGGATGCTGATTGGTTTTCCCGCATTTACCAAATAATCAGGCAAGTCATATTCGTCTACTACCGGCGCAAGCACAGAAACAAAATGGCCCTCAGCGATAAAGAATTCTGCGAGATCACGCACATGATTCTGCACTCCCCCAGGCGTATCCCAACCATAGGGACATACAAGTCCGATTCTTAACTTCTTCATGATCGCTCCACGAAATCTCTATCAACCCAAATGCGCTGCATCATGTGCCAATCTTCAGGGTGATCTTTAATCCCTGCGGCAAAGTTATCGGCACAGAGCTGTACCGTTCTTATTATTCGTGACTCTTCGTCACCGTCACCGGGAATTTCTATCTCTTGCAGATCTACATGAATTCCAGATTCGGTATACGAAACAAAGGCAGTGACAAGTGGGATACCCGTTCTGATAGCCACAATAGCTGGGCCTGCCGGCATACGGGCAACGCCACCGAAGAACTGAACATCAATTCCGCTGGCAGATAAGTCTCTATCTGCAACCAATGCAATGAGCTTGCCATCACGAGCACGCTGCAAAAGAGTGGGAAATGCTCGAGAGTCCAGCGGGAGTACTTCCATACCGATTGCCTGTCGGTAGGCCAGAAACTTCTCGAAAAGCGCACGAGGCTTGAGAACTTCAGCGACCGTAACGAGCTCTGCACCTTTACTGCAAAAGTATGATCCCGCGTGATCCCAATTACCAGCATGCGGAAGGCTGACTACTACACCAGTTCGATTTGTAATCGGATCCATCAGGAGATGTTCGTTACTCACCGTCGTTGTCGAAATAATTCTCTCCTTACTCCAATCCGGAGATCTGAAGGTATCCATCCAGTAGCGCATATATGAGAGAACGCCTCTTCGCACCAGCTCATCAAGATCAGTCTGATCGATCTCAGGGAACACGCGTGCCAGATTAGATCGGAGTCGATCTACGCTTTTGCCATTCCTCGTGAACATCCATGAGCCGATCCTCTGGAATAAACGTGTGGCACGTTTTTCAGAGATACGTCTAACTATGAACCACCCAAGGAAATATGCGCGAGCGATTGCGAAATCTTTCATAGATTAAACCTTGTGCAGTGCACGGTAGACAATCACAATGCGCTGAAACACCGTGAAGACACCAACAAAAGAGAGTAGACCGAATCCAACAAGTAGCGCAATTTCGATTCCGAGACCGTACAGTCCAATTGCGGTCAAACTGAGAACTACGCGCTCGGTTCGTTCGGCAAATCCGCCGGAGCATTCAATCGACATGCTCTCCGCCTTTGCGCGGATGTATGGGATCAAGCCACCTGAAACGAGTGCGATCAGGATCAATATCGAGACTGTTTGATCTCGGTCAATCATGTATAGCAAAACTCCGATGAGGATCGCAGAATCAGTTACTCGATCAATGGTGGAGTCGAGAAAACCACCCCATGCAGTGCCAGTTCCGTTTGTCACTCGAGCGATCGCTCCATCAAATAGGTCGCTGAGTGCAAAGAAACAGATCGCGAGGGTCCCGATAAAGAGATCACCTCGTGGGTAGAAGTAAAAGGCTGAACCCAGTGTTCCCAATGCTCCAACTATCGTCACACCATTTGCTGTAATACCCGCGCGCACAGCAAGTTTGACCACTGGATTGATTAATCGAGTGACCTGAGGTTTCAAATGCGCACTAATCATCAAGACCATCGTAGGCTTTAACCCATGCCAACTTCCACATCTGCCCCTGTGAGAATTGCCCTCTTTGGCCATGTGAGCGCAACTCCAGCCGCCCTGAGTAAGGCTCTGAGCGATCAAGGTATTTTCGTCGAGGCAGCCAATGATGATCTCGCCCACGTGGATTGCGCGATTTTTGCGGTGAACCCATCTGCTGGCATCGATGCAGAGACGATCGCGGCCTGGGAGAGTTTTAATGACTATTTGACTCCGCGAGTTATGGTCGCATTGGCGCTTCCTGGCGCTGATCTTGATTTTGATGACGCGGTATCACTTGCCAATCGAGTCTTTGATCAAATGGCAACACCCTATTTAGTGTTACATGGTGATGATGGCTCTCCTGCTGCTTTGATAAGTCTTGAAGATTTAACTATTCGGAACTACGTACATGGACTCGCGGTTATAACTGAGAGCGAGCCAGAGCATAAGGAGTTGGTTGCCGACTTCGCCGAGGAGTATCGCGAACTGATTAATTCAAGTGGCGAAGATGCATTTAGCGCTGGGATCCTATTTCCGGCCATTCCAGTTAATCTCGAAAATGGAATCGGTATTGATGTGCTGGTCTCGTACTTAAAAGAATTGAAGTAGAACTACCAAGCAGCTGCTAACTCATTCCGGGTGATCGTCAAAAGCTGCGGCAATACCTTCGTCTTGCCAATGATCGGCATAAAATTTGCGTCCCCTGACCAACGTGGAACAACATGTTGGTGAATATGTGCTGCAACACCGGCCCCTGAAATTGCACCCTGATTCATCCCAAGATTAAATCCTTCGGGTTGTGAGACTTTGCGAATCGTTGACATTGCATGTGAGGTCAGTGCAAAAATTTCTTCACGTTCCTCGTTGGTGAGTTCGGTCAGATCTGCAACATGACGATGAGCGCAGATCAAAAGATGTCCTGGGTTATATGGGTAGAGATTCATGACTACATAGGCATGAGTCCCGCGATGGACAATAAGGCCTTCTTCATCGCTCATGGCTGGGATTTCACAGAAGGGGCAAGAGATTTCATTTCCTTCTAAGGGGCGATTCTCTCCGCGCAGATAATCAAGGCGATGCGGTGCCCATAAGCGTGCCCACGCATCAGGCATTCCAGTCGGATCGATGTAATCCACCGCTACACCTGCTGGCGAGCTGCAACAGTTGCAGAAATTTCAGCAATCGCTTCAGCCAGTGGAACACCATTCTTCTGCTCGCCATTTCGGTAGCGGAAAGAAACTGCTCCAGCCTTCTGATCTTCCTCACCTGCAATAAGCATGTAAGGAATCTTCTGAATCTGCGCGTTGCGAACCTTTTTCTGCATGCGGTCATCTGAAGCATCAACTTCAGCTCGAATGCCCGCTGCCCACAGTGCTGCGACAACCTCAAAGAGATATTCGGTAAATGGCTCAGCGACAGGAATCGCCATAACTTGTACTGGAGCTAGCCATGGTGGAAAGGCACCGGAGTAGTGCTCGGTGAGTACACCAAAGAATCTCTCAATGGATCCAAAGAGTGCGCGGTGAATCATTACAGGACGCGCACGCGATCCATCGTTTGCCGCATATTCAAGTTCAAAGCGTTGAGGCAATTGGAAGTCGACTTGGATGGTGGACATCTGCCAGGTGCGTCCGATTGCATCCTTAGCTTGGACCGAAATCTTTGGACCGTAGAAAGCTGCGCCGCCTTCATCGTTAATGAGCTCAAGGTTCTGAGCAAGAGCGGCTTTACGAAGAGCATCCGTTGCCGCTTCCCAATCTTCATCAGATCCAACGGACTTTTCAGGATTGCGGGTTGAAAGTTCTAGATAGAAATCTTCAAGCCCATAGTCACGTAAGAGATTGAGAACGAAGGTCAGAAGGGAATCAAGTTCGCCCAGCATTTGCTCTTTGGTGCAGTAAATGTGCGCATCATCTTGAGTAAATCCGCGTGCGCGTGTAATTCCGTGAAGTACACCGGACTTTTCGTACCGATAAACGGTTCCAAATTCAAAGAGGCGCAGCGGAAGCTCACGGTAGGAGCGACCACGTGAACGATAAATTAGGTTATGGAATGGGCAGTTCATCGGCTTCATGTAGTACTGCTGGCCCGCACGCTTGATGGTGCCATCTGCATGATGCTCTTCGTCAAGAATCATTGGTGGATACATGCCCTCGGCATACCATTCAAGGTGGCCTGATGTTTCAAAGAGCGCTGCCTTGGTTATATGTGGTGAGTAGACGAATTCGTAGCCCTCTTCTTCATGACGCTTGCGAGAATAATCTTCCATCGCACGACGAATGATTCCGCCCTTTGGATGAAATACCGCAAGACCAGAACCAATCTCTTCGGGAAATGAGAAGAGGTCGAGTTCTTGTCCAAGTTTTCTATGGTCACGCTTCTCAGCCTCAAGAAGCATCTCAAGATGTCCATTAAGTTCATCCTGAGATGGCCATGCTGTTCCGTAAATTCGTTGCAACATTGGATTCTTCTCAGAGCCACGCCAATAGGCTCCAGCCGCTCTCATTAATTTGAAAGCAGGAATGTGTTTCGTTGAAGGCAGATGAGGTCCGCGGCATAGATCAGACCACACGGGTTCTCCATCGCGTCCGAGGTTGTCATAAATCGTTAACTCGGCTCCGCCTACTTCAACACTTGTCTCATCGGTAGCACCAGATTTGAGTCCAATAAGTTCGCACTTGTACGGCTCGTGACTCAACTCTTTGAGAGCATCTGCTTCAGTTGTGACGCGACGCTTGAATCGCTGCCCATCTTTGACGATCTTACGCATCGCAGATTCAATCTTTTCAAGATCTTCTGGAGTAAACGGACGCTCAGGATCAAAGTCGTAGTAAAAACCATCTTTGATTGGCGGACCGATACCCAATCGGGTCTGTGCAAATACTTGCTGCACAGCTTGGGCCATGACGTGAGCTGTTGAGTGTCGCAGGACATTGAGTCCATCGGGTGATGAGATGGAAACGCCTTCTACAACATCTCCATCAACTAGTTCAGTCCATAGATCGCGAAGTTCTCCATTGACGCGGGCAACGACAATCGTCTTATCTTCGGCGAAGATATGGGTTGGGCGTTGATCTGACTCAACGCTGCGCGCAGAACCGTCTACCGTGATTGCAATAGTTGCCATGGGCTAAGACTACCTAATGAGCGGTGGTCAACTGGCGTAATTTGCTACAGATATCGCTCACATCAGAATCAATAGCCAGAGTTCGCCCATCTATCGAGGCAACTGGAAGAGCTATCTTCAAAGAACTCATCACTATTGCTGCCTCACAAGAGACTGCATCAGTTCGTGAGACATCCCTCACGACCACCCCACACTTCTCTACTGCAATGGCCCGAATTACTCCTGGCAGGATTCCCGCAGTTATTGGTGGAGTTCTCCATTGACCATCAATACGAAATGCATAATTTGAAACCGCACCTTCGCAGACTCGATCCTCTTGATCGATCAGAATCACTTCATCGCAACCGGCAACTGTCGCCTCTTCCAAGAGACCTAGGCGTCCTGAATATGGAAAGACTTTATATTGACGGCCAACAGTAGAACTGAATTCCTTGCTTACGATTACCCTCAGCGGGACATTGTTTGAGACGTAGGCCTCGTGCGTTGCGACGAATCTGTTGCTCAAGAAAGACAAGCGAAGCCTTCCAACATCATGTGGCGTTGCGACCAATAACTCATCGATTGCACCTGCGATCAAATCCTCATCTGGAATGGGAATATCAAGTACTCGAGCACTCGCAATTACACGACGCATATGTCTTGCCAAAAACTGCACAGATCCATTCTCGGTTCTCAATGTTTCAAAAAGCCCAGTGCCAAGGGGCCAGTTGTTCTCATCTAGATACGCAGAAGAGTCCTCAACTAATTGCTGATCAACCCAAATTTTCACAGAGTGCCACCGGCAATCGAAATCAGATTACGAGCTTTGAGCTGAGTCTCTTCCCACTCGAGCGCTGGCTCGCTCCCCCATGTGATTCCTGCACCAGTTCCAAAACGCAACCACTCGTCGCCTGTATTCCAGAATGTGCGGATCGCAACCGCTAGCTCTGCACGATCACCTTCAATCCACCCCAAAGCGCCACAGTAAGGCCCACGTGGTGCAACTTCATGCTCAGCAATTATTGAAAGTGCAGCGCTCTTTGGAGCACCACTGACCGAACCTGGCGGCGTTGTTGCTGCAAGGATCTCGGCCCACGAGGTTCCATCTTTAATCTTCGCCTGAACATCAGAGACAAGATGTGTGAGACCAGGATGTTTCTCTCTTCTGAATAACTCACTCACCTCAACACTACCTTCTTGAGCTATGCGACTAATGTCATTGCGCATCAAATCAACGATCATCAGATTCTCAGCCTTATCTTTTTCGCCAAAATCTTCCTCATCCCATCGAATAGTTCCTTTGATGGGAGAGGTGATCAACCGTTCTCCATCGCGAGAGAGGAATCTTTCAGGTGATGCACTCGCAATTTCAAATCCAGGGATCTTCAGATAACTGGCAAAGGGCGCTGGGTTTGCATACTGCATGCGTGCGAAGAGCCCTGTTAACTTCTGCTTCTTAAGATCAATAATGTGAGAGAGCTCCCTGCACGCATTCACTTGATAGACAGAACCTGCAGATATCTCTTCACGAACCGCATGGACATAACTCATGTAATCCAGCTCTTGGAGCGAAGTTCGCCAAGGTCTTTCTAGAACCGACCACGGTGATTCAGGGAATGGCGCTTCTTGAACTTTCTTAAACTTCGCAAAGTGGTACTGACCTTCAAAGGTAACGAGGACCGCCCAGAAACCGCCATCTTCCAAACACGAAGGGTCATCGGTGTACTTCTGCATCTTCGTGGCATGGCGATTGCCCATCCAGAATTGGTAATCGCGACCGAACATGGGGTAAGGCTACGCAGAAAAGGCTGCGCTTTGGCGCATCGGCCCTGCCTGCGCTAGATTTGCCTCCGCAGTAAATGCGGACGTAGCGCAGCTGGTAGCGCGGAACCTTGCCAAGGTTCAGGTCGCGGGTTCGAACCCCGTCGTCCGCTCGGATTGGGCGCCGTTCATTTTGATGGGCGGCGTTTCTTTATCCGTAAGTGAAGAAGTGGTTCGTGGTGGAATGGCCGAGAGGCGAGGCAAGGGACTGCAAATCCCTCTACACGGGTTCAAATCCCGTTTCCACCTCCACGAAGTAAGAGTTAGAAAAGTTCTACGAAGTGAGAGGAATAGCAACGTGGCTGACACTGGTTCAGATCGTCCATGGGGTGGCTATGAAGTTCTCTCATCTTCCGCTGTTCACCAAGTAAAGAATGTCTACGTTCTTCCTGGAAAGCGTCTTTCATATCAGCGCCATCAACAGCGAGCAGAGCATTGGTTTATCGTCGCAGGTGATGCGCGAATTACCTTAGATGGTGACAGCTTTGAAATGTCAGCTGGTGATTCAATTGATATCGAAATAGGTGTCGCGCACAGAATCGAGAATATTGGTTCAGAAGAATTAATCTT
>JBILSO010000069.1:0-5328 GCA_044372065.1 Candidatus Planktophila sp. | reverse complement strand
TCGGTGAATACCAACGCCGCGATGCGCAAGTTATTCGTAGCATCGAGCCGGGCTTTATTCCACAGGCTTATCACTGTTCACGTATGGGTATCGCCCTGCAATCGGAAGGTGATCGATTTAGCCAAGAAGGTGAGATGGAACTCGCCCTTGATTGTTATTTAGACGCAGCAATGTTGGGAAATCCAAATGCTCTGGGTTCATATACATGGCATCTCTTGTTGGAAGGGAAATGCCAAGAAGCTATTGATGGCTTTGAACAAGCAAAGGGTCCAGCAATTGACGCTTTTAGAAGTGGAAAGATGAAGGCCAGTGATTATGCGATGAAGACTGTCTGGTCTGAAATTGCTAACGCTGAATCAAATTATGCGCTCTCCAGATTAGGCGCCGGTGCAAAACTTGGCGACGCTATTGCCATCTGGGAACCAAACCTAGGAACCGGACATACAGAAACACGTTTCTTCTTGGCTATGGCTCAACATAAGGTCGGCGAATACGATGGGCGAGATGAAACACTGGCTGGCATGACTGATGAGCAGTGGAGCGAAATGAAAGATGAAATGAAAGATATGAGTCGCAACGCAAAGGGATTCTTTCAGTCGTGGTGTGCCGAGGGTGCTGACTTCTTGAAGCAGTTCAAGCGCTAACGATTAAGGAAGTAGTTCACGCCCAGCTACATGGTGTCGGCTGATAACAGCTGCATCGAGTGCTGAGTTGAAGATCGCAATTTCATCAAGTGATGCCCAAGAACCCTGATAAGTAACTGGGCAAAGTATGTCTGAGCCGAGACACTTATTTGATGGGTACGAGAGCGTGCGAGCGAAGTGAATATCAGCATTGGTTCCAATGTTGATGGCATCTGTCGCAGCTTGACCTACAAGTTGACCGTCGATGTAGAGGCTCTGTGTTGCACCGTTAGCAACCCAAGCGAAGTGATGATACTTACCGTTGTAAAGATCGTTAGCAGGAGGGGCTGCTGTCACGATTGCGCGACGATCAGATGCTGAGCGTGAGAATTCTCCAGAGATTGTTCCTTCAGGGTTTAGCGAAAGTCTCAAATAGCTCACACCATTGGCTGCATAGAAAATGTTTTCTGCTGATCCGACTCGATTTGAATATACCCAACCTGAGATTGTGAATACTGAATCTGAGAAAAGGTCGTTTACCTGGCGATGGTAGAAGCCAGAGTTGTTGTTTCCGCCCGAGACAAAGCCATCAGTAACGCCGCCTGTCGTGCGCACTGAGGAGGAAGAACCGAGCCACAAATTGCTGTTTAGCGTCAATGCGGTCGAACCAGAGTTTGCGAGCACGCCATTCATACGGAAGAAATAAGCGGGTGCATCTTGCAAGACATTTTGTGAATATGCGATGGCATACAAGTTGACGGTCAGCGCTGCAGATGTTGCGCTAAATCGTGAATCAGGTGTGATGCCGGTAAACACTGGGGTGACGCGGAATCGATATGAAGTACCTGGAGTCAGACCCGTGACTGTTACTGAAGTGACCGTGCTGTTGGCGCGGACAAATTCAGACCATGTTGTGCCATCTGTTGAAACTTCAACTCTGTAGGTTGCAAGACCTGATGTCATCGCAGGTGCGTTCCAGTTAAGGGCAAGCGAGGTATTGCTTAGCGCAACCTTCGATGCCACAACATTGGACACGGTTGGGCTTCCTGTAATGATGGCAGCCGTTGTTGCCTGACCGGTGAGTTCAAGTGCTGCACTAAAGCTTGGAGTGATGCGGAATCGATATGAAGTTCCGAAGGTAAGCCCTGTCACGCTTGCAGTTGTAGCAGTTGATGCAGTGCGCTCGAAGACGACCCACGTTGTTCCATCAGTTGAAACTTCAATCTGATAGTTATCAAGGTTGGTCGTGATCGTTGGAGCAGACCAGGAAAGGTTGACGGTTGAGAAGATGGAAGTCGAAGGTGTCGCGATAGCGTTGGTGACCTTCTGGAAGTTTGTAGTTGCGCTATTTGAAGCGGTAGCTGCAGCGGCAGAGACTGAAGCACCGATGCTCGGGGTTACGCGGAATGTGTATGCAGTGCCTGCTTCAAGCCCTGTAACCGTTGTATTTGTAACGGTTGAATCTGGGCGAGTGAAGGTTGTCCAGGTATTGCCATCCTTGCTGTACTCAACGAGGTAGGTAGTAATTCCTGCGGTCTGTGATGGTGCCATCCAAGAGAGAGCGATCGAATCAATCTTGCCTGCAACAGTAGTTGCGGTCACTGTTGGAACCTTTACAAAGACATCAAATGTCATTGCATTTGAAGTAATGATCGCTCCTGCAGCATCTTGCGCTGCGATTGTCATGGTGTAACGGCCCTGTGGCAATGAGACGAAGCTAAAGTTAATCGAAGCTGATGTTCCAGGGTTTGTAGCCCATGAGTAATCACCGAGTGGATTATTGGTTTCGCGAGTGGCACCGCTATTTGCTAGCGTTGGAAGGTAATTACTTGCACTAAATCCTGTAGGTCCTTGCAATTTGATAGCGATGCGCGCGGTTGCAAAGTTAGCATTAGTAAAACGATCAGGAGTAAATGTTGTAGTGACAGTCTGTGAGGCTGTTGTAAATCCAGTTGATGTAGACGCTGTTGCGTTCATCTTTGGTGCAGCTGCTGGGCTACCAGCCGTGATTGCAAGAGGTACAACCGGTCCACCGAATTCAACGACATAACCCAGAGCCCATGCCCATCGAGAATTACTGAGAGTATCGATTGGTCCGTCATTCCACAGACCATTTGATTCTGCCATCGCCCAGTTTTCACCGCCGTAAGCATTATTTGGTTCACCTGCAGCCCAATTGGAATAACCAGCACTCACTGCGCAATTTGAGGTGCCAGGAGCTGCATAGAAAGCAGTGTTCGCCTCTGGCCCATCTGTATATCTCCAGCAACCCTCTTGTTGTAAATCACTTACTCCGAGCCAGAAGCTATAGTTGCCAGCTTTCCTGCGGAGAAGTTCGAACTCAGCGGCAGTGTTTGGTGTTGCAAGATATCCCTGCATACCAAGATATGACATGGCAAGAGCATTGGTGCGTGCTTGCTGCCATGGAATTCTGTCGAAGATAAATTGGTAGTAGTGACCGTTCTTGCCATAGAGCTGAACGGTTGGAACTTCGAGCACAACATCATCGCTGGCAGTGGCTGTGCCCAAACTGTTCTTGATTTCAACGGCGCAGGTAAGTCTCTTGCCGACAGCTAAGTCATAGACATCACCGGTAAAGATTAAATTCTGAGTTGCTCCCAAAATCGTCTCAAAGGTAGATGAGTATGAATTTGAGATGATTCCCCAAGTAAAGGTCGCCTTCTCGTCACCTACGAGCTTGCGAATGTCGCATATTGCGATCTGATTATCAGGAATTGATTGGGAATTTAGTCCCTTGATATCGACAATGAAACGATCTGGAACAGTTGGTTCCTTAACGTAAGTCTGTGTAGCGGAAGTGCCTTCTGCAACAAGATTTGTAACGGTGACTTTGCATTGCAAATACTTGCGAACACTGGTCAAGATATTTGCCTGATTGAAGACGAAAGTAGATGTTGTGCCAACTACTGGCGCGGTGGCTGAGTTTGACCAAGAGTAGGTTTGCACCGTCCACTCGTACTTGATCGATTCGTACTGATCAGGCTGATCGACAAGACATGTAACGATCTGTCCTGCTGATGGAGTCACGTTTGCTTCCAGACCCTCGATCTTTACAGATGGGGATGGTGAACCGATGAATGGCATCGATACGCTGACGATGTTTACACGCGTTCCGCCAGGTCCAGTAACGCCGGATTCACAGAGAATTGATTTGTTGAGTGCCTTGAGGATGATCTCTTTTGTCAGAATCAGCGTGGTTCCTTCACCAACCAGCGTTGTACCAGAGCTCAATTGATCACGTGAGTACATGTTGCCGACATACCAACGAGGACGCAGTGTGGTCTCTACATTGTTACGCCACGTTGCATTTGAACAGGAGATATTTGTGCCGACCTTTGGGGCCGTTGATCCAATACCTGTAATTGTTTGTGGAGTTTCAAGAATCGGAGCTGTAGGAATAGTGACTTTTCTTTCAACCTGCAATTGAGCTGTACGTGACTTACCGAAAACTCGACAGGTAAATGTCTGTCCAGCATCTTCATTTGTGACCAGAACTGAGGTGCTGCGTTCGCCTGAAATACGCGAAGGTGATGACCAATACAGATCAAAATCGACAGTGTTATCAGACCATGTGCCCTTATCGCAGGTGAGTGTGGCCCCAACGCGAGCAGTACCGGTAATTGAGGCAGGCACGATATTTGTTGGTGCGGCTTGGTTATATTCTTTGGCAGCTTTTGTTACGAGAACGATTCCATTTGAAATATTCTTTAAGTAATAGGTCACACGAGTAAAGATTGTTGGCTTACCGCGATCACACCCTTGAGCAGATCCCCAACTGGTTAATCCAACGAGAACTTGTTTTCCATCTACAACACCCATGAGTGGGCCACCTGAATCGCCACTGCAACCACCGGCGTAAAGTTTCTCTGCCTTGATGTAGCGCCCACTTGCAAGCATTACTTCGGGCTTGAATCCACTTCCGTAGGCACGCTTCGCTGCAGCATCTTGTAGATCAAGGCTTGCGGTGCGCAGAAACTTCGCAACTTCTTCGTTCTGATCTTGGCCCCAACCGTACATTCTAAATTTGGTGAGCTTGCTGACTTTTGCGATCTGCGCAACCGTTGGAAGAGATACCGGCCTGATGTTAGTAACTGGGTTGGTGAGCTTGAGAAGTCCTAAGTCGTTAGTAATTGTCTTCTTGCTATATCGCGTATCGCGCCAAGTTCCTGAAACTTCAAGGAGAGGTGAATCGCTATCGAGTGTGTCTGAGCCAAGCTTGACCCAGTAGAAGCCTCTATCAAATGTGCAGTGTGCTGCTGTAATAACAATGTCTGCGCGGATCAACGAACCAGTACAGATGAATTCAGCTTGTTCGCTAATGTTTTTGGTGTACCAAATTGATGCAACCCAAGGCGCAGTCGTACTTGCTTCAGGAACTTCTTCACCGAATACAACGGCGTTAGCTTGGGATGTTGCAAAAGGAGCAACCAAAAGACCAACGATGAGTGAGGTCGCGAGGGAGAGGGCAAGGCCGCGACGACGTATCGACATCGTTACTCCTTTACGAAAGTTATCTTGTTACACCCAGGTGATACGAGAACTGCTCCGCGCTCAAAAGTGCCTGTTGCAATCCAGTAGGCCGTAATTTTACTTCCCTTGTAGGTACCTGAATCAACTCCAATAGTGATACCGGAGATGCCTAATGATTTTATGCACGCTTGATTGCTCCCAGAGAGACTGGTCA
>JBILSO010000021.1:0-16392 GCA_044372065.1 Candidatus Planktophila sp. | reverse complement strand
CCTCAGTAACACCATCTTTATGAAGCTGACCTTGTATCGCACCACCTAAACAGATCATTGCAACGGCAGTGATAACTCCTTCAGGAGTGCCACCAATTCCCATAAGTAGGTCAATGCCGGTATCTGGTCGCGCTGTTTCAATCGCAGCTGCAACATCTCCATCTTGAATCAATTTAATTCTGGCACCGGTTGCACGGATCTCTTCAATAAGTCCAAGGTGGCGAGGACGGTTGAGAACTACGACGGTGATATCGCTGACGTTGAGTGATTTGGCTTTTGCTACCGCTGCAATATTGTGCGCAACGGAGGCGGTAATGTCGATGACAGAGGCTGCCTCAGGGCCAGTAACAATTTTGTTCATATAAAAACTATCCTGCGGATCAAACATCGAGCCACGAGGTGCCAGCGCGATCACACTGATTGCGCCATTCATTCCTTGGGCTGTCAGTGAAGTTCCATCAATAGGATCAACAGCTACGTCACAATTCGGTCCATCACCATTTCCGACTTGTTCTCCGTTGTGAAGCATCGGAGCTTGATCTTTCTCGCCTTCACCAATGACAACAACGCCAGACATATCGACTGTGTTAATCATTGCTCGCATGGCTTTTACCGCTGCGCCATCAGCAAGATCTTTCTCGCCTCGACCTACCCATGGCGCTGCAGCAAGTGCTGCAGTTTCTGTCACGCGAACTAACTCAAGAGCTAAGTTGCGATCTGGAATCATGAGTTTTACTCCCTCGTCACATCTGCGCCGAGCGCGCGCAATTGTTCTGCAAACTCTGGGTACCCACGATCAACGTGGAATGCTCCGTCGACGGTGGTAACACCCTCTGCGACCAGCGCCGCCAAAACTAAACCAGCACCGGCGCGGATATCTGTAGCCTCAACTGGAGCACCCGAAAGCTCTGTAATTCCATGAATTGAGGCGTGATGGCCATCAACATGGATCTGCGCGCCGAGGCGGCTGAGTTCATTGACGAACATAAAGCGTGATTCAAAGACATTCTCAGTCACAAGTGAATCTCCATCGGCAACAGCATTCATTGCGATGATAAATGGCAAGAGATCGGTAGCAAATCCTGGATAAGGAAGTGTTGCAACATCGACTGCAGTTGGACGCTGCTCCATCTTCACGCGCACACCATCTGCCGTGGATGTAACAATCGCGCCAGCTGAGGTGAGTTTTTCGAGCATGACTTCCATGTGATCGGCGCGTGCGCCATGAATCGTAATGTCACCTTGTGTCATTGCAGCTGCAAATGCCCATGTGCCCGCAATGATGCGATCAGTAACCGTGACGTGCTGGGCAGGCTTTAACTCTTTAACTCCGGTGATTGTGATGACGGGAGAACCAAGTCCTTCAATCTTTGCACCCATCGCAACGAGGAATTCACCAAGATCAACGAGATCGGGTTCACGGGCAGCATTTTCGATAGTTGTTACACCTTGCGCTAAAACTGCAGCTGTCATGAGATTTTCGGTTGCACCAACGCTTGGGAAATCTAGTGAAATAGCAGCACCAGTTAAACCGTGTGGTGCTTCTGCAATCACATATCCATGTTCAACGCGCGCAGTTGCACCCAGAGATTCAAGACCCTTGATATGAAAATCTAGGCCACGAGAACCAATCGCATCTCCACCAGGCAGAGCAACTTCAGCTCGACCAAGACGTGCAACCAGCGGTCCTAAAACATTTATTGATGCACGCATTTTGCGAACGAGGTCATAATCGGCGCGATGTAATGGATTTGTCGGAACTTCTATTGTGAGGGTTGAGCTCTCATGAGTGACAGTGCAGCCCAATCGGCGCAGCAGGTCAGACATGATTTCGACATCGGCGATGGCTGGCACATTTGTAATTGTTGACTTACCGACGGCCAAGAGCGAGGCGGCCATCAACTTTAAGACTGAGTTCTTAGCCCCGCCTACGTGGACTTCTCCAACCAGCCTGGCGCCGCCTTGGATGCGGAAGCGATCGTCCTGATGAAGATCCTGCTGAGGTGCCATAGTGGCATTCTACTTATAAGGTAGCGCCATGGTTAATCTCACGCGTATTTATACAAAGACTGGCGATGACGGCACAACATCTCTTGGAGACATGAGCCGTACATCCAAGAACGATCCTCGTCTAGAGGCATATGCAACTGTCGATGAAGCTAATTCAACGATTGGCGTCGTCCTTTCAACGGATACGTTATCTGATGATGTCCGAGCATTACTTGTGCGAATTCAGAATGATCTCTTTGATGTGGGTGCCGATCTCTGTACGCCCGTAGTTGATGCCCCAGCATTTGAACCACTACGCGTATTAGAATCACAAGTTGTCTATTTGGAAGAAGCAATTGATAAGTACAACTCGGAACTTGAATCCTTGCGTTCATTCGTACTTCCATCAGGAACTCCTGCGGCAGCTCATCTACATGTAGCTCGCACGGTCGTTCGACGTGCAGAGCGTTGCACCTGGGCGGCAATTCATGCGTTTGGCGGCGGAGTAAATCCTTTGACTGCTAAATATCTCAATCGCTGTTCAGACCTGCTCTTTGTACTTGCACGTATTGCAAATAAAGAGATCGGCGATCAACTCTGGGTTCCTGGAGCTAATCGTTAACCTCTAGCGGCTTACGTAGGTGTTGCTAGGAACCATTTCAGTTGTTTGATCCTGATGGCATGTAATTCCAATGGGGACTACTGCGATCGTTCCTGAATAGAGTTCACCCGAAGGTAGCACCAAGGTCACAACTTCTTTGGGAAGAGATTTCTTTGCGAGCGTGCGCAACATTCCCTTGGTCAAGAATGAGCCTGCAATATCAGGATTAGGCGTTATGACCTTTGAATCAATTTCCCAATAGACGCAACCAATGAGCGAAGCCACCTGCAGGCGACCGCATGAGTATTCTTTACATGCCGCAATCGCTTTCGTTAACGCAGAATTACCGGCAGCAACATTCATCATTATTTCAACAGACGGCGTTCGCCAATAAACATCATCCATCACCTTAAATCCAGTTGGTGGCCACTTTGGCGACGGCGAAGCAGCAATTGGATTCTTCTTTTTCTTCACTGGCGCCTTCTTAGAAGGTGATGCTTTCACCGTCGCTTTTGGCGTGGGCGTTGCGCTGGCTTTGACTGTGACTGTCGGTGACGGTGTCGGTGACGGTGTCGGTGTCATTGTGGCAGCAAGACTTTGCGCAGGAATAAGTGCGAGGCAGAGTCCAAAGATTGAGGCAGTGCGTCTCATCGATCACTCCACCTAAATGTGCGAAGTGAGAATATAAGACCAATGACAAGCCAAATAGAGATAACAAGAAATGATTTACCAATTTCCCATTGACCAGCAACTTCTTGAGAAGCAAATGAGTCTGGGAGAAACACTGAGCGCATTGCCTGAGTCATCCATTTGAGGGGAAATAGTGCGCCAACTTGTTGCATCCATGTAGGGAGCTGGGTGAATATGAAGAAGACTCCACTGATAAATTGCAGAACAATCACAACAGGGGAGACAACGGCAGATGCCCCACGTCCGCTCTTTGGAATGGCGGAGAACGCAATACCAAGGGTAGTTGATGCCGCACTTCCCCAAATGATGAGCCAGGTGAAGGTAAACCACTTGTACGGATCAGTCGGTAGATCAACGCCGAAGAAGAGCACACCTGCGGCAAGTAGGAGTATCACCTGAATAATCATTGTGACAAAAACGAGTATCGATTTGCCGATGAAATAGCTGGTGGCAGCCATGGGTGTGCCGCGCAATCGTTTCAGCGAACCATATTCACGTTCAATGGGAATCATGATGGCAAGATTCTGGAATCCTGAGTTAACAAGTCCAGAGGCAATCATTCCCGCCACAAAATATTGGCTAAAAGTCACACCCGGTGCGATTGACTCTGAAAAAACAGATCCGAAAATCGCCAAGAGGATAAGTGGGAATGCGATGGTAAAAACAACAGATTCACGTTGACGCATGAATTGTCTGATCTCGATATTTCCACGCAAGAGACCGAGCGTCAACGTTGATGGAGTGCGATCTACTTTCTTATCTTTCTTACTCATCCTCGCCTCCAATCATCTCAAGATAAATATCTTCAAGGGTGGCACGCTTAACAATGAGTTCAGGAACTTCTCCACCAAAGCGTGCAGATAGTTCAGCTACAAGCGCAGTTGGATGAGGAGCCTTCTCTTCTTTGACCACACCATTTTCGCGCCAGGAGACATGAGCAAGAGATGTTGCACGCCCACCCAGTTCGGCAGGGGTTGAGACTTCAATAATCTGGCCCTTGTTTATCACGGCTACACGATCTGCCAGAGCTTCAGCCTCATCTAAATAGTGCGTAGTAAGCAAGATGGTGCGACCTTCGCTTTTCAGAGTGCGAATCAGAGCCCAGAAATCACGGCGGGCCTTGGGATCAAAGCCGGTGGTTGGTTCATCAAGAAAAAGTAGTTCTGGATTTCCGATAATGCCGAGTGCGACATCTAAGCGTCGACGTTGGCCGCCTGAAAGAGTGCGAACAAGTGCGCCTTGCTTCTCGTGCAATCCAACAGCATCGATTACCTCTTCTGCATCGCGTGGATTGGAGTAATAATGTGAAAAATGTTTGATGCTCTCGGCAACGGTGAGATCGCCCGCATCATTACTTGTCTGCAGAACAATGCCAATTCGATTGCGCCACTGGCGTGCAGAGAGTCCACCTATAGCTGGATCGGTATCTAAAACCTTTACATCCCCGCCATCGCGACTTCTAAAGCCTTCGAGAATCTCGACGGTGGTTGATTTTCCTGCGCCATTTGGTCCTAAGAGGGCGAATATCTCACCTTGCTGGACGTGCAGATCAACGCCATTGACTGCAGCGAGCTCTCCATAGAACTTCTTGAGCCCTTTGACCTCAATCACCTGGTTCATAAGTGTCACTGTGCCACATTGGAGGCAAAAGTGCGAGAAAATAGAATATGAGTCCGCGCCGTAACTATCCCAAGAAGCGTAAGTCAGGCGACGAGCACCGTGAGATAAACCCCTCAAATCAAAGTTTTGTGGAAGATGAGGATGGCTTGTGGGTTGTCAGACAACTCACAGGATCGGCTGCCAATAAACCATATCGCTGTCCAGGATGTGACCAACTCATTCCAATGGCAACTCCGCATACAGTTGCATGGCGTGATGGTGAAGAAGATTTACGACGTCATTGGCATAACATCTGTTGGAGTAAGCGCCACCATCGTAGACCGAAGAATTTCTAAGGACAAAGACTATGTCGCAACCAATTCGTCCGAGCACAGTGTTGCCGGCAATTCGCACGCCGTTTACTGTGACAACCGCAGACGGTCAGACTCTCATAGGCGAAGTAGCCTCACCAATTGATGGGCGTATTTCGCCGGCAGTGCTGATGCTTCATCCCAATCCAGCAGGCGGCGGGATGATGGATTCACACATCTATAAGAAAGCTGCCAACCGACTTCCTGCAATGGCTGGAATTACTATCGTCCGGTTTAACACTCGCGGAACATCAAGCGAAGCGGGAACGAGTACAGGTGTCTATGACAATGGAGATAGCGAGAAATTCGATGTAGAGGCGATGATCAATTACTGCTTTGATCAGTTAAAGATTGATGAGCTTTGGGTTTGCGGTTGGTCTTTCGGTACAGATTTGGCAATTCGTCACGCTCGCAATCAGCGCATCAAAGGACTGATTCTTCTGAGTCCACCTCTAAAGTATTCACGAGAGTCAGATCTTGATTTTTGGGTAAATGACCCACGAACAATTACAGCGCTCATACCTGAGTTTGATGATTACTTGGTACCAGATGAGGCTCGAAAGAGATTTGCAAAGATAAAACATTTAAAATTGATCGCAGTCGATGGCGGAAAGCACCTGTGGGTTGGAGAACCTTCAGTTCATATTGTGCTTACCGAGATCACGCGAGTCATTGCACCAGAACGATTGCCGCTTGCTCAAGAGATTGACGATTAATTCTTATCTGTTTGCGGGAAGACAACTTCTTCCAGAATCAAGATAATTGAAGCAGCGATAGGCACCGCCAATAAACCACCGATCAGACCTAGGAGAGATGTTCCTAGGAGGGCAGCGATAATTGTTACTGCTCCCGGAACATTAAGTGCGCGCTTCATGATGCGCGGAGTCACTACATAGTTTTCAATCTGTACATAAATAACGTAAGCCACGAGAGCAATTACTCCGTAGAGGAGAGATTGCGTCAGGGCAATTAGCGTCACAATTGCGCTGCCAATGTAATGGCCGATCAATGGAATAAATCCACAGACCAAAACGATCATCGCGATAGCGAATGGGGATGGAAGTCCTAACGCAAAACTGAGTAAAAGGACGAAAATCGAGGCCATAAAGGCGATTGCGATCTGACTTCCAACAAATGAGCCAACTCGAGCGATGATTGCAAAGGTGAGCTTTGATACACGATCACGACGAGTTGCAGGTACAAAGCGCAATCCAAAGTTAGTCGCTTGAGGTAATCCGATAATGAAATAGAGGGTGAGGATCAGCACTGTAATCCCGGTAAATGCACCAGAAAGTACTGTCTTTCCTACACCAATTACGCCACCAAATGCAGAAATGATCAGTGATCCATCGGAGGTGACTTCAGCTAACTTGGTTTGCAAAGTATCAATAATGCCAAACTGTGAGTTGAGATCAGAAATGAGTGGATGACTCTCTAGATCTTTAAGTAGACCGGGAGCTGAATTAATGAGTGAGCTACCCTGTGAGATAACTGGCGGAATAACAACTGCGATAAAGAATGAAACAAATGCAAGAACTCCAACAAAAATGGCACCGACGGCACTTGCTCGCGAGAGTCCTCGTTTTCTTAAAGCCTCAACTGCTGGGTTTAAACCCATGGCGAGATAGAGGGCAAGCAAAATTATGATGAATATCTGACTTGCACTGGCAAGCGCTCTCAAGAGAACGATTGCTAGTAGGGCACCGAGAGTTGCAACGAAACCAAAGTAGAAAGGATTAGTTCTATTTATTGGTGCGCCTGCGATGCCGAATTCTTCTCGCTTAGAGTGTGACATATCTCCATTCTAAGTGTGATCCCTTGATAGATCGGGCTTTCACCCGTGGTTAATGAGAGAATTTGCGCATGGCGCTGCGAATTACCGGACTTGGTGAGGAGATCGCATCCGTCTCAGGATTGCCGTGGCAGATCAGTCTTGAGGAGTGGCCGGAAGATCCCAGCCTCACTGAAAAACGCGGAATTTCTCGACATATTGTTCGACTTGTTCGCTCCACGGATGATGTCGATTCTGAAGTCTATGCAGTAAAAGAGACGGTCTCAGAGTTTGCTAATCGGGAATATCAGGCACTGCGCCAGCTTGCCCATTTAGGCGCGCCTAGCGTGGAACCAATTGCAGTGATAGAGGGCCGTACTGATGAGAACGGTGAGGAGCTTCCCTGCGCGCTAGCAACTCGTTTTCTCCCGTACTCGCTACCGTATCGTGTTTTGCTTAGTGGCAAAGATGTCACTACTCAAGACATTACTTTGATGGCTAACGCGCTAGCTCTTCTTCTGGTCCGCCTACATCTTCTTGGTTTCTGGTGGGGAGATTGTTCACTTTCAAATACTCTATTCAGGCGAGATGCAGAGGGCTTTGCTGCCTATTTGGTTGATGCTGAAACGGGTGAATTTCAAAAGAATTTAAGTGATGGTCAACGTGAGCATGATTTAGAGATTGCTCACTTCAATGTTGCAGCCGAACTTGAAGATCTCTCTTTGTCAGGAGTGCTATATCCAGGAATGGATCCAATTCGAGCAAGTGATGCTGTGATGAAGCGCTATCGCAGAATTTGGGCCACACTTAAAGAGCGCCAGGTCTTGGATCCCAACGATCGTCACGCAGTTGAACGCGCCATGCGCCAGCTTCATGATTTGGGCTTCGCAGTTGAAGAAGTCTCTGTGACTCTAGATGGTGATAGCAAGAAACTTTTCTTTCAACCTAAACTTGTTGAAGCTGGATATCACCAAAATAGATTGCGCGATCTGGTCGGTCTTGAAACTGAAGAGCTTCAGGCAAAACGCTTACTCGCGTCTTTTGATCGTTTCAGGGGACGTGAAAATCTCCCACATCCTCCAATGCATGTATCAGCTAAACGCTGGCTCGATGAAGTCTTCTATCCCACCGTTTCATTGATTCCAGTTGAATTGCAGGGTCGAATCGAGGCTGCGCAGTTTTTCCATGAAGCCCTTGAGCACCGCTGGTATTTAAGTGAGAAAGCCGGCCACGATGTCGGGCTAGAATTTGCAGCGTTGTCCTATATTGCCGATGTGCTTCCATTAAGACGAGATTCAGGGGTTGATGTAGATGTCGCTTCCTCCTAATTTTGGTCAAGCTTTCGACTTAAGTTCCCTCGGAAAACCAGCGCCATCTTCGTCAACGTCACCAACTTTCTCGGCTGGCAAAGCGGTAACAAAGGAAAATTTAGCTTCTGATTTTGTAGAACTTTCGATGACCAAGCCTGTCATTCTTCTCTGTTGGACTACGCGTGCACCTCAGTCACTAGATACCCTTGCGACATTGGACAAGCTCAATAAAGAAGATGGCGGTACCTGGGAACTCGGAAGTATTGATGTTGATGCCGCCCCTGAAGTTGCTGGCGCGCTACAGGCACGCACAGTTCCATACGCAGTCGCACTTGTTGGTGGGCAGCCGATCCCACTCTTTGAAGAGGCAATGTCCGAAAATGACATTAAGTCAGTGATTACAAAACTTCTTACCATCGCAGCCGAGCAAGGTATTGGTGAGGCTCCTGAAGAAAAACTCGAGCCAGAAGAGATTGAAGCGCTAGCAGCACTCGAAGCGGGAGATTTGGTTAAGGCAGAAGATGCATATAAGAGATTCCTTGCTCGCATGCCAGCAAATCCATATGCCAAATTAGGATTGGCGCACACGCAACTGCAACTTCGAATTCTCGGTCTAGATCCGGCAAAGACAATCGCTGCCGCAAATAGTGCTCCGAAGGATATTGATAGCGCTCTGGCTGCGGCTGACATGGAAGTGGCAACTGGAAGTGTTGAACCAGCATTTATCCGACTTCTTGCTTTGATAAAAGAAACTTCAGGAGAGGAGAGAGCACGAGTTAAAAATCGCTTACTCGAACTCTTTTCTTTAGTTGATCCAGCTGATCCACGAGTGATCAAAGCCAGAGCGGATCTTGCTAATGCCCTCTTCTAAAACTAGTTTGAGCGTTTCAGATGAGAAGAAATATGTAGGAATACTCTTCTTCCTCTTCGCCGTGCAGATCATGAGTTGGGTACCTCGGTTTCCGGAGGTAAAGGCGAACTTAGGCTTATCCAATGGTGAATTTGGCACTTACTTAAGTTTGGGTTCGGTCGGCGCCGTTATTGCGATGCTTTCCAGTGGTCACTTTGTCCATAAACTCGGGGCAAAGAAAGTTTTGATTATTGCAACACTGAGCATGTGTCTATCAATTAGCGTGATTGTTCATCTGCAATCAGCGCTTGTATTCATTATTGTTAATATGATCAACGGCGGAGCGATTTCCGCTTTTAACATAGCTCTCAATGCTCAGGCATTCCACGCTCAAGATCGAGCTGGAGAACTGATCCTCAGTCGCCAACATGGTTACTGGACGATGGGAGCTGTCGCCACTGCGATATTTTCTGGATTCATGGTCGAGTTCGTTGGAATTGCTCTTCATATCAATGCTCTCAGCGTAGTTGTATTTTTTATTATCTTAGGATTTATAAGAAAATTAGACCCCGAATTGATTAAACCAAGTGCGGAAGAGGAAGATGATTTCGGATTTAAGGATCTCTTCACCTCATTCCGAATTGATTATTTAGTATCAGCAGCTTTGGTCTGTGGAATTATGGTTGAATTCGCTACCGCTGACTGGTCTGCAATTTACGCCAAGGAGACAATTGGCGTACGTGGGTCACTTGCCACCATTCCCTACATCCTTACATTCACCGCCATGATTGTTGGCCGTTTGGGTCAACATCGAATCACACCGTATGTTTCACTCGAACGGCAGATTAAATATGGCAGCGTCATTGGTGGTGTCGGATTTATTGGATTCATCCTAGCTTCGTCAGCGTTGGTAGATCACTCCAAAACAGCGGCGTATATTTGCACACTCATCGGTTTCTCTATTGGCGGCTTCTTTTCAGCAATTCTTTCTCCGACCTTCTTTACCGCGGCAAATAAGCGTTCAACTCAGCCGAGCGCTGTTGTTGTCGGTCAGATGGGTGTTGTGAACGCAATCCTTGTCTTGATTGTGAAGACAATCATCGCCTGGACTGCACAATTCTCTGGATCAATCGCAATAGCGATGATCATTCCTGGCCTGATGTTGATCTCAGTGGCCTTCATGTCGCGTGTAGCAAAAGACCTTTAAACGCGTTCAATCCAGACTGTCGCAAGGGGCGGAACACGAAGTTCTATATAGAGATCTGTATCTACATCGACTGCAAATGATTGATTGTTCACACCGCTACCGCCATATGCGAGGTCATCAGTATTGAGCACCTCGCGCCAGACTCCGGCAGCAGGCATGCGCAGCCGATAACGCTCATGAGGGACTGGAGAGAAGTTTGTAATGCAGACTAGCGGACTTTGATCATCTGACCATCGCGTAAATGCCAATGTGTTTGCCGCACCATCATCGTTGACGATCCAAGAGAAACCTTCTGGGTTTGTATCTTTCTCCCATAACGCCGGATGGCCTTTGTACTCCTGATTAATATGAGCAACGAGATCTTGAACCTGTCGATGCTCGTCATATTCGGTGAGATACCACTGCAGGCCAGCACTCTCACTCCACTCATCATTTTGTGCAAATTCGCTACCCATAAAGAGAAGTTTCTTTCCAGGGTGTGCCCACATGAATCCATAGAGCGCCCGAAGTGTTGCAACTTTTTGCCAACGGTCTCCAGGGAATTTATTTACAAGCTGACCTTTTCCATGAACTACTTCATCATGGGAAAGTGGAAGCATGAAGTTTTCAGACCAGGCATACAAGATTGAGAAAGTTACCTCGTTGTGGTGATATATACGATGAATTGGTTCATGCGAAAGGTATTGCAGAGTGTCATGCATCCAACCCATATTCCACTTAAATCCAAAACCAAGTCCACCGGAGGCGGTCTCACGAGTAACTCCAGCCCACGCTGTTGACTCTTCGGCAATCATCATAATTCCAGGATGGGTGCGATAAGCAGTTGCAGTCGCTTCTTGTAATAGCGCTACCGCTTCAAGATTTTCACGTCCACCAAACTTATTTGGTACCCATTCACCATCTTCGCGTGAGTAGTCGAGGTAGAGCATGGATGCAACTGCATCCACTCGCAGACCATCAATATGGAACTCGGTGAGCCAATAAAGCGCGCTTGCAACGAGGAAATTACGCACTTCGTTGCGGCCAAAGTTAAAGATGTAGGTGCCCCAATCAGGGTGCTCACCTAAGCGAGGATCCGCATGTTCATATAACGCGGTGCCATCAAATCGGGCTAGCGCCCATTCATCTTTTGGAAAATGCGCTGGAACCCAATCGAGAATAACACCGATGCCGGCTTGATGAAGTGTGTCAACGAGATATCGGAAATCGTCAGGGGAGCCAAATCGAGAAGTCGGCGCAAAGAAGGAAGTGACTTGATATCCCCATGATGGACCGTATGGATGTTCTGTCACGGGTAAAAATTCAACATGTGTAAAACCTTGCTCGCTGACGTACTCAACGAGCTCAGCTGCAAGATCTCGGTAGTTTAATCCCAACTTCCATGATCCAAGATGCACTTCGTAGACGCTCACTGGTGATCGCCATGGCTGAAAGTTACTGCGTGCTGTTATCCAATCTTGATCTTTCCAAACATAAGTTGATTCAGTAACAACGGAGGCTGTTAATGGCGGAACTTCTGTCGCATGCGCAAGCGGATCTGCATGATCTACCCATGAACCAGAATCGGTACAGATAGCAAATTTGTACCGAGTATCAACGCCGATGCCCGGGATAAATGTCTCCCAAATTCCCGTTGAACCAAGTCGAACCATGGGATGAGTATTTCTGTCCCAGAAATTATGATCACCAATCAAGCTCACGGCTCGTGCGTTCGGAGCCCATACAGAGAAAGCTGTACCAATAATGTTTCCATCGGTATCGCGGATCAGGTGCGCACCGAGAACATCCCACAATCTTTCATGACGACCTTCAGCAATGAGATGAAAATCGAGCTCACCTAATGTTGAGTGAGGGTTTAGAAATGTAACAGGAGAGATACATTCGGCAGGAGCACTCTCTTGGTTCTTCTTAAAGAACTTCGAGAAGAGAGACACTAGAGATTCACCGCCATGATATGAGCAACTTTTCCAACCGGGCGGCTGGGATCTAGTCGTACGAATGAATGAGGATCCCATTCGTATTGTGCTCCGTCAATAAGGTCAGTGACTTTAAAGCGAGAATCTTTAATTCCGAGCGCAGCTAAATCCCAATGAACTGTTGTTTCTTGCGCATTGAGAGGATCGAGGTTCACTGTTACCAAAATGAGATCGTTCCCCTCACGTTTGCTGTAAGCAATTATCGAATCGTTATCGGAGTGATGGAAGACTAGGTTGCGAAGTCGAGCAAGGGCAATGTGTTTCTTACGGATCTCATTGAGCTTTGTGATGAAAGGGGCAAGAGTGACCTGCATCTTTGCAGCGCCCTCCCAATCACGGATCTTGATCTCGTACTTCTCAGAATCCATGTACTCCTCGCCACCTTCCTTAAAGCGGCGATGTTCATAAAGTTCGTACCCGGCATACATTCCCCACGAAGGTGACAAAGTGCTCGCTAGAACTGCACGCAGGGCAAAGATCGCCGGATTTCCTGATTGCAGATGAAACGGCAAAATATCGGGAGTATTAACCCAAAAATTCGGCCTGAAGAACGCTGATGTATAACGAGATACTTCGGTTGCGTACTCAGTTAACTCAGACTTTGATGTGCGCCATGTGAAGTAGGTATAAGACTGATGGAAACCAGCTTTGCCCAGTGCATGCATCATGGCTGGACGAGTAAATGCTTCGGCTAAGAAAATAACATCTGGATTTTCAGAATTCATCGTTGACATTACATCTTGCCAAAAAGCTGCCGGCTTCGTGTGTGGATTATCCACGCGGAATATAAGAACTCCTTTAGATACCCAGAATCTAATAACACGCAATACTTCGTTAAGAATTCCTTGATAATCGTTATCAAAATTGATGGGATAGATATCTTGGTACTTCTTTGGTGGATTCTCCGCGTATGCGATGCTGCCATCTGGGCGAGTGGTAAACCACTCCGGGTTGCTCGCTACCCATGGATGATCGGGGGAAGCCTGTAAGGCAAGGTCCATTGCAATATCAATCTTCTGCTCTTTTGCGACTGCAACAAAATTCTCAAAGTCAGCCATTGTGCCCAGCTCAGGATTAATTGCATCGTGACCACCTGCACTACCGCCTATTGCCCAAGGAACTCCAGGATCACTTTCAATCGGATTGAGTGAGTTGTTCTTGCCTTTACGAAAGGTCTTTCCAATTGGATGAATTGGTGGAAGATAGAGAACATCAAAACCCATTGCCGCAACAGCAGGTATTCGAAGGGCTGCAGTTTTGAATGTTCCGGATGTGATGTCGCCTTTTGCGTTAACCGTTGCGCCTTCACTTCGTGGGAAGAACTCATACCAGGATCCAACAAGGGCCTTATCTCTATCTGCCCGAACGGGAATCGAATGAGATCGTGATTGAAGTTTTCGAAGCGGATCGTGGCCGAAAAACTCCTTAATCTCAGCAGTCAAAGATTGTGAAAAACGGTTGGCTGGTGCGAGTTTTAGATCGCCAAGTGCCTTGATGGCAGGGGAGAGGAGTTTCTTTGCTGATGGATCTTCTGCGAGTTTTTCTTCAAATATCTTCAAGCCAATTGCGCAGCATAGCTCTGCATCGATATCTGCAGGAATTTTAATCTCGCTATCGTGAAGCCATGTTGCGAAGGGATCATCGAAAGATTCAACGAGGTAAGTGAAATCTCCACGTGCAGGAACTCGAATCCAGGTACTAAATCGATCGCTACCATCTGCGTGATCACGCATGCGTGTGCGCGATACCTCAACACCTTTATGATCAAAGAGAAGAACATCTGCCCCTAAAGCATCATGTCCTTCACGAAAGATTGTGGCGCTGACTTCAATCTCTTCGCCTGCAATCGCCTTTACCGGCACAAACTCCCCACCGAAAAATACCGTTGGTGAGATATCGGTGACGGGGATGCGATTGATCACGATACGAATAGCTGAAGACTCAGCCTGATCCTTCGGTATTGCCAGGATCTGCAGCTGAGATGTCATCAAGACGGTACTTGTTAAGTGCCTCTTGTACGACTGACTCCTTCACGTCACCTGATTTAGCGAGCTGAGCAAGAGTTGCGACAACGATTGACTCAGCATCAACTTTAAAGTGACGACGAAGTGCACCGCGAGTGTCTGAAAGACCAAATCCATCAGTACCAAGAGAGGCAAATTGCTGCGGAACCCACGGAGCAATTTGATCTTGAACAGTACGCATGTAATCACTTACTGCAATGACTGGACCTTGTGCATCCTTCAAGCGATCTGTCAGATATGCACTCTTTTTAGCTGAAGGATTAAGGAGATTGTGACGATCAACAGCCAAACCATCGCGGCGAAGTTCGTTCCATGATGTTACAGACCAAACATCGGCACTAACTCCCCAATCTTTTTGGAGAAGTTCTTGTGCTTTGGTTGCCCAGTTGACTGCAACGCCAGATGCCAAGATTTGCGCATTCTTCTTGCGTTGGCGCTCCCCTGAACGGAAGAGGTAGATACCCTTTAAGAGGCCTTCAACATCGAGGTTTGCAGGCTCTTCTGGGTGGAGGTAAGGCTCGTTATAAACGGTGATGTAGTAAAAAATATTCTCACTGTTGGGACCGTACATACGACGCAGGCCATCTTTGAAGATGTGTCCAACTTCGTATGCAAATGCTGGGTCATAACAGACAACCGCAGGGTTGGTTGAAGCAAGAAGATGTGAGTGTCCATCTTCGTGCTGCAGACCTTCACCATTTAGTGTTGTACGGCCAGCAGTTGCGCCGAGCACAAATCCGCGAGCTAATTGATCGGCAGCAGCCCAGAAAGCATCTCCTGTGCGCTGGAAACCAAACATTGAGTAGAAGATGTAGATCGGAATCATTGGTTCATCGTGAGTTGAGTACGAGGTTCCTACTGCAGTAAATGAAGCTGTTGATCCCGCCTCGTTAATTCCTTCGTGAAGGATTACACCTGATGTTGATTCTTTGTAAGAGAGCATCAGTTCACGATCCACGGCTGTGTACTTCTGGCCGTGTGGTGAATAGATCTTCATTGTTGGGAAGAGTGAATCCATTCCGAAGGTACGCGCTTCATCAGGAATGATCGGAACGATTCGTGAACCAAGTCCTGGATCCTTGACGAGATCTTTGAGCATACGAACAAATGCCATAGTTGTGGCAATCTCTTGATGTCCTGATCCGCGCTTAACGCTGTCGTATACAGAGTCAGCTGGCATTGGAAGCGGCTTTGACTTCGCACGGCGACGTGGAATCGATCCACCTAGTGCGGCACGACGTTCGGCCATGTACTTGGCTTCTTCAGAGTTATCTGCTGGACGGTAATAAGCAGGTGTGTACTTATCTAATTGTGAATCTGGAATTGGAATTCCCAAACGATCACGGAAGGTGACGATATCTTCAAGTGACATCTTCTTCATCTGATGCGTTGAGTTACGTCCTTCGAATGTAGAACCAAGAGTCCATCCCTTAACGGTTTTTGCAAGGATGACAGTTGGCTTTCCATTTGGCTCCATAGCAGCGGTATATGCCGCAAAGAGCTTGCGGTAATCATGTCCGCCGCGCTTAAGTCCCCACACTTGATCATTAGACCAACTTGCAACCATAGCCGCTGTACGTGGATCGCGACCGAAGAAATTATCACGAACATACTGGCCGGACTCAGCTTTATACGTTTGGTAATCGCCATCAAGAGTTGTATTCATCAAGTTAACAAGTGCGCCTTCGCGATCTTGAGCCAGTAGTGGATCCCACTCGCGACCCCATACGACCTTGATTACATTCCAGCCCGCACCAATAAATGTTGATTCAAGCTCTTGAATAATCTTGCCGTTACCGCGCACCGGACCATCAAGACGCTGCAAGTTACAGTTAATGACGAATGTGAGGTTATCTAGACCTTCACGTGAAGCCAGACCAATAGCACCGAGAGTATCGACCTCATCAACTTCACCATCTCCGAGAAATGCCCATACATGTTGTTGGCTTGTATCTTTAATTCCACGGTTCTGAAGATAACGATTAAAGCGCGCTTGATAGATCG
>JBILSO010000020.1:0-16424 GCA_044372065.1 Candidatus Planktophila sp. | reverse complement strand
TTCTCAAAAATATTTGGACTAGTCCTTCCAGGTGTTGATATGAAACCTCTGATGGAAGAACTGCGTGCACGCATCATTGAAGAAGTTGATTACTTGTACGAAGCCGAGGCGCAACGTGCCTGCTATGCCGCCTATGAAAATGATCCTGATATCGCAATTCCTCGCGTTGTTGCGGCCACGACGAAGGTTCTTGTCAGCGAGTGGCTCGATGGAAAGCCTTTGGCAGATGTCATCAAGAGCGGAACACAGAAAGAACGTAACGCTGCAGGAATGCATATTGCCCGTTTCCACTTCACCTGTCCTGATCGTGCAGGGTTATTGCACGCCGACCCTCATCCTGGAAACTTCCGCTTGCTTGAAGATGGTCGCATCGGAGTCCTTGATTTCGGTGCCTGCAATCGCTTGCCCAATGGATTCCCAGAGCCATTTAAAAATCTCTTAAAGAACGCACTCGATGACAACGCTCAGGCTCTCTACGATGGATTTAAAAAGGACGGATTTATTCTTCCTGAAGTAAATGTGGATCCGCAGTTAGTCCTTGAATATCTTGTCCCGCTTGTAGAACCTTTGCGCACTCCTACCTTTAAATATTCTCGTGACTGGCTGCGTGATCAGAGTGCACGAGTCGGAGATCCACGTAACCCGACGGCAAAGATCGGATTCCAACTCAACCTTCCTGCCGAATATGTATTGATCCACCGTGTAACTATGGGAACAACAGGAATCTTCTGTCAGCTTGAAGCAGAGGGTCCATTCCGCGATGAAGCGTTGGTCTGGTTTCCCGAGATCTCACCCGCAACTACATAGAAGGTTGACTTTTAGATTGTCGTTTGAGGTTCTCTCAAAACTGTCGTTGCTGACTCAATACCAAGAGCCTGACCATCATGAGACAAAGAGTAAGTAAGTTCAAAGAGGTTGTTTTCACTTGTAACGTTTACTAATTGAGTAATTTCTTTATTCACGATATCGCAAGCACCATACTTCACGCTCTCATTGCTTATCAGCATCTGATATTGGGAAGTAATAACAAAGATGAATTGATCAAGTCCGATTATCTCCTGGAATCCTGGGGCTGCATAAGAATATGCACTCTCCCAATCTTCCTTTGATAGAGCGGTAATCTGTCCTGAAACATGTTCCTGAACTAATCGGCTCTCTTCACTGTTGCAGCTGCCATCGGCTAATTCTTCAAAGGCAGAAGATTCCTCCACGGTTGAGGTTTGCGCACAGGCAGTAAGGGATACCAGCGCGACAAGTACTCCAACGATCCACTTCATAGAGGAACTTTATCCATCCATGGACCAAGGTGCGCTTTGGAGTGTTGGGGTTAAACTCCAGCTATGCGGGCGAAGATTAAAAATGGCTTTCCTCCAAAAATCTGTGAGCGCTGTGGCCTTCCATTTGAGTGGCGGAAGAAATGGGCCCGCGATTGGGAGAACGTTAAATACTGTTCTGAAAAGTGTAAGGCTGGAAAGTAATGCCTGAGCTTCCCGAAGTTGAAACTGTTCGCCGAGGCCTGCACCACTTAATCACCGGGTATCGCATCGCTAATGCAGTTGACCTTCATCCACGAGCACTCAAGGCGGAGTCACTCGCACCCCTTTCTTCACTTAGGGGATCCCGAATCACAGGCACAGGCCGTCGCGGAAAATTCCTTTGGATCACACTCAATCGCCCATTTGTCTTAGTTGCACACCTTGGAATGAGTGGCCAGTTTCTGATTCAAGAGAAAGATCGCCCACGTGCAAAACATATTCGCGCACAGTTTGAATTGAAACGATCGCTAAGAACCAAAGATCTCGTCTTTAATGATCAACGTACCTTTGGGTGGCTCTCTGTCGAAGAACTCACCGATGGAGTTCCAACATCAGCAGCTCACATTGCCTACGATCCCTTTGATCCACATTTTGATTACCAAGGAACGATTGCAAAGATTGCAAAACGCAATATCCGCATTAAGACCGCCTTGCTCAATCAGGAGATCATGTCTGGGGTAGGAAACATCTACGCTGATGAAGCGCTTTGGCGCGCCAAAGTGCATCCAGAATCGATGACTTGCGATCTCTCAGATAAGAAAATTGCATCTGTGATTGATGCTGCAACCGAGGTGATGCGCGAAGCGATTGCTAAAGGTGGAACTTCCTTTGATGATCTGTATATCAACGTCAATGGCGAGAGTGGGTTCTTTGAGCAATCTCTATCTGCCTATGGTCGAGAAGATGAACCATGTCCACGTTGCGGAGCACTCATCAAGCGGATAGTTTTCGGTGCACGTTCTTCGCATTTCTGTCCTCGCTGTCAGCGCAAGAAGATTTAGAGAAGTAGAGATGAAATCTCGCATTGTTGGCCTCGCTCAAGCGTCACACTTTGGTCCATCACTACTTGTCACCGCGCTGAGTTATTTCTTCGCACAGCTCTACTGGCAGCCAGGTTCAGCTCTGGTCATTGCTCTAGGTTTTTTCTCTGGCCAACTTATTGTGGGTTGGAGCAATGATTTAATCGATTACGCAGATGATCTCTCTCATCAACGAATGAATAAACCGCTAGTAGCCGGGTTGATCACTCGCAAGTATTTGCAATCATGGCTAGCAGTGATGATCCCAGTAGCGTTAGTTATCAACCTCTTCGGTCCACTTGGTTTTGTTGGTGGTGGACTTTCAATTTTCGCGATTGCTTGGGCTCTTGGCTATAACTTCTACTTTAAATTCAACATCTTTTCGCCACTTCCCTATGCAGTTGCATTTGCCATACTCCCCTCATGTCTGGCTTTCTCACAAGAGAAAGTGCCTCCCACATGGATGTGGTTAGGTGGTGCCTTGTTTGGAATGGCAGCGCACTTCCTTAATGTGCTCAAGGATATGGATCAAGATCATGCAAGCGGTATCAAAGGTCTGCCACAGAGATTTGGAAAAACCGGTTCAATCATTGCCGCAGTAACGTTAGTCGCGCTAGCGACCGCGTTGTTGCTTATCTCGATTCCGTTACAACTCGAGCAGTAAGCAGCACTGACCTTACGCAGCACTGACTCGTACAGCGTTACTAAGCAGCAACGTCTTTACGCAGCGCTTACCTTCGGCGGACGGCCTGCTCTACGACGGCGTTCAATAATGATGCCATCTTCAATGAGCTGTCCTCCCCACACACCGCAAGGTTCCTGACGTGAAAGCGCACCATCAAGACACGCGTTACGCATAGGGCAACTACCGCAGAGCGCTTTCGCTTGCGCAATCACCGCATCATCATCGGCGAAGAAGATCTCGGGATCTGATGTGTGGCATGGCAAGGTAAAGGCCTTGGCATCGTCATATGTGAATGTCACATCGTTGAGACCAATCTTTTCGCCGGACTCTGCCCAGCCTGGTACCTGCAGTTCACTGAAGAGAACGGTCATCGTTCTCACCCTCTTTCTCTCTCGATCTTTCGTTGGTTGCTTTCTCTGGTGAGTGGTTCTGGTTCTGATGCTTCGAATTTTTCTTTGGATAAAGAAAAAGGACCTCTAAATCCTTTTCGGATTTGAGGCCCTTGGTTTGGGTTATTTCGATTTACTCGAATATCCCTCCGGTTGCCTCATCCGCTGTGGCATAAAAAGCCGCATAAAACGCTGGCTTTGATGCGCGTGGCCAAGATGTTCGCTTAGAAGCGGCAGCTGTGGCTAGATGTGAATGGGCATGGGAGAACACGGCAGCTACTGCTACCTGTGTTGATACTCCCTGTACGGACATAGGGGTAAGGGTAGAGCACACCACGTGCATGGCGCAAGTAAATTAATTTTGACTGCCATTACTCGCATAACTCGAGCGCCGCACGCTTATGAACTAGTGAGTAACCCAGATTCGCGAAGAAAACGCGAAGGCAATCCGCGATATGAAATGTGAAGATCAACCTTAGCTCGCGTCATTCCCACATAGAAAAGTCGCCGCTCTTCGGCAACGACCGCGTCAGATGTTCCCGTTGATCCGGTTTCCAGAGGAAGAATTCCCTCAGATGCGCCCATGAGAAAGACACGCTCCCATTCAAGTCCCTTTGCTGCATGCAAAGTAGCGAGTGTGACAACGGGCATTGTTGGTGGATTGTTTTGCGTAACTCGATCTTCTACTTCACGTAAGAATCCACGCAAAGTCTTTGGAGTAAAACCTTCATCACCATCGAGTTCACGGCCGAGATGAAGTAGAGCTGCGATTCCATCGATGCTCTCACCGGTTAAATATGGCTGTGCGATTGTGCGCAATTCATCGATCCATGTTGCACCTTCAGTAGGGAGCACAGATGCCTGGCGAACCTGCTTAAGAAAATCACGGACATCTTGTCTTTCGAAGAATCGCTCAGTGCTGCGCACTTGATATGGCAGCCCCTTGCTATTCATCGCACGTTCAACGCCTTTGAGTTGGCTGTTGGTGCGGGCAAGAATTGCAATCTCTTGTGGCGCAGTTCCTTCACTTAATAGCGTCGTGATCTGGGTAAGGATTCCTGCAATCTCACCGCTCTCATCTTTATAGCCATCAACACTCGGATGAACGCCATGATCGTTGCTGGCTGTAAGTTCCTGACCCATCGATGAGTTACGTAGCAGCGCATTCGCCGCAAAAGTGATTTCAGGTGTTGATCGATATCCAGTGCTCAGGCGAATAACTTCTGCCTCTGGAAAGCGCTGGGTAAAGGTATTTAAGAAAACCGGTGTTGCACCTGCAAATGAATAGATCGTCTGTGCTGGATCGCCAACAACGCAGATATCTTTGCGAGATCCGAGCCAAGCATTGATCAAGCGTTGCTGGATTGGTGAAATGTCCTGATACTCATCAACTGTGAAGTAACGATATTGATCTTGAACACGCTCGCGCACTGTGCGCTCTTGCTCCAACATGGCAGAGGTCAAGAGCAATACATCTTCGAAGTCAATGGCAAGCTCTTGCTTCTTGAGGCTTTCGTAGGCGACATAGATTGCGGCGATATGTTCTGCCTTGACTCGTGGCTTCATTTGGCGCGCATTAACTTGATCAAGATAGTCAATTGGGGCGACCTGTGAAACCTTGGCCCATTCAATCTCGGTTGCGATATCTCGCATAATCTCGCGAGAGGTCACACGAATCTCGCCAGTTAAATCTGCACGGTTAACTGCCTCTGTAAGAAATGGAGTCTTGCTATTCATAAGATCTGGAGTTCGGCCACCAAATACAGTGGGCCAGAAGTAGATCAACTGCTTTAACGCTGCGGAGTGAACTGTGCGCGCTGCAACGGTTGGAACGCCGAGCGAGCGTAGGCGTGTGCGCATCTCACCTGCAGCACGAGCGGTAAATGTAAGTGCCAAAACTTTGCTGGGATCCATCGTTCCGATTGCGGCAGCGTAGGCAATGCGGTGTGTGATTGCACGCGTCTTTCCTGTGCCAGCACCTGCAATTACACAGACTGGCCCTCGTGTAGCTAGCGCTACTTCTCGTTGATCATCATCGAGTGCTGCCAAGATCTCTTCTGCACGAAGACTTGGCTCTTGCCCACCAGGTTTTGGAGTTACCTCCATGTTTCACCACCGTGGGCAGTCTCACCCAACCATCGTTCAATCATCTTGCGCGCTACTGAAATTGTTGGTGGAAGTAACAAGGTGCCAGCTTTAGCTTCTGCTCGAAGTTGATCGCGGGTAAACCACTTTACTTCTGTTATCTCTGAACCATCTGGTCGCGCTGTCTCAGGAAAATCTGTCACTGCATCAAATGAAATCATGATCGATGCTGGGAAAGGCCACGGTTGTGAACCAAGATAATTGATCTCTCGGACGCTCACTCCAGATTCTTCGAAAACTTCACGCGCAACACATTGTTCGAAAGTTTCACCAGGTTCTAGAAATCCTGCAAAACATGAAAATCGTCCCTCCGGCCAGACAGGTTGATGTCCAAGAAGAATTCGGTCATCTTTATCGCGTACTAGAACAATGACTGCGCTATCTGTGCGTGGATGATGTTGGCTCTTATCGATATCGCAAACGCGCACTGCGCCACCGAGATCAACTCGAGTAGGTGCTCCGCACTTGGCACAACATGGATGTGAGCGATGCCAATTGCTTAAGGCGACTGCATGTAGCGCAAGCTCGACATCAATATCTGAAAGAGCTGCACCCACTTCGCGCAAGGTTGTAAATCCAACCTTCATCTCTTCATCACTCTTGGCAACGCTCCACTGTGTATCCCAAGCAAAGTAGGGATCACCAGTGACTGCATCAAGGCCAAGAAAATAACGAGAACCTTCTTTAAATTCTCCACTACCGATCAGTGAAGCAACTCGATCCGCGTTCAGATATCCCTCTGCACCTATGCGTCCCTGAGCAATCTGCAGAATCTGCGCCTTCGACCAAAGGAGATCTAGCGTTGCGGGGGTCTCACGCAGATGGCTGGCGCGGTCGATTCGTGACGGTTGGCTATTGATCGCGCTCATAAGGGGCAACGGTACTAGCCTGCTCGCTATGCGCATTACCTCGTGGAATATCCTGCATGGAATGGCCATTCCGCCAGCAGCCAAGGGTGCCGCCGCAACATCGCTGGCCGAGGCTGGCCAGAAGATCGCTGCCGAGCTCGCACCTGACCTCGTTGGTGTTCAAGAGTGTGACTACTCACTCGTGCGTTCTGAGAATGTAAATCAGATTGCAGAGATTGCAGCAAGTATTGGTGCACAGTATTTCGCATTTGCTCCATGCATCATCGGAACACCTGGTGAAACCTGGCGGAAGTTAGGCGACGGCGATCAGCGAATAATCACCAACGCTGATTCTTCAGCATCTCATGAAGGCAGTTATGGAATTGGAATCGCATCCAAAATTGAAGTGGTGCAATGGCATCGCCTTGATCTTGGTAACTCCCCAGTCGGTGCGCCACTTTTGATTCCAGGAGATGAAAGTGGTCCAGGAAAAGTTCGCCCAATCTATATTCGTGATGAACCTCGCGTGGCACTGGCCGCAACTCTGGCAAATGGATACACCGTCATCAATACCCATCTTTCATTTGTGCCTGGATTTAATCTGCGCCAATTGAGAAAATTAAAGCGCTGGGCAGCAGATCTTGAAAAATCAACAGGAACGGTTGCAATTATCATTGGCGATCTGAACTTGCCAAAGAATCTCCCCGTAGTTGCCTCGCAATGGAAATCCTTAGCAACACAGGCAACATATCCAAGTTGGGGAGCAAAGATTCAATTTGATTACATTTTAAGTAAGGGATCACTTAACTCTCAGCACTTACCAACAGTTGCAACTGGTGTTAGCGACCATCTCCCGCTCTCGGTGGAGATTAAGTAGTTAAAGTTAGTTAACTAAGTGAGCGAATTAGGCGTTGAACTGGTTGAGAAGAGCAATCAGCTCTGCCTCGCTCATAAGATCGGCAGGGCGATCGGTCACCGAAGTTGGAACGTAATGGAATGCAGCACTGACATCGTCAACTGAAATACCTTCCAGCGTTGCCCACGCTAGGCGATAGACGGCGAGCTGAATAGCAGCTGATTTTCCTAGCTTTTTCGAACCTGTCTTCCAATCAACAACCTCGTATCGATCGCCATTTTTATAGACAGCATCAATGCGGCCGCGAATCAGAACACCGGCAATCACAGTTTCAAAAGCTACTTCAACTGCATATGGAGAGAGATCAGCCCATGAACTTGCCAGCCAGGTGGCTTTGAGCTCTTCCAACGTTTGATCTGCTTCAAGTGGTTCGAGTTGATCAAAATCCTCTTCATCGTAGAGAGTGGAGAAATTAAAGTGCTTTTCAATCCAGAGATGGAATGCTGTTCCGCGTCGTGAGAACTCATCACTAGCTCGTGGCATTGGCCGACGAATGGAAAGTGCCAGAGCCTCTGGATCTTCATGGAGTGCGATCAAAGTTGATGTTGCCATTCGTGGAGGGAGTGCAACTGCCGATACTGCGCTCTTATAGATATCGAATTCGTTGATGATGGCTTGTGCATCGCGAGCCCAAGATGCGATCTCATCTCCACCATTGCTAGCTTGAACTAGTTCGTCAGCTGAGATCGGTGCAGTTGTATCAACGAGTGATATGTGTGCGTTGAATTCCTCGCGTCGATCTGCAATTGGATCTGTCGGCCATTGCGCACTAGCGGGATTTTCACGTAGAGGATTCTTCGCACCATCTTCTGGTGGAGTATCAAAGCTAATAATGCGACCTATCTCAGTTGCAACGGTATGAGCTTGTTCGAAGATTGATGAAGGCTTAGTGCTCTTCTGGCCATCGCGCCACCACGAAGTTGTGCAGATGAGATGGCTCTTGGCACGCGTCATCGCAACATAACCAAGACGAATCTCTTCCTGCTCTTTAAAAGTATTGCACTGATCCTTAAAGGCACGGATTGCTTTTCCAGCATCGGCATTGGTTGTAACGCCGCCCCATGTAAAGAGCGGAAGTTGCCCACCATCTCCACGCAGAGCAAATGGAATGTGGCGCTCGTTGGTCAGCCAGTTATCGGGATCGCCCTTGTGATCACTTGGGAAAGTGCCTTCAGCCAAGCCTGGAACAGCAACTACATCCCACTCGGCACCTTTAGCACTATGGATTGTAAGGATCTGCACAGCCTCGCGACTCGCCTCAGCCGCGCCTGCCTTAAGACCACCTTCTTCTCGGCCAGCAATTTCTAACCATTGCAAGAATGCATTAAGTGAAGCACCGTTGCGTGCGAATTTAGATGCTTCATCCATAAAGCGATCAATATGGCGACGGCCAGAGCGTGTTCCATCGCGCAAGAGAACTTCGACTTCCAGGTTGAGATATCGCTCAATCTCTGCAATTAAATCTGTTATTGCACCACTTGCCCGTGATCGCAGGCGTCGTAGATCTGCTGCGAATTCAGTCAAGCGTTGATAGCCAACAGAACTAAACGTCGAACGATCTGCCTTTGCAATGTCATCGAGTGCGTCGATGAGAGAACCTAAGAATTGATCATCAGCTTCTGCTGAATCGGGATTGCCGGCAACAATCTTCTTAACAAGGGAACGACTATCACTCGATGATGCTTTAGCAAGTGCTCGTGAGTGCGCGCCAAGAGCTGCGATATCTGCAGCACCTAGTGCAAGGTGTGGACCCGTCATCATGCGCATCAAAGAAGAACCTGCATCTGGATTACCAATAATCGAGAGCATCGCGACAATATCTGCAACTTCTGGAACATGGACAAGACCGCCTAGACCAACAACTTCACATTCAATATCTGCGTTGCGTAGCGCGCTTTGCAGTGCAGGAATCTGTGCTCTCTTACGAACCAGGATTGCAAAAGTTTTTGGAACTTTACTTGTCTCAACAAGACGCTGAGGATCCCTCCAAAGTGGTGCAATGTATTCAGCAATCGCCGCAGCCTCGGCCTCCATAGTTTCGAAGAGACCAACCGCTAAATCGCCCTTGCCGGCACCCGGACGTGGAGTTAACTCTGAAACATTGAGATTGCCCAGTGATCGCACCTGACTAGAGATCACATTTGCAAGATCAAGGATCGCTTCATCATTTCTAAAGGTGGTTAAAAGTTCATATATTTCGCTGCCTGTAGAGCCTTCAGCTTTAGGGAAGTAATCCCCGAATGAGCCAATAGTTCCGGCAGATGCACCGCGCCATGTGTAAATCGATTGACATGGATCACCGACTGCGGTGACTGGATGGCCGTTACCAAAGAGGGCTGAGAGTAAACGAACCTGTGATTGCGAGGTATCTTGATATTCATCGAGTAGAACTACGGCGTACTTACCACGTTCGATGACTGCAACATCTGGGAACTTCATCGCTATATCTGCAGCGAGTGACATCTGATCATCAAATGAGAGAGTTCCTTCGCTACGTCTTGCCTCAATAAAGCGTTCAACGAGTGGCAAGAGAGCAATGCGTTGACGTGCTGTGCGTGCGACTGAGCGAACCTCTTCATTTGGCCCGCCTCCAAATTTGGCGAGCTCTGCCAAAGTCTTCTCATCAACTGCGCGAATTGAATCAAGTGAGACTTGATGTTCCAAAACAAGAGAAGCTAGCCCCATAACATCATCGATTGCAGTGTTGAGTGCACCTTCGTAGACAAAATCTGGATCGTTCCAATCTCGCACTAAAGTGTTAGCTGCCATCCAAAGCGCTGCCTCACCTACTGGTTGTGAATCTGCATCGATTCCAAAACGGATTGCATGTTCGCTTAAAAGTCGACCGGCATATGAGTGATAGGTGGTAACAGATGTATCCAAAGTCATAAATGGAACTTCGATCCCGGCCTTAGTCATCGCCAGTTGTAATTGACGCAAGCGCTTACGAATTCGGGCCGAGAGTTCACCAGCTGCCTTGCGGGTAAAGGTAAGACCCAAGATTTCATCTGGTTTTACAAATCCATTAGCAACAAGATAAATCACACGAGAAGCCATCGTCTCTGTCTTTCCAGATCCCGCGCCCGCAATCACAACTGCAGGTTCAAATGGATTGGTCTTGATAGAAATGATCTTCGCCTGTTCTAGAGTCGGATCATAAAAGCTCGGATCAACGCTTCGAATAAGGGCTGCAACCTGTAAAGGACTGTATTTCTCAATCATTGGATCACCGACCGACCTGCTGGCTGAACCGGGCACGATGAACGAACCACGCACCGAGGACACATCGAATTTACTGTGGCGGTAAAGGTGGAGGCTGACATACCTTGGCCGATGATGGTCAACTGCTGACGCACCTCATCAGGATCAATAACTGGTCGTACGCGAGTAGCAACATCGATGGTCTCGTGTGCAAGATAGACAAGGTGTGATCCAGAAGTTTCGCGGCCTGTAATTTTCTCACCGAACCCACCCATAATAATTCCCAATTGATAACAGGCTAGCTGCAAGTTTGTGAGGGCTTCGATGCGACCAATGAGATTCTTGCCAGTCTTAAAGTCAACAACAAAGTACTTGCCATTACCGTCTACTTCAATGCGATCAGCATTTCCTTTCACGATGATATTTCCAAAGTTCACTTTAAAATCTAGCTCAACGCCAACAACACTTCGGTCAGTCTTCTTTTCGACCTCACTGTGATACTGCGCAAAACGCTCAAGCATTCGCTTGGCTCGTTTGAGAGAAGCAGCACTCAACCATCCACCTGTTTGATCGATGAGAGTCCATGAGCTCTCAAGTTTCTCTACTAGCTGATCGTGAGTGATCTCAGGGTTTTCAACTTTTAATCGAGCAAATTCGTGGATTGCAGATCCTAAAAGCTGTGCAACACCATCGCCATTAGTACCGCCACTCTTTTCGAAGAACCATTTCACACCGCACTGAGTGAAAGGTTCTGCTCCGCTTGGGCTGACATAGACGGGATCACCTTCGGCAACAACAGAACGATCAGTTGAAAGCGGTTTAGATCCAACCCACGATGTTGGATTGGCAAGTGAGATGCCGCGATCGTTAAGGGTTGCAAGAAGTCTGGCTGCTTGTGCTGCATCTTCGGAATTAGCGGATGCGAGGTTGCGCCTGAGTGTTGCGACAAGTGCCGGGGCCGTCAGTGGGCGAGCTGGTTCAACCACCTTTGCTTGTACCGAATCAGCTGAAAAACCATGTATTTCTTCATATATTTCATGGAAGAAGAGTGAGGGCACATCATCTTCGCGAGATGTGGCTGTGACAAGTAGATCTGCAGTCGCACGCGATGTTGCTACGTGGAAGAGTCGTCGTTCATCATCTAGAAGTGAGGATGCGGTAATCGCTTGAAGTTCGCGTTCTGCCAGATGATCGCCATGACGCTCGCGCTCGACGAGTCGCTCTGCACCCAAGAGAGTCGAACGAGTCTTTAGGTTTGGCCATGTGCCTTCTTGAACACCGGCCACAATCACAAAGGGCCACTGGCGACCTTTCGCGCTATGAACGGTAAGAATTTCTAGCGCATCCGGTCTGACACCTTTTGCTGTGATCACATCTGCTGCAATGAATTCATCCGTGATTTCATTGAGGAAGAGCGAAGGATGAGCACCTGGAAAACGTTCAATAAATCGTGCAGCGCTTTCAAAGAGCACGATCATTGCATCCAAATCACGATCTGCTGCCGCGCCTCGTGTTCCTGGACGTAGCGCAGCATCTTGCCACGCCTTACTTAACTTCGCTCCATCACTTGTGACCGCGTTATCCCAGATAGCCCATAGGAGATCGTGAACAGTTGAGTGAGTACGAGCAAGTGCTTTACGAGCATGCGATAAGAGTGCGTGCACGCGATGGAGTTCTAGGCCATCTTCGATTGGTATATCACCTTGAACAATTGCATCGATGAGCATCTGTGAACCACTGCGAAGATCGTCTTCATCGCGTGCGGCCAGAAGTGATCTGCGAATGCGACGTAGCGAGATTGGATCACTGCCACCGAATTCGCTACTGAGTAACTCTTCGGCCTCAGCGAGAGTAAGTTTCTTTGGATCGGTTGCAATGCGCGCAAGAAGTAAGAATGGTGCGATCGCTGCGTTATTGCCGAGTGCTTCGATTTCACCGACTGTTGGAATTGATGCCTGCATACATGCGCGGCGAATTGATGTCGCGTTTACTCCCCCAGATCTAACGATGATCGCCATATCTGAGTAGGCAATTCCGCCTAATAAATGGGCTCTTTTACAGTGATAGGCGATGTAATTCGCTTCTTCGATCGAGGTAGCTGTCATCACCGCATCTCGGTGTGTTGGCTTTCGATAACTGTTGCTCAATACAATTATTGAACCGTGATCGCCAATGAGAGTTTCTGCGGCTCGATCAGCACCATCTGGATCTGCGCCACGGAATCGTCCTACAGCGCTCTTGCTATCGAGAGCGATCAGAAGATCGTTACCTGCCAAGAGTTCAAGGAGTGCGCGTTGGGCTGGATCTGACTCTTGAAATTCATCGACAATAATTGTTGTAAATCTCTTACGCAAAGATGTCAGTAGTTCAGCGTTATTGCGAAGGTGTGCGATGGCAGCGTTAATGAGTTCAGATGGATCGATGCGCATCTTGGCATCGGCAGCGCCGGATGATGCCAAATCCATCGCACCTTCATAGCGCTTCCAAAACGCAGCCGCAGATGGCCAGAACTTTTCTCTGAGTTGTACACCACGAGCAGAAAGTTGATCTGGTGAGATTCCTCGTTCGTTAGCACGCATCATCAAGTCACGAAGTTCACGGATAAATCCACGAGTGAGAAGTGGGTTGCCTAACTTGCCTCCGCCTTCACGTAGTTCATCTGGCCACTCGCGATAACCGTCGTCAACATCTCCACGCAAAAGTTCTGCAATAAACTTTTCTTGTTCGGCACCTGATAGCAAAATTGGTTCGCGATAATCTTCACCGCTCTTCATCTTGACGATCGAAAACGCTAGTGAGTGGAATGTGCGAGCTAGTGGTTCGTGTCCTGTTGCGCTGCTGCGAATCGCAATTGCATCGCGAATTTCGGATGCCCGTTCGCGACCAAATGTAATAAAGAGAATTGAATCTGACGATGCACCTTGGTTAATTCGCGAGAGTGCGGCTTCAATAAGCACTGTGGTCTTGCCGCTACCTGCAGCTCCTTGAATAAGAAGCGGTGATCCACGGTGTGCAATCGCTGCCTTTTGCTGATCGTCAAAGCCGAGCTCTATGAGCTCCGGCTCCTGCTTGATCAACTTCATAGGTGCCATTTAACCGTAGCCATCCGACAAAGGGTGGGCACCTCAGGAAAACGTGGCTGCCTAGTTATCTGCAGCTAGGTTCGCCTTCTTCTGACGAGAAGTCGCGCGTGCGCGCTCGTTCTGGTCTAGGACAACCTTACGAATGCGGACAACCGCTGGAGTTACCTCTACACATTCATCTTCGCGACAGAATTCGAGGGCACCTTCCATGTTGAGCTTCTTAGGCGGAATCAAACGTTCTGATTCATCGGTACCTGATGCGCGCATATTCGTAAGTTTCTTTTCACGAACGCAGTTAACGTCCATGTCATCGCTCCGAGAGTTCTCACCGATAACCATGCCTTCGTAGACTTCATCGCCTGGCTCAACAAAGATTGTTCCGCGATCTTGCGTTCCATAAAGTGCGTAGGAAGTAACTGTTCCCATTCGATCTGAAACAAGTGAACCTGTTGCACGTGTACGAATATCGCCATACCAAGGCTCGTAACCATCAAATACATGGTGTAGTAATCCGGTTCCGCGAGTTTCTGTAAGGAACTCGGTACGGAATCCAATAAGTCCACGAGAAGGAACCTTGTAATCAAGACGGATCCAACCGGTTCCGTGGTTAACCATCTGTTCCATGCGGCCCTTACGAAGAGCCATCAATTGAGTAAGAACGCCAAGATAATCTTCTGGCGCGTCAATTGTTAAACGCTCCATCGGCTCGTGAATCTTTCCATCAATTTTCTTAATAACTACTTGTGGTTTACCGACAGTAAGTTCGAAACCTTCGCGCTTCATGATTTCAACAAGAACAGCCAACTGAAGTTCTCCGCGACCTTGAACTTCCCACGTATCTGGACGATCAGTATTGAGAACGCGCAATGAAACGTTACCTACGAGCTCAGCATCAAGACGGCCCTTAACTTGGCGCGCAGTAAGGAGTTTTCCACTCTTTCCAGCTAAAGGAGATGTATTAATACCGATAGTCATCGAGATAGATGGTTCATCAACAATAATCAAGGGCAGAGCATGTGGATCTTCATTATCGGCCAAAGTCTCACCGAGCGTAATCGTCTCGATTCCAGCAACAGCAATGATGTCTCCAGGATGAGCTTCCAGTGCAGGAACGCGCTCTAGTGCTTCAGTAATCAAAAGCTCTGAAATCTTTACACGCTCTTGCGTGCCATCAGTCTTCATCCATGTAACTGTCTGGCCCTTTTTGATAACACCTTCACGTACGCGACAGAGTGCAAGACGACCAAGGAAAGGTGATGAGTCAAGGTTTGTGACGTGTGCCTGAAGTGGTGCACCCTCGTGATAAACCGGAGCAGGAATTGCAGAGAAGATTGTGTCGAAGAGAACATCGAGGTTCTCTTCTTCTGGCATTCCGCCATCTGCTGGACGTGTCAGGGATGCGCGTCCTGCTTTAGCTGATGCGTAGACAACTGGGAATTCAATCTGCTCTTCATTTGCACCGAGATCGATAAAGAGTTCGTACGCCTCATCGACAACTTCTGCAATACGTGAGTCGGGGCGATCAACTTTGTTGATCAACAAGATAACTGGAAGATTCTTCTCAAGTGCTTTACGCAATACGAAACGTGTCTGTGGGAGTGGACCTTCTGATGCATCAACGAGCAAGATCACGCCGTCGACCATCTCTAGTCCGCGCTCTACTTCGCCGCCGAAATCTGCGTGGCCTGGTGTATCAATAATGTTAACAATTGTGTTGCCGCGCTTTACGGCAGTGTTCTTCGCAAGGATCGTAATTCCCTTTTCGCGCTCTAGATCCATTGAATCCATCATGCGATCCTGGCCTTCGCCCTGAACCTTGTGGGCTGCAAATGCACCTGACTGCCACAACATGGCATCAACAAGAGTGGTCTTTCCGTGGTCTACGTGAGCAATAATCGCAACGTTACGAAGATCATCGCGATGCTTTACTGGCAGGCCTTTGAGGTGCTCTTGTTTTTTCGACATTGAGGACAAACTCCATAAATAAGGGCACTTGCGTGCGAAGTGCAGGGCGTCAGTCTATCAGTGCCCATTGATTGCAATAGCCTACAAAATCAGCATAGCGATCTTGTAATTAAACGTTAAAGCGGAATTCAACGACGTCTCCGTCGGCCATTACATATTCCTTGCCTTCCATGCGGACTTTGCCCTTTGATTTGGCTTCGCTCATGGAACCAGCTTCGACCAAATCTGCATACGAGACGATCTCTGCTTTGATAAATCCTTTTTCGAAATCAGTATGAATAACACCCGCAGCTTTTGGCGCAGTATCGCCCTTATGGATTGTCCATGCACGTGCTTCTTTTGGACCAGCAGTTAAATATGTTTGAAGACCGAGTGCATCAAAACCGACGCGAGCAAGTGTTGCAAGACCTGGCTCAGTTAAACCAATTGATTCAAGAAGCTCCATCGCATCTTCATCAGAAAGTTCAGCAAGCTCTGCCTCTGTCTTGGCATCAAGGAAAATCGCTTGGGCTGGTGAAACCAACGCCTGCAACTTTGCACGCAAATCTTTATCTGCAAGCTCTGATGCATCAACGTTAAAGACATAGAGGAACGGCTTAGCCGTCAGCAAGTGCAGTTCGTGCAACAGTTCGCGATCGATAGAAGATTGTGACAATGGCTTACCTGATTGCAACCACTCGTTTGCAGCCTTAACCGCTTCCAAAACTGGCTGACGTTCTTTAGCGGTCTTTGCCTCTTTCTCAAGACGCGGAATAGCTTTCTCGATCGTCTGCAAATCTGCGAGCGCAAGCTCTGTATTAATAGTCTCCATGTCACTTGCTGGATCAATGCGACCATCAACGTGGACAACATCATCA
>JBILSO010000068.1:0-5477 GCA_044372065.1 Candidatus Planktophila sp. | reverse complement strand
CTTTATCAAAGATTGGTTCGCCATTCCACGTAACGGTTCCAGACGTTGGCTGCTCTAATCCAACAATCATTCGCGCCAAAGTTGATTTACCACAACCACTTTCACCGACAATTCCAAGAGTCTGTTTGGCGGGCAGATCAATAGTCACTCCATTAAGTGCGTTTACTTGAGCCCCTGTCACACGAATCTTGTAGCGCTTTGTAACATCGGTAATTGAAAGAGTCATGCTTTCTCCCCCATCAAATGGAAACAGGCAGCTTCTGTATGTGAGTTGCTCGCAAGAACTGGAAGGTTGGTGCGGCATTGCTCATCAGCTCTGCTGCAACGTGCGCTAAAGGCACAACTCTGGCCAATCGTCCATGGCTTAGGTGGAATACCTGGAATAGATACCAGTCTCGTTCGGTTCTTATCTGATGCCTTAGGGAGCGATGCGAGCAGGCCTGCTGTGTATGGATGCTGAGGATTAGTAAAGACATCCTTTACGCTGCCAATCTCGACAATTCTTCCGGCATACATAACGATGACTCGATCTACAAGATTTGCAACAACTCCGAGATCGTGTGTGATCCAAAGCATCGACATATTTCGTTTACGCCGTTCCTGCATAACTAGCGCAAGAATCTGCTGCTGAATTGTGACATCAAGAGCAGTTGTTGGTTCGTCTGCGATTAATAACTGTGGTGAGAGTATTAAAGCCATCGCGATCATTACGCGCTGGCGCATTCCACCTGAAAACTCATGCGGATAACTGTCATAAGCACGTTTTGGATCTGGAATTCCAACCTCTGAAAATGCGGCAAGCACTCGCTCTCTGGCATCGCCGGCATCACTGGTATCTCCAGTGTGTGACTCAATAACTTCAATGAGCTGAGCCCCTAGCTTCATCACTGGGTTGAGTGCTGTCATTGGATCTTGGTAGATCATCGCAATTTCATTGCCACGAATTGCGCGCAAACTTTCTTCATCGGTATTCAAAAGATCTTTGCTAGCGTAGGTAATTGATCCTGACGTTGCATGTACGCCGCGCGGTAGTAAACCTAGGAGCGAGAGTGCGGTCAGAGTCTTACCTGAACCCGACTCTCCCACAACGCCAACGGCTTCTCCGGGTGCGATATCAAATGAAACATCATTAACCAAAGTGCGATTGTCATCTGTTGTGCTAACAGTTAAGCCAGAGATTGCAATCAGAGGGCTTGTCATTATGAACTCCTCCGTGCGGGATCTAGAGAATCGCGAAGTCCATCGCCAACAAGATTGAGGCCCACCACGGCAATAGTGATGAAGAGCGATGGGAATGCCAGCGTCCACCACGCAAATGCCGCAAGTGCTTGAGCATCAGAGACCATCAGTCCAAGAGAAGCATCAGGCGGTTGTGTTCCAAGACCAAGAAAGCTCAATCCTGATTCAGTCAAAATTGCCCAAGACATAGATAGAGCAATCTGAATCACGATGGTTGGTAGAACATTGGGAAGGATGTGGCTGAAGAGAACTTTAGGAGTAGAAAATCCTAAAATGCGAACAGCTTTTACATAATCCATCTCTTTAACGCTCAATACAGGTCCGCGAGCGACGCGAATGAAGATCGGTGTGTAAACAACTGCGATCGCAAGTGATGTATCAATCCATGAGTTACCGAGGCTATTAACAATTGCCAAGGCAAGAAGAATTGCTGGGAATGCGAAGATCACATCGCTAAAGCGCACCACAAATACATCGAGAACTTTGCCAAAATATCCGCCGACAACACCAAGGAAGACACCCACTAATGTGGCAATTGAAACAGCAGTAATTGAAACGGTCATAGACCTGCGCATACCGTCCATGCAGCGAGAGAGAATATCTCGGCCGAATTGATCGGTACCAAACCAGTACTGCGATGACGGACCTTGCAACGCATTGACTGGATCCTGAATAAGTGGGTCATGTGGGGTAAGTCCAAAAGCAGAAAGAAGTGAAATAACCACCATGATTAAAACTAAAACTCCACCGACCACTCCGCTGGTGCTCTTCAAGTAATAGGAAAACCAAGTTTTCTCTCTCATTTGATTCTCGGATCTATGCGTCGATAAATAATGTCGGTAATTAAATTGATAGTTACAAACATGATTGCGAAAAGCATGATGCTACTTTGGACTGTGGCATATTCGCGCTTATTAATAGCATCGAGAATCTGTCGTCCCATCCCTGGCATTGCAAAGATTTTTTCCGTGATTACCGCTCCACCCAAAAGGTATCCAAATTGAATACCTGTCATAGTGACAATTGGAATCAGTGAATTGCGCAGAACATGTTTGAACTGAACTACCTTGTGTTTAACTCCCTTACCATAAGCGGTACGGATAAAGTCCTTATCTACTGTCTCCAATAGGGCCGAACGCGTTGTGCGCATAACGGGAGCAGCTACTGCGATTCCCAGAACTAACGCTGGAAACATCATCTGCTGAAAATTCATCCAAGGGTCTTCCCATGGAGCCATATATTCGTAACCGTTCGGAAAATATCCGAAGACGTTCGCCATAATTGTGACAATTGCGGTGCTCAGAACAAAGCCTGGAACTGCAAGTGCAAGGAGACCGAAGAACTGGCCAGCAAAATCGCGTGTGCTTCCAGGCTTGCTCGCACTAAACATTCCCACGCTAATTCCCATAATCACACCAAGGATGGTTCCAAAGAGTGCCAGTTGAATTGTTACGGGTAGTGAAGATTTCGTTAGCTCGAGAACTGATACGCCATTGGAATAGGCGAAGCCGAAGTCACCAGATAAGAAAGCGCCCATCCATGAGAAATACTGTCCGACAAGTGATTTATCAATTCCGTAATAGACCTTGAGCGCTGCAATCTGTTCCGGGTTGAGTGCGCCTGTTTCGATACCGAGGGATCCTGTAATTGAATCACCTGGAATCACTCTAAGTACGATGAACACAAAAACTGAGATTCCGAAAAGGGTCGTGAGCACACTCACAAGGCGAGTGAGAAAGACTGACGAAACCAGTCTGGATAGCACGCGAATAATCTCCTTAATTGGATACAAATACTAATAAAAGCAATGTGAAATGGTGATGCGGTGCGCGAACCCTCGTTTCGCGCACCGCATCCCTATTTAATTTATCCCAGTGACGCTGAACGCAATGGAAGTAGTGAACCTGTAGCAAGAGCTGTGAAGTTCTTTAGGTTCTTTGATGCTACGCGGTACTCGAATGGAGTTGCAATCCATACCCATACTGCGTTGTCTTCTAGCTCCTTCGAGATGGCTGTGTAAGCCTCTGCGCGGACTGAAGTCTTTGCACTTGACTTGCCCTTAAGGAAGTTTGCATCAAGAGTTGATGACGCATAAGTCGCAACCTTGTTCAAGTTTCCTGTAGAAGTGAAGTAACGGGTGTACATCGTGTCTGGATCGATACGACCACCGTTATTTGCAAGTGTTGCAACGAAATCACCGGCAAGCCAACGTGGAACATATGTTGCCTGGTCAGTGATATCTAGCTCCATTGTGATGCCTGCCTTTGCAAGCTGAGCCTTGATGTTCTGTGCCATCGCAACAGATGTTGCCCAGCCGGTGCTGGTGACTAGTGCCTTAAATGTCACATCTGTCTTTCCAGAAGCTGTGAGATAGGCCTTTGCCTTAGCAAGATCTGCCTTAGGGCAAGCGCGTGCTGTTGTGCTTGAACGGTATGCAGGGCTTGTTATTGGGCCAGTTACTGCACCTTGTCCAAGTAGCGCTGTATTGATGACTTCCTGACGATCGAGAGCGCACTGCACCGCAAGGCGAACGTTCTTATCGTTAAATGGCGCTACCTTGTTGTTGAGCTGGAGTGCGTAATACGCAAGCGCTGGAGTCTTGAATAGCTTGAGGTTACGTGAGTTAACCTGCTTAGCAATGAGTGGATCAGAGATGATTCCGAACTGAATTGTTCCGGCGTTCATCGCTGAGAGAATTGATGCTTCTGTTGGGATCACACGAATTGTAATGTCGGAGATCTTTGGCTCACCCATCCAGTAATCAGGGTTAGCTGAAAGCTTGACAGATTGTGTTGGCTCCCATGAAACATACTTATATGCGCCAGTTCCGTTTGGCTTATTTGTTCCGCCAACTTTACCTGCTGCAATATCAGTTGATGAAAGCATCGCCATGTTAACACCATCAAGTGCTGCAAGAATTGGAACGTTTGGTACTGACAAGTTGAGTGTCAAGTAACGTCCTGCAGCAGTGATTGATGTGATGGTTGCGATGTTTGCACGTGCAGCAGCACCAGTCTTGGTGTCAAGAATGCGCTCTAATGATGCCTTTGCATCGACTGCATCAAATGTTGAACCATCGTGGAACTTAACTCCTTCACGAAGTGTGAGGCGAAGTGTCTTTCCATCTGCGCTGAACTGCCATGCTGACGCGAGGCCAGTCTTGAGCTTATTTGCTGGTCCAACTTCAACCAAGCTTGAGTAGACAAGTCCGAGTGCACGTACAGTGGCAAAGTTTGTCGCTGTATGTGGATCCAACTTGTCGATATCTAGAACGCTACCGATAACGAGGGAGGCTGATTCCGCCTTCGCAGGTTGTGCAGCCAATGTTCCAACAGCAAGTGATGCCGCAAGAGCTGCGATTGCTAGTTTCTTTCTCTTCACCGATTCTCCCTTCAAAACCGGAGCCGCTCTGGCTCCGTATGAAAATTTCTTTCATCTACTGCTTGGGTACGTGAAAATCATGCTCCCTCAATGGCCATAGGTCAAGCATAAATAGGTAACGATTACAGCAATTATGGGTGAGTTTTTTACTCGTGGAGCGCTTCGCGAATCCGATCAGAGGAGCTGGCAAGTCGACTTTTTGCTGTCACTGCATCTATGTTGAGCAAAATCATCAAGATCGCAATCTTGACTTTAAATCCAGAATCTTCAAGGGCTTTCTCGGCAACGATACGTGGAGCCCCAGTGGCACTTTCAATAATGCGTATCGCTCGATCTCGTAGCTTTCCATTGGTAACTTGTAGATCCACCATCAGATTTCCAAAAGTCTTTCCTAATCTGATCATGGTGATAGTCGAGATCATATTAAGTACTAATTTTTGAGAAGTTCCTGACTTGAGGCGGGTTGATCCCGCAAGTACTTCAGGGCCTGAATCAATTTCAATGGGGAAATCAACATGTGAAGAAAGCTCAGACTGTGGGTTGCTCGTCAAACTTATTGTTGCTGCTCCGATTGAACGCGCATAATCAACTGCACCGATTACATAGGGGGTTCGACCGCTTGCAGCGATTCCAACAACTGCATCGCTGGCGCGTAAGTCGATAGATTTCAAATCGGTGACACCTAGCTCGGTGTTATCTTCTGCACCTTCAACCGCGTGCTTGAGCGCGGCCTCACCACCTGCAATGAGCGCAATCACTTGATCATCAGAGATTGAAAACGTTGGTCCGCATTCAGCAGCATCTAAAACGCCGAGACGACCAGAAGTTCCGGCTCCGATGTAAATCAATCGTCCGCC
>JBILSO010000067.1:0-5506 GCA_044372065.1 Candidatus Planktophila sp. | reverse complement strand
AGTACGATGTTTACAGCGAGAAGTCACCACTCGGTAGCGCGGTAATGGGCGCTAAGATCGGCGACACAGTTTCCTACACAGCACCTAATGGCAAGGCAATCTCCGTCGAGATTAAAGAAGCCCGCTCCATTTAGTCATTAGTCTGGTTAGTTAGCTGCTCGGGCATACTTTCGTACGCTCAATGGAATAAAGATCGCCATCAAAATAACCATATAGATCAGTGATGTAAGTAATGGGTTCTCGCTCGGGAACGATCCTGCAGTAGCACCGAATTCAGTCTCGAGGCCAAAGAGCGAGCGACACCCCGCCACCATTGTTGACACTGGATTCCACTCTGCAAAGTATTGAAGTGCGCGTGGCATACCAGTTGTCGGTGCAAAAGCATTTGATAAGAATGTGAGTGGGAATGTCACGATGAACGATACGTTCTGAACAACTCGCGCATCTTTTGCTGAAAGGCCAACAAGAACGCCTACCCAAGAGAGGGCATAACCAAAGAGCAGAAGGAATAAGAAGCCGAGAAGCATGTTTCCGGTTCCACCTGTTGGACGCCAACCGACGAGATATCCGGTGATTCCCATAACGGTGAGAACTACGATGTTAAGCAGAGAATCTCCAAGTGTGCGTCCAATGATGAGCGCACTTCGTGAAATAGGTAGTGATCGGAAACGATCGATCAAACCTTTCTTCATATCTTCTGCAAGTCCTGAAGCTGTTCCTGCCAAGGTAAATGCAACGGTCTGCACGAAGATTCCAGGCATAAGAAGTTGCACGTATCCACCAGGCTGACCAGAATCAATTGAACCGCCGAAGACGAATCTGAAGAGAAGTACAAACATCACTGGCTGGATCGTTGAGAAGATAAGGACTTCAGGCACTCGGACCAAGAGCAAGATCTGGCGGCGAGTAATAATGAAAATATCTTGAAGGTTTCTCATTTCTTGACCTCTTCCTTAATCTCTTCTGCGACATGGCCGGTCAGTGACATAAAGACATCATCAAGTGATGGGCGCTTGAGCGAGACATCGAGCGGATGAATCCCGGCGCTATCGAGTTCACGTAAGGCTTCAATGAGAGCGGCTGATCCTGTTGAAACAGGAGCGGAGATTAGGCGCATTCCTTCATCAAGAGAAGCTGGGTTCTTGCTGACGCGAGTAACGATCTCCATTGTCTGGGAGATGTGGCTCTGCTCAACAACAATCTGAAGGCGTTCACCGCCGACCTGCTTCTTGAGTGCATCCGATGTTCCACGAGCGATCACCTTTCCGTGATCAATTACAGCGATTTCATCCGCTAACTGATCTGCTTCTTCCAAATACTGTGTTGTTAAAAGAAGTGTTACTCCACCTTTAACAAGCTCTTGAATTACTCCCCACATTTCTTGGCGACCGCGTGGATCAAGTCCTGTTGTAGGTTCATCAAGGAAGAGCACCTTGGGTTTCACAATCAATGACGCCGCTAAGTCAAGGCGACGACGCATTCCACCCGAATATGTCTTGATCGGGCGACGAGCACTTTCGGTGAGTGAGAATTGCTCAAGCAACTCTTCTGCGCGTGCAACTGCTTGCTGCTTTCCTAAATGATAAAGCTGGCCAAACATCACCAAGTTATCCCAGCCCGTAAGAATTTCATCAACTGCTGCATACTGACCAGAGAGACCAATAATTTCGCGAACCTTTTCGGGATGCTTAACTACATCTATTCCGCCGACTGTTGCATGTCCTGAATCAGGATTAAGCAAGGTAGCGAGAATTCTCACAGTCGTTGTCTTTCCAGCACCATTAGGCCCTAATACGCCTAAAACGGTTCCTTCTTCGACATCAAGTGAGAGATGATCTAGGGCACGTACCTCACCCTTGTTATAAGTTTTAACGAGGTCTTCAGCGATGATTGATTTCACGCGGTAAACTTATTACCTTGCTTGAGAAATTCCAAATATTTCTCACAATTGCAAATTAAATGGGGTTATCCATGTCGATGAACGCGCCAGGTAAAGCACATACACATAAAGAGATCATGGTCATCCTCGGAGGCCTCATGACTGGCCTACTCCTGGCAGCCCTCGATCAGACAATCGTTTCGACTGCCCTAAAAAGTATTACTGAAGACTTCAATGGACTTAACCACTACACCTGGGTTGTCACCGCATACTTGCTGACTTCAACTGCATCAACTCCGCTTTATGGAAAAATTTCTGACATCTACGGACGTCGTCCTGTCTTTCAATTTGCGATTGTTACCTTCTTATTAGGTTCACTTTTAGCTGGTGCTGCGCAAGATATGAACCAGCTCATCGCAACCCGTGCACTACAAGGTCTTGGTGCAGGTGGCCTGATGGCACTTACTTTCGTGATCATCGGTGACATCGTTCCTCCACGTGAACGCGGTCGTTATGTGGGTTACTTCGGCGCAGTCTGGGGCCTCTCTTCTGTTGCTGGACCGCTTCTTGGTGGCTTCTTCTCAGATCACGAAACAATTCTTGGCATCACCGGATGGCGCTGGATCTTCTACATCAATATTCCATTTGGAATCCTTGCACTCGTACTCACAAGTGCGACACTGCATTTAGCAAAACAAAAGCGAGAGCACTCGATTGATTACCTTGGTGCTGCACTACTTGTCACATCTGTAACACTTATCTTGCTCTCACTGAGCGTCTTTGGTCCACAGAACGGCTGGACTGATTCACGCACACTTGGTTATCTCGCACTCGGAGTAGCCCTTGCAACACTTTTCGTTTGGTGGGAAGCGCGAGCTAAAGAGCCGATCATCCCTCTCTCACTCTTTAGCAACCACACATTTAGTCTGACATCGATTTTAGGTTTCATTATCGGTGCCGGAATGTTCGGCGCTATTGTGATGTTGCCTCTTTATCTCCAGGTAGTTAAGGGCGATAGCGCAACATCTGCAGGGTTAAAACTGATCCCATTAATGCTTGGAATCGTCTCTACTTCAATTATTAGCGGCAAGTTGATCTCTAAGCATGGCCGTTACAAGCGTTTTCCAATCATGGGAACAGCGATTATGACCCTCGGAATCTTGGCGATGTATCGCCTGGAAATTGATACACCTTTCTGGGAGATCGCAATCTATGCAGTGATGGTGGGTGCCGGTCTTGGTCTTTCAATGCAGACCATCGTGATCGCACTTCAGAACTCAGTTGAGTTTAAAGATATGGGTATTGCAACGAGTTCAAATACCTTCTTCCGCTCCTTGGGATCTGTCTTCGGCACCGCACTCTTCGGAGCAATTCTCTCTAATCGTCTGGGCCACTACTTGATCGTTGGACGTGAAGATCTATTGGCTACCAACCCAACCGTTGCCCAATCTTTCAACGAAAGTGATATTGAGAAGATCAAGCAGAACACAGCTGTGATCGCCCAGCTTCCACCAGAGGCACAGACCACTGCATTAAACGCCTTCGTAGATTCTTTCCACGTTGTCTTCCTTGCAGCAGCACCGCTTACAGCAATTGGTTTCTTCATCGCACTCTTCCTGCGTGAGGCCCCATTGCGTACCAACGAAGATTACGCAGCAGCTCGTCAAGAGTCAGCCGGAGAAGCAATCGGTTAATCCCGATCCGAACCATGAAGTTGCAATCACCGCTACGCGATCTTCCCCGTGAAGTAAGCGTTCTTGTTGTTGCATCCTTCTTTGTTGCTGTGGGATTTGGAATCATCGTTCCAGCAATTCCGCTCTTCGCTCGATCATTTGGCGTCAGTAACGCAGCCGTTGGACTGATCATCTCCCTCTTTGCTTTATCTCGCTTTGCCTCTGGTCTATTTTCGGGAAAACTCGTCGATAGATTTGGTGAGCGAACAATCTTCGCTGTCGGTGTTGCATTTGTTGCACTCTCTGTTGGTGCATGCGGTATCGCTCAGAGCTACAACCAACTGCTCTTCTTCCGTGCAGCTGGTGGCCTTGGATCATCAATGTTCTCTGTCGCTGCCAGCTCAGTCATTTTGCGCTCAGTAAGTGATGCCCAACGCGGCCACGCAATGTCGGTCTATAACGGCTCATTCTTACTTGGCGCTATCGCAGGTCCGGCAATCGGTGGTGGACTAGCTGCAATTTCCTTGCGCGCACCGTTCTTTGTCTACGCCATTGCACTTTCGATTTCAGGCACAGTCGCTTTCCTCTTCTTCACTAGTGAACATCTGCAGGCTCCAAAAAAGAGTGAAGGTAAAGCCGCTGCGATGTCACTTAAGGATGCTTTCGCTCTTAAGGGGTATCGCTACGCACTCATCATTACCTTTGTGGCAAGCTGGGTAATCTTTGGTGTTCGCACATCAATCTTGCCGCTCTTTATTACTGAACAACTTAAATCCACCGCTGCTGTTGTTGGTTGGGGATTTACCATCTCCGCCGTTATTCAAGGAACTCTTATCTTGCGTGCCGGACGAATCTCAGATGAACGTGGCCGAAGATTTGTTCTCATTGTTGGAACCACAATTGCCTTTATCGGCATCGTCATTATGACGCTCACCCTTAACCCACTTATGTTCTTCTTATCAATGGCAATTATTGGCCTTGGTAACGCCTTCCTTGCCAGTGCTCCCGCAACCATTGTCGGTGATCTCATTGAAGGTAAGGGCGGACAAGTCATCGCTGTATTCCAGATGGCGGGTGATGCCGGAATGATCGTGGGCCCTGTTGTTGTTGGTTTTGTCGCAGATCACTACGGATACCGCGCAGCCTTTGGCCTCAGCGGTTTAGTTTTCTGTATTGCAATAGTGCTCTCAATGAAAATGCCCGAGACTCGTAAGTCCCGGGCATCTCATGAAATTGTTGATCCGCTGAATTAATCATCCCCACGAAGGATTGCGATCAAACGGAGCATTTCAAGGTAGAGCCAAACGAGAGTAACCATTAGACCAAATGCTGCGCGCCATGATTCAACCTGTGGCACTCCAGCTTTGATTGAGCGATCGATCTGATCTAGATCCATCACGATAAACAGTGAAGCTAGAACAACTCCACCAGCTGCAAGAATCAATCCAAGTCCACCCATTTGGTAGAGACCACCAGGTGTTCCCATGAACATAGCGATAATGCTGACAACAGCGAGTCCGAGGTATCCGATTAGCGCACCAAACATTACGCGCTGGAACTTTGGAGTTACACGAATACGTCCGCTGCGATATGCAAAAAGCATTCCGCCGAATGCACAGAGTGTTGCAAGAACGGCTTGGCTTGCAATTCCTGGGTATTCAGCTTCGAATACGCTCGTAATTGTTCCGAGGAACAATCCTTGGAACGCTGCGTATGCCACAACAAGTGCTGGGCGAACTGTCTTACTAAAAGTGTTGACCAGGCTAAGTGCGAATCCACCAAAGAGGCCGATCAAAAGTGCACCGCCACCGAGGTTGGCATTCCATGCATATGCGCCAACAACGAGAAGAACTGCAAAGAGAGAAGCTGTCTTAACGACAACATCTTCCATTGTCATGCGACCTGTCTGCAGTGATGATGCAGATGGTGATGAGTATGCCTCTTCTAAAGTCTG
>JBILSO010000019.1:0-17022 GCA_044372065.1 Candidatus Planktophila sp. | reverse complement strand
CGGGGAGAGTTTGCGGTGCGCGGGGGAATCGTGGATGTCTTCTTCCCTCTCGCCATACATCCAATACGTATTGATTTCTTTGGTGATGAAATCGAAGAGATGAAGTACTTTGATGTTGCTGACCAGCGCACACAAGATCCTGTAACGCAAGTTATTGAAATCCTGCCATGCCGAGAATTCATTTTGACTCAAGAGATCCAAGAACGCGCAGCAGCGTTAGAGGAAAAGTTCCCAGCCGCATCTGAAATTTTAAACAAGATCGCAGCAGGTATTTCATGTGAAGGCATGGAATCCCTGATTCCGATGCTGGTCGATGAGCTAGAGACTATTGCAGAGCGCATGCCTAAAAACTGTGAAGTTGTTTTTCTAGATGATGAGCGAATCAAATCTCGCAGCGCTGATTTGATTGCCACCAACGATGAGTTCTTCCAGGCGGCATGGTCGAGCGCATCCCTTGGGGGAGATGCACCACTTCCAGTAGAAGCCACTACCTATCTCGACTGGGCAGAGTTGCATGCAGTCATCTCCCGATGCGGGCTGACTATCCGCTCACTCAATTCGTTTGGAAGTGATCTAGATAAAGAAGCTACATTTTTGGATTTCACACCTGTTGAACCGATGCGTGGAGATAGCGAGCGAGCTATCGATTTACTCCGCCAGGGCTTAAGCGAAAACAAGAGCGTTATCTTCTCAACATCAGGCCACGGAATGATGGAACGATATGCAGGCATCTTTCGCAGTGCAGATTTGCCGGTGCACACCCTCGAGACACTCAATGCAACCCCGACAAAGGGAATGATTTATCTTTGCCGATCAGCGATTGCCTATGGATTTTCATCGGAAGAAAGCTCCGTGCTTTTTGTCACCGAACGTGATCTCTCTGGGAGTAAATCAAGTGGTCGCGATAGCGTAAAGATGCCTTCCAAGCGCAAGCAAGCTGTAGACCCACTCGAATTGAAATCTGGCGACTTTGTTGTGCATGAGCAACATGGAATCGGTCGCTACATCGAAATGGTCTCTCGCACAGTTGGTGGCGTCACGCGAGAATATCTAGTCATCGAATACGCATCTGCAAAGCGTGGACAACCCGGTGATCGCATCTTTGTTCCAACCGATACTCTCGAACAAGTCAGCAAGTACATCGGCGGGGAAGCGCCAACAGTTCACCGCATTGGTAGCGGAGAATGGCAAAAAGCTAAGGGGCGTGCGCGCAAGGCTGTTAAGGCAATTGCTGGCGAATTGATTCGTTTATATGCAGCACGTACGAGTGCACCTGGCTTTGCATTTTCACCTGATACACCATGGCAACGCGAACTTGAAGATGCATTTTCATATATAGAAACTCCAGACCAGCTTTCAACCATCGAAGATGTAAAACAAGATATGGAGCGCCCATATCCAATGGATCGCATCATCTGCGGCGATGTGGGATATGGAAAGACAGAGATTGCAATTCGCGCAGCATTCAAGGCAGTACAAGATGGAAAACAAGTCGCTGTCTTGGTTCCTACAACGCTCTTGGTTCAACAGCACAGTAAAACTTTTGCCGAACGCTATGCAGGATTTCCAATCAAGGTCGTGGGGCTATCGCGCTTTAACACCGCAAAAGAGACCAAGGCAATCCTGGATGAGACTCTTAACGGAACCGCAGATGTAATCATTGGTACCCACCGTTTGCTTTCACAAGATGTGGTCTTTAAGGATCTCGGCCTAGTTATTGTTGATGAAGAGCAGCGCTTTGGCGTTGAACAGAAAGAATCTCTCAAGAAACTACGCACAACAGTTGATGTATTGGCTATGTCTGCCACGCCTATTCCGCGCACACTTGAGATGGCTGTTACTGGCATTCGCGAAATGTCTACGATCACAACGCCCCCTGAAGAGCGTCATCCGATCTTGACCTATGTGGGCCCGGCAGATGATGCCCAGATCAGGGCAGCTATCCATCGCGAACTCTTACGTGATGGTCAGATTTTCTATCTGCATAATCGCGTGGAATCAATCGATCGTGCTGCATCGAAGATTCAAGAGTTAGTACCTGAGGCTCGCATCCGCGTAGCTCACGGACAGATGAGTGAAGGTGCACTTGAAGATGTGATCTTAGCTTTCTGGAATCGTGACTTCGATGTTCTTGTCTGTACGACCATTGTCGAGAGCGGACTGGATATCGCAAATGCAAATACATTGATTGTTGAACGGGCTGACAACTTCGGACTTTCCCAACTTCACCAGTTACGTGGTCGTGTGGGCCGTGGCAGAGAACGAGCATACGCCTATTTCTTATACCCAGCAGATCAACCACTTTCAGAACTCGCACTCGATCGCCTTAAAACAATTGCAACAAATACTGATCTTGGTGCAGGTATGCGAGTTGCTCTTAAGGATCTTGAGATTCGCGGTGCTGGTAATTTGCTTGGTGGCGAACAATCAGGACATATTGCAGATGTTGGCTTCGATCTATACATGCGCATGGTCGGTGAAGCAGTACATGACTACAAGGCAGGAATTATTGAGACAGGTGAAAAGAACCGAGAATGTAAAGTTGAGTTACCTGTAAATGCTCACCTTGATCCAGAATACGTTCCGGGTGAACGTTTACGACTAGATCTTTATCGCCGCCTTGCAGATGTTGCTGCACAAGTTGATGTTGATGCAATCGAGGCAGAACTCATTGATCGCTTCGGGCCATTACCCGAAGAAGCGCAATCACTCCTCAAAGTTGCAGCCCTCCGTGCACAATCAAAGGCGTTAGGGATTACAGAGGTTGTCTCCACTGGGAAGTTCCTGAAAATCTCGCCACTGATCCTCGCGGAATCACGCCAGCTTCGTCTCACCCGTTTATATCCAGGATCGCTCTATAAGAGCGCAACGAATAGCGTTCTAGTAACCATCCCTAAACCCAGCGGCTGGAGCCCGTCCAATCCATCGCCTTCAATGGGGGATACTTCTCTTCTGGCCTGGGTCTCCACGGCCCTGGAAGAGTTAACGACGAAAGAGAGTAAATCGTGAAGAAGATTTTGACCGCCCTAGCAGTTGCAACAGGACTTCTCCTCACAGGTTGCTCTAACGTTGATGCAGCACTGACAATTGGCGATACCAAGATTACAACTGCAGAACTTCAAGCAAATGCCGATATTGTTTTGGCAGAGCGCACAAAGGTTGATACTTCCCAGATGCAGCTTGAAACTGGAGAAGTTTTCCTTCGCAATCAACTGAACTTCCAGCTTTTGCTTGCAGGATTTGGCGAGATCGCTCAAGAACTTGATATACAGGTCACGAATTCAGAAATTGCAGGGCGTCGCGCAGAAATTGTTGAGCAAGTAGGTGGTGCCGAGGCACTCCCAGCCGCTCTAGTTTCAGCATCAATCGCTCCCGCAGATTTTGATGGATACATTCGAGCAATGTTGATAACTCAGAAGTTATCTCAAGCTTTAGTTCAAACCGGAGTTGCAGAAGCTGATGCGCAAGCCCGTATTCAGCAACTTTTCGTCGCCAAGGTTAATGAGCTTAAAGTTACAATTAATCCTCGCTACGGTAAGTGGGATGCAACTACGGGTCAGATTGTTGCTGCTGATGCTGCGGGCGGTGTAGTTACACCGTCTAACGAATAACGTACGAGAAGTTTCTTAGATGTCTGAATTACTTCGACTAGTTGAGGTAATGGATCGGTTGCGTTCACCGGGCGGATGTCCGTGGGATGCAGAGCAAACACACGAATCACTCGTCAAATATCTGCTCGAAGAGTCCTATGAGTTTATCGATGCCCTTGGTGAGGGTGATCGCCAAGGTATGCGCGAAGAGCTCGGCGATGTTCTGCTGCAGGTCTACTTCCACTCACGCATGGCTCAAGATCACCCAACAGATCCATTTTCGATCGAAGATGTTGCAAAGTTGATCGCAGATAAGTTGATTCGCCGTCACCCACATGTCTTTGAAGGCCTCGTCGTTGATGACATGGAAGAGGTAATTGAAAACTGGGAAGCAATTAAGGCGAAAGAAAAAGGACGCACCTCAAGTCTTGATGGAATCGCAATGGCACAGCCTGCACTTCCACTCGTAGAAAAACTGATCTATCGCGCCGAGAAGTACAAGGTTGAGCTACCGATGGCAGATGTTGCATCTTCTTCCGAGCAACTGCAATCAGCTCCATCAGAAGAGACAGTGGGCCAAGCTCTAGCCGCAATCATCGCCCTTGCTCATCAGCATGGAATCGATCCCGAAAGTTCACTTCGTGGTCACGCTCGCGCAATGATCGAGAAAATTCGCCAATCCGAGGCAGGGTAGGATTAGCACTAGGTAACTCGTTCAACGTAGAGCGCAGATCGACAATTAATTGAAGTAATTCATTAAAGGAGTATCTCTGTGGCAATTATTGAAGCAATCGGCGCTCGTGAAATTCTTGACTCCCGTGGAAATCCAACGGTAGAAGTCGAAGTCCTTCTAGAAGATGGTGCATTCGCTCGTGCTGGCGTTCCAAGCGGAGCCTCTACCGGCGCATTCGAAGCATCTGAACTCCGCGATGGTGGCAAGCGTTACCTTGGTAAGGGCGTTGAGAAGGCAGTTGCATTTGTTAACAACGAGATTGCATCAGCAATCGTTGGTTTTGATTCACGCGATCAGCGCATGATCGATGCAGAGATGATTGACCTTGATGGAACCGCAAACAAGTCAAAGCTTGGCGCTAACTCAATTCTCGGCGTCTCACTTGCTGTTGCAAAGGCATCAGCAGAATCTGCAGACCTCTCATTCTTTGCATATCTCGGTGGATCAAACGCACATCTCTTGCCAGTTCCAATGATGAATATTCTTAATGGCGGAGCACATGCAGATACCAACGTTGATATCCAAGAGTTTATGGTTGCTCCAATTGGCGCAGAATCATTCCGCGAATCACTTCGCTGGGGTGCTGAGATTTACCACTCACTCAAAGCGGTATTAAAGAAGCGTGGACTTGCAACGAGCGTTGGCGATGAAGGTGGCTTCGCACCAAACCTTGAGAGCAACCGTGCCGCACTCGACCTCATTCTTGAAGCGATTGAATCAGCCGGATTTAAGCCAGGCAAAGATGTTGCACTTGCAATGGATGTTGCTGCAACAGAATTCCACGAGGGCGGTAAGTACAAGTTCGAGGGATCACTTCGCACATCCGATGAAATGATCGCCTACTACGCAGAGCTCGTATCTGCCTACCCACTAGTTTCAATCGAAGATCCACTCGATGAAGAAGATTGGGCTGGCTGGACTTCAATGACAGCATCCCTTGGTTCAAAGGTGCAGATCGTCGGAGATGACCTCTTCGTTACAAACCCAACACGTCTTGCAAAGGGAATTGCTGGAAATACAGCGAACGCACTCCTTGTAAAGGTAAACCAGATCGGAACACTGACTGAGACACTCGATGCAGTAGAGATGGCACACCGCGCTAACTACCGCAGCATGCTCAGCCACCGTTCAGGTGAAACTGAGGACACCACGATTGCTGATATCGCAGTTGCAACAAACTGTGGTCAGATCAAGACTGGTGCACCTGCACGAAGTGAGCGCGTTGCTAAATACAACCAGCTACTTCGCATCGAAGAAGAACTCGCATCTGGCGCGCTTTACGCCGGTCGCGCTGCTTTCCCGCGCTTTAAGGGATAATTTCACACCTACGGGTATTACGAGAGAGAAGTTAACGTGGTTCGGTCTAGATCCAAGCGAGTGTTTTCTTCGCGTCGCCCAGGATCCGGCCGGACCTTCTCTCTTGTTGCTGTCTTCTTTATCTTCGCACTTGTGCTTGCTCCACCAATTCAGCACTACTTCACACAACGTGCACAAATCAACGCACTGCGCGCACAAGTCGACGGTGATCGCGCCGCACTTGAAGCAGCACGCATTGAGCTAACTCGCTGGCAAGATCCTGATTACGTGAAAGCGCAGGCTCGCGAACGTCTTCACTTCGTAATGCCAGGTGAACGTCAATATATTGTCACCGGTACACCAGATGGTGAGGGTGAAGTGACTACAAACAAAGTTGCGGACCAACTTGAAGATGGCGCACCTTGGTACACACGAATGATTGCATCTATCACTCAAGTCACAAGTGAGAAGTAATGACTGTACCTGCAGACAAGCAAGTAACTGCTCAAGATTTAGCATGTATCGAAACCCAACTCGGTCGCACCCCACGAGATGTTCACGCAATCGCTTATCGCTGCCCATGTGGAAATGCTGCAGTTGTTGAGACTCCACCACGCCTGAGCCATGGTGAACCGTTTCCTACTTTTTTCTACGCCACCTGCCCACGATTAACTGCAGCGATTTCAACCCTTGAATCAACTGGACTCATGGCGCAGATGAATGAGCGTCTTGAAACCGATGCTGAACTCGCTGGATCTTACGCTGCAGCACACGATGATTATTTAGCAGCACGAGCTGCACTCAAGATGGATGTTCCAGAAGTCGAAGGAATCTCTGCAGGAGGAATGCCAAAACGTGTGAAGTGTTTACATTCACTCGTTGCACATTCATTATCAGCTGGTCCAGGCGTAAACCCACTTGGCGACGAAGCACTTGCACTGCTACCAGAATGGTGGAAGACCGAACCATGCGAGTAGCAGCCATTGATTGCGGTACCAACTCCATTCGATTACTGATTGCAGATATCGAAGGCGATTCTTTCCGCGAGGTCACACGTTTAATGGAAGTTGTTCGCCTTGGACAAGGCGTTGATAAGACTGGACAGTTTCACCCTGATGCAATCACTCGCACACTTGCCGCTGTCGATCTCTATGCAACAGAAATTGCAAAGCGTGGCGTTGAAAAGATTCGCTTCTGTGCCACAAGTGCCACACGCGATGCCACCAACCGCGATCTCTTTATTGAAGGAGTCTTCGAGCGGTTGGGTGTGCGACCAGAAGTAATCTCTGGCGAAGAAGAAGCATCACTTTCATTCCTTGGTGCAACACGGGATCTTCCACCATCAGATGGCCCATTCCTGGTTATCGATATCGGCGGAGGTTCTACAGAGTTTGTTTTAGGCACCGATAAAGTTGAATTCGCAAAGAGCGTCAACATCGGATGTGTACGTATGTCGGAGCGCCACTTCACCCACGATCTTCCCGATAGCGGACAAGTTGCATCTGCAACTGAAGATATTGATGAAGCGATCGCACAAGCAGCCAAGATCGTTCCCATCACCACTGCAAAGACTCTGATCGCAGTCGCAGGCACTGCCACCACGGTTGCCGCCGCAGCTCTCGATCTACCGACCTATGATCGTTACGCAATTCATCTCTCGCGCATCCCGGTTGAGAAAGTACATGCCACATCTAAGATGTTTCTTGCCAGCACACACGATCAACGTGCAGCACTTGGCTACATGCACCCAGGTCGCGTAGATGTGATCTCTGCCGGAACACTCGTTCTCTCGCGTATCATGCATGCAACCGGTGCTACTGAATTCATTGCATCCGAATCAGATATTCTCGACGGAATGGCCTGGTCTCTTGCCAAGTAGTTCGGCAAAAACTCTCCCACTTCTTAATAAAGAAATCGTTGCCTGCACCGCCTGTCCCCGCCTTGTTCAATGGCGTGAAGAAGTTGCGGTCACAAAACGTAAATCCTACGAAGATGAAAAGTATTGGGGAAAGCCTGTCCCATCATTTGGTAGCGATAAGCCAAAGCTCATGATTATTGGTCTAGCTCCAGGTGCCCACGGTGCAAATAGAACGGGACGCATCTTTACCGGAGACAGTTCGGGGGATTGGCTCTACGGTTCACTTCATCGCAATGGAATTGCAAAGATTCCAACGAGTACTTCAATTAAAGACGGACAAGAACTTACTGACACGCGCATCGCTTGTGCCGTTAGGTGTGCACCCCCAGATAACAAGCCAAGCACTGATGAGCGCCATACTTGCGCACCATTTCTGACACATGAATTTTCTTTAGCAAGCAAAACTACAAATGCCTATCTTGCACTCGGCTCCTTTGCATGGCAGGCAACAGTTTCAGCTCTTCGCCAATTAGGTCATGAAATTGAAACAACAAAGTTTGCACACGGTGCCAAGGTCACATTCAAAGATGGAGATAAAAAAATCACAATATTTGGCTCGTATCATCCGAGTCAGCAAAATACATTTACTGGAAAACTCACCAAGGCAATGCTGGATAAGGTGATTAAGCAGGCTGCAAAAGCTGCAGGAATTGGATAGTAGACTTCCCACTCGTACATGGCCCTCGTAGCCCAATGGCAGAGGCAGAGGACTTAAAATCCTCCAAGTGTGGGTTCGACCCCCACCGAGGGCACCATCATTGCTAACTTTCTGACTGGTTACCTCTTTACTACCTTGAAAAATATCTGTGCTAAGGAGAGTAGATTGCGAGCGTGAAACGTTTTGTAATTCCTATCTTGATCTCCATTTCACTGTCTGTCAGTGCGACACCCATCGCAAGCGCGTCGGTTACACCTGGCACGAAATGCTCAAAAATTGGGTCTAAGCAGACATTTAAAGCAAAGATTTACACTTGTGTGAAAGTGGGCAAAAGCCAAGTTTGGAATAAAGGCGTTGCTCCAAGTCAGACAGTTCCATCACCCTCACCAACACCAACAGTTCAAGATGATTTCAGAGCAAGAAGTTTATCTACCCATCACCAAGTAATTGATTTGAATCCAAAAAATGGAGACGAATGGGTTGAGACGACTATTGACTGTTGGGTTAAATCACCTGGTGAATATCAAGCAGAAGATTCATTTATTTCAATTTTTGATCCTTCGGGTAATTCGCTCATTCGTGAGCGTTTGTCAGGTCAATACAACTCCTTCCGTTCCGGAGAGAGCGCTGCTTATTATGTAGGTTTAAATGAGATGATAAAGAATTCAGGCAAGACCTACTCCTGTCTCTTTGATTTCATTCGCTTAGATGGTTCACAACTAAAAAAGGAGCTCCCCGCCAAAGTCCCATCAATTATTAAGTCTCCCTTACCAAAACCTCAAACATTTATTTATCCAACGACTCGCACCGATGGTTTTCAAGTGGCGTGCTTGTTGTCTAATTGGCAGGATTATTCTCTGGGCGGATTTAAGTACGACGCTGTGGCAAAGAAAACTAGATTCGAACCGACTTCTCAGATTACATTGATTCGGGACGACGGATCCACTTTGATGAAATCTGGTTTATATTCACCATACAATTTACGTTCATCTGTATCAAAACAATTAGATCCTAACAAGCACTATGTCGGAATATATCGTGATGATCTAGATATCTCAGGCGAAATTGATAGATCAGGTGGAAAAAGCTACACGTGTAAATATGAGCTGGTGGGATTTAACGGTGAGAGGTTAGTTCACACCGAAATAGTTCAAATGCCGTCGCGTTCGACACCAACACCAACACCAACACCTTTGCCACTAATTACGCCAGGTGCACTTTGCACACCTGCTGGAGCGACTGGAAAATGGGGAAACGGCACGATTTATACCTGTAAGACTTCGCCGTTAGACACTAGAACTAGATGGCGTCTGTAAGGACCACAAACAGACCCCCCATCGCTAATTTTCTGACCGGTTACCCCTGTAGTACCGCTCTAGAAGTTTCATACAAATAGAATACGATTCTTTAATGAGAAAGTTTCTGAGTGTGACTTTCGTCTTAGTCTTTACTTTGGCTACAGCTTCCGTCCCTGCGAACTCGGCTGTAAAACTAGGTGATTCTTGTAAATCTGTGGGGCAAAAAACAACTGTCAACGGCTCGACTCTTACCTGCACGAAATCTGGCTCCAAGTTGGTTTGGAGTAAGAGTGTAAATGCTGATTCATATGATGCTGCCTTTGCTGCGGCATTTCTAGCCGAAGCACAAAAAAAGGCAGCGAAAGTGCTTGAAGATGCAGAAACGAGCGCTTCTCAAATTTCAAGCCCACCAAATTGCACTATAGGCAGTTCGAGGGCAGGTGTCTCAATAGGTGGAGACCCAAGCACTGGAGTCATCGCGTTGATATATGAGAACCCAGGAATCTGTGACCTTGTTGTTAGAGCGTCAGCTGAGTTTTATTGTCCTCGTGGAAGAAGTGGCAACAATACTGTCATCAGTAGAGCAACATTTGCACTAAAGGCACGGGCGAAGATCTATGTGTCACTTAGTCCTGAACGATACTTCCCGCTAGTGGTAGTTGAGTGCCGGCAATTAACCGGGTACACATCAAATACGATAAGTGTTGCTAATGAGTTAACCCGCAGAAGTAACCCGACGGTAAATGTGGAGTCATCGAGATATCCTGGAGTGTTTAACCAAGCTGAGGCAACGAAAAAAGCCAACCAAATACTCAACAGTGCGCAATCGCGTGCAAAACAGATCATTGCTGAAGCTAAAGACCCAGCGATAATTGCAAAGGCCTGGAGAGGTCGCGCTGCAGCTGAGAAAGCCGCCGCTGACAAAATAGCGGCTCAGAAAGCCGCGGCAGAAAAAGCAGCAGCTGAGAAAGCCGCGGGGGTCTATTTGATTGATTGGAGATTTAACTTCAATTCGAATATAGGTGGGTTTACATCAGAACAGCGACCTGACGGAAGTGTAATGGTTCAATGTAAGGATGGTTTTAACGGAGCCCCAAAATGGAGTTTTCCGATTGGGCTAAACCTAGAGGGGGCTAGGCTTCTACTGACAGGTTCTTTAGGGCCGTTCGACGTTTATAACTCATTTACTCTGCGATACTCGAGAGTTAACTCAATATTAGTTCCAGTAGAACGACTTAAAGTCTTAGGATCAAAATGGGGTAAAGATTATGAATACAATTTGGACGCATACAACCTAAACGACTTCGTCGGAAAATCAATTGAGTTTTCGACAATTGAGTCAATTTGTGGCTTAACTACAGAACCGCTTTCTGATTTAAAGACAACTTTTGCTTCAGATATTCAAACAGCTGCGCTAGTTCTCTTAATAAAACCAGATCAAAATCCTGAAAGAATTTGGCCACCAGGAAATCAAGTAGCAATTCTTATAGGCTCATTTAAAATATTATCAGCTGCAGAAAAAGTGGAAGCGGATAAAGTATTCGCGGAAAAAGTGGCATTAGAGGAAAAAGTAGCAGCAGATGCCAAAGCCGCATCCTTTGTGTGCATCCCGGGCTCAAATTGTCCAATTGGAAGTACTGGCCCAGGAGGGGGCATTGTTTTCTATGATGCTGGCAGTCAACAATCTTGGGGGCGGTATTTGGAGTTTGCACCTGTTGGTTGGACAGTTGGTATGAAGAACCCGTCATTCATCTGGTGCGCTGATGGAGACGGATCTATTTCTCACTTAGCTGGGTCGGTTACCGATGTAAATCTTAAGGCAAGTGTTGGGTTTGAAGTCGGAAAGGGTAAAGCCAATACTGATTTAATGTTAGCGGGCTGCGGGTCGGGCGCTGCTAATACAGCGCGGGCGTATCGAGGTGGGGACAAGAATGATTGGTACTTGCCTTCAAAGGATGAGCTCAACGAACTGTGCAAGTTTGCAAAGTATCAAGCCACGGGCAAAGTTGATGTGCGGTGCTCTCGAGGTACATCCTTCCGTGGAGGGTTCGTGTCGGAATACTACTGGTCGTCATCAGAAGCTGAAGGGCGTGCTGCGTGGATCCAAACCTTTGTCCTGGGAGACACTGCCGTGCAAAGCGTTCGCTTGAAGAACGAATGGATTATGGTCCGACCAATTCGAGCCTTTTAGTATTTGATTGGAGTTACTTTCATTCTTCATCGTTCACCTTAGATTTTGTTATTTTTGAGACACTTGAGAGAGATGCCAGATATTCAAGTAAAACAATTGATTGCGCGAGCAAAGCTCCGACTCCCGCCGCCTCTGCCATTGGGCTTAACCAGACCCCCCATTGCTAATTTTCTGACTGGTTACCTCTTTACTGCCGCACTAGAAATTTCCGTTAAAGAGCGTACGCTCAAGTAATGAAGAGTTTGGATGGAGTAATGGTTTTATGAAAACTTTTAAAGTTTTTGGTGGATTCTTACTTGGTTGGTTCCTTGCTTCTGCCTCCACTGTTGGATTGATTTCACAATCAGAGATATCGCGCACAACCGACATAATGAGAGTTATCGTGAGTTTGTGTGGTGGGATAATCGGAGGAGTGATCACTTATAAGAGAGTAAATCTGAAAAAATATGAGGATTAGAGTTGGAGCTGCTGCATTAGCATTAACTTTCTTCCTCTCTAGTTGTGCGACCTCGTCGAATGAAGAATCGAGTAGTGCTGCTATAGAAACCTGCCAGGCCGCCGATGAAGAAGATTTGAAACTTGTAAATCAAGGAATGATCGGTTCGAAGTACAGAGTTGAGTCAGGGTTTATTGCAAGATTTCCCCCACGTGAAGATGAGCCCCTCTACATAGTGGCTCCTCCATATGATTATGTTCTCGCGGCTACTATTCGAGGCGCAGAAGGGGATTCTGTAGTCGCAATTTGGGGAATTTGGAAGTATCGACATCGCGGTGAAGCAAGGATATTCGCTCTGAACAAGCAGGCACGCAAATATTCGACTGATCTAGCATATTGGAACGATAGTGGTCGTGGAGAAGAGTTCACCGCTAAAGCAGAGGACAAAGCCCGTATCTTGGAGTTAAGCGTAGATGCGAACCTAATCTCTTGTTTTCAAAAATAGACTTCGGCCAGGATTAAAATCCTCCAAGTGTGGGTTCGACCCCCACCGAGGGCACCGCATTCCAGATAGCGTCGCGGCTTACGGGAGAAATATCTCCTAAAGTGCGTACATTTAACCTATGGAAGAAAAGTGGGAGTACAAGACGATAAATGTTGGAACAGATAATCCGACTGAAGTTACCGATAAGTTAAACAGACTTGGAAACGAAGGTTGGGAAGCAGTCGGTATCTCCCAGAAATCTAATGCAGCAGGGATAACTCTAGGTTTTTACGTTTTGCTCAAGCGGCCTCAAACAGAGGTAATCGCAGCGCAGGTGGCGCAGGCGCAGGCGGCGCAGGTATTTAGAACAACTCATCAGTCCTGTAGATATTGCAAGAAGCCCTTTTTAAAATCGCTGGAAGCTTGCCCTAATTGTTTTCCTGAGAATTAGAAGTAGCTCCCGCTCCTCTGCCATTGGGCTACAACCGACCCCCCATTGCTAATTTACTGACTGGTTAGTTCGGTTCTATCCAAGCATATACATCATCTAAAGGGAATAAACTCTTTATGTGAGCGAAACTCATTGGAGGCAGTGATGAGAAATAAACCTTTATGCAACATTTTCCTTGTCATTACATTGACGCTTGCTCTTACCAGTTGCGGGAGTGGGCAATTCGCTGGGGAGCAGACTTCAGATATTCAAACGGATAATTACGAAAATAGCGAACCTACCCAGGAAATAGATACAGGTCTAGAGATACCGTTTGATGTGGTTGACCTTAATTCTTTACCACAAGGATTTTTGGGTTCAACTGCGTATGAAATAGGTGCGCAGCAAGCAGAAGAATTTATTTACACATCTGCTCTAACACGTGCGCTTTATGACACCCTGGGAGGTTTGGAACAAAGTTGCCGAGTGGTTTTAGAATCTTTTATGGCATACGAAGGTGGTAGTAGTACTCTTCAACAGTATGCGGATTTTCTCTATGGATGTGAAACTGTTGTACGCGCTTGGTACTAGTTAAATCATCAACTGGAGATCAATCTGATGAACACCCTGAAAAAATAAAGGGACAATTAAAAAGATTAAATTAGCCCGATACTTCTTCACTTGCTAAGTCTAGACTTTTTTGGACTAACAACCTCAAAGTCCTGCCTCTGCCATTGGGCAAAAAAAGACACCTTCAGATCGATGCTGGTTCACTCTTGTCTATTTGATAAATTTAGATAACATATTGATGTGAGCCGTAAACGATGTCAAGATTGTAAAACTGAGTATCAGCAAGATGCCAAGCACTCAGGTCGGTGCCCAAACTGTGGTTCGAGCTACTTTACCCTCGCAGCACATATTGAAGGTCCCACCGCGGCCAATCGGACAGATTCTAAAGAGGAATTCATGCCAGGAAGTCCTCAGCATTCTACAAAAAGTGGTTCACGAAGTGATCAGGTTGTTGGAACTGCCGATATCGAAAAACTAATTACCAACCAAAATAAAAACGCGCTCACCCTGATTGCAGCGCAGAATAAAACTACTCACGCAGTACGTTCGCTAGCGATTAGTTTTGTCGCTGCGCCAATAATTTCGATCGCAATTATCATCGCAATAGTTATTGCTTCGGCAAGTGGTAACTCAGCTCTAATAATTTTTACGGGAACCTTAGGTGCGATTATTGTAATTGCAACACTTGTTGCTTCTTTGGCTGAATTGGCAAAAAGCAAAATCAATTGATTTGTTATGTTTTATTGTCTATCAATTGAAGGCTTTTAAGGCCGTCAAGGTGAAGCTCGTGAGTTCAGTAGCTTCTATGGCTCTGCATCTAGGCTCGAACAACGCTCGCGATTCTCTGCCCCTGAAATAGAGCTGGAAACGACCCTCAATACTAATTTTGACTAGTTATCGCTGTATTGATGTCACAAATGCTGTTCCTAAGGCAAATACAATATTGGTAAGGTTTCTTAAACCATCGCAGGAGAAAGCAATTGAAATTATGAGCCAAAAAAATGATTACTGTGCCTGTGGTATTCCCAAACTAGAGGGGGACAATGAAGATTCGAGATGCTCGAAGTGCAATCTGAACGTTGCTCCAGACCGATTAATCAAGCTAAAGAGAGGGTCAATTTCTCAATCGTCAGAGTTAAATGAAGTTCTACTCACGACTTCGCCCACCATTCCCGGTTATGAGATAGTCAAAATTCTTGGCTTAGTAATGGGTGTAGGCAATACAGCATTCAAAGTTGAAACTTCCGCGCAAAGGACAGTCTCGGCATTCAGCAAGGCGTTAAAAGAGATTCAAATTGAAGCAAAAATGCTTAATGCGGATGGCGTTGTATCGGTTCAAATTAATGCCAGTGGATCCGGAGAAGAATTGATCCGCACTCAAACGGTTACACTTCTAGGCACGGCTGTTAAACTTTCAAAAGATGGATCCAGTTAATTCACAATTACAAGATTTAACCAGTCATTTCATTGAGGATGGGTGAGAAACCGCCACAATATGCAGATGAAGATTGTGAAAATTTCGCTAGGAGTCCTTCTTGGTGTCTTCCTCGGAGCTCTTGTCGCTCAAACGGTCTTAATAGTCTTGGGCAGTGGTCAGACTTATTCACCTGTAGCCGATGTATTCAGAATCACTGTTGTGGTGACATGTGGAGCGTACGGAGGCGGGTTTGTTCAGAAACGCGTAAATAGTGAAAGCCTCGCGAGCAACAGTTCTATCAAAATTTTGAAAGTCGTCGGTGGATTTTTCCTTGGTTGTTTCCTTGCTTCTGCTTTCAATAGAGCGTTATTTTCGCAAATAGAAATCTCACGCACAACCCAAATCATTGGAATCATTGCGGTTTTATGTAGCGGAATTACCGGAGCAGTTATCACTTACAAGAGAGTAAATCTGAAAAAATATGAGGATTAGGGTCGCGGCGTTAACGATACTTTTTCTGACAGTTTCTATAGCGCCCGCGAACTCGATTGTTAACGGTTCCTCTGCCGTTGGTTCCAATTACGTAGTCGCGACTTGGACTGGTGACGGGGCACCACAATCTGGATGCACTGGGGCGTACTTGAGGCCAAGAGTTGTTGTAACCGCCGCACACTGTGTGATTAAGGGTGGAGGGCGAGCTCCAGAACCGAATGGACCACGCGATCAGTTCTATGTTTCGCAACCGGGTATGGATTTGAGATCACCTGACGCCAAAGATAAGCGAGTACGTGTCCTCAAAGTATGGACTGAGCCAGATTATTTCAATCGGTGGGAGCCAGAAAAGAATCTTAAAGAAACACAGATTAACGATGTTGCCTTTTTGTTCTTAGAAAAAGAGTTGGATGGACCAAGCCTTAGTCGTGCTGCAACAAAGGAAGAAATCGAAGACTTCAGATTAGGGACCAAAACTGCGTTTCATCTTGGTTACGGGATGATTGGTGGATCTGGCGGAGTAATAACTAGCAATGACGGAAAACCATATTTAGTTGAGGGAATTGTTGGCAATCAGGAACATCCAGACCACATTCCATTGCGAGAGCGTCATTTAAATGTGAATTACCCTGCTGGAAAATCAATTGCACCTGGAGATTCGGGCAGTCCATTAATGATGAAGAAGGGCGATGAGGTTCTGTATTTGGGAACTATCTATGCCGGTGGCGGATGGAATGACCTTGCAAAAGGAAATACTTCTGTTCGTGGAGTCGCGAGCGTGACAGTTTTGTGGCCATTTGTTAAAAACTTGGATGAGCAGTGGGCAATATTTATTGCTGAAGAGGCGGAGCTACGTAGATTGGAAGTAGCCAAAAAGAGAGTAAGTGAAGAAGCTGCTCAGAAACTGCTTCGTGATCGTGAAAATGCTGTGAAGAATCAAACTTTTTACCAGGATCAATCAGGTTGTCACTCAAGCGGAATAAATGCTGAGTTGCAAGGTTTGGTCGATGGTAAGTGGACAGTCGTGGCTGAGACAAAAGGATGGGATAAAATTTCGACTTGCCCCGCAACGCATCCTGTTCAACCGTGGACCTTCGTAGAACTAAAAGAGGGTGTGGAGTTACGTTGGCGTTTTTGGGTTCCAAGTCAGTTTGATCTCTATGGACCAGAGTTTCGAGCGAAGCCCTCAGTAGAAGCTAAAGCTGCCGCGGAACTAAGGGCTCAACAAGAGGCTGAAGCAAAAGCTGCCGCGGATAAGATTATTCAAGATGCAAAGCTTGAAGCAGCAAGAATCATTGCAGAAGCTAAAGCGATAGCGAGTAAGAAAATCATAATCACTTGCGTCAAAGGTAAGCTCACAAAAAAGGTAACCGCCCTTAAACCGAAGTGCCCAGCAGGCTATAAGAAGAGGTAGCCACTCTCGAGGCGATCAAAGCGGCGATCGAAGCGGAGCTGGCAGATATCCAGGCACGAAATAACCGGTCAAAGACAATTCTGTCTCGCATCGTC
>JBILSO010000066.1:0-5582 GCA_044372065.1 Candidatus Planktophila sp. | reverse complement strand
GTTTGCAAATGCGCGAGCAAACGCCATCTGATGGTCGCTTCCTGGTGCAGCTGCATCAAGGAGCGCTTCTACAGATTCAGCAAGGTGGGCACGGAGCGCATCACGCTTGGCAGGGTTTGCATATGCCCAGACTGCTGTATCGATCTGCATCATCGTTGCTGAGACGATAGAGATATCAGATTCACTCTTGAGTGCATTGAGTGCAATTGTGACGTAATCAGTTGCTGAGAGTTCGCCATCGCGACATGAATCCCAGAGTGATGCCCAGATGAGTCCGCGAGCAAGCGAATCATCAAGTGAACCCAAGTGGCTCTTCATTGTCGCAATGGAGCGATCATCAAAGCGCAACTTTGCGTAAGTCTGATCTTTATCGTTGATAAGAACAAGATCAGCAACCTTTTCACCAGCAAGTGCTGTGACTTGAGTGAGCTCACCAGCGATATCAAGCTCGACGCTTGTGCGGCGCGTGAGCTTGTCGGCCGCGATATCAAAGAGACCAACATGTAGGCGGTGTGGGCGCAACTCTTTTGATCCCACAGGCATGGTTGGGGCCTCTTGCTTAATTGCAATCGATTTGTAGTTCTGACCATCGATTTCGATGACTGGACGAAGAGTGTTCACGCCTGCTGTGCGTAACCATGTTGAAACCCATGGCGTGAGATCACGACCAGATGCTGCCTCAAGTTGATCGATGAGGTCCTTCAGTGTTGTGTTACCAAACGCATGCTTTGTGAAGTAGAGGCGAAGACCCTTGATGAAGTTATCGCGACCGACGTGCGCCACAAGCTGTTGCAATACAGATGCACCCTTGGCATAAGAGATACCGTCGAAGTTGGTGCGTACCGCATCGAGATCTTCCATCTCAGTAGCGATTGGGTGCGTGGTGCTCATCTGGTCAACACGATAAGCCCAGTTCTTACGTAGCGAGTTGAACTCTGTCCACGCATTCTTGTACTTGGTTGATTCAGAGACTGAGACGTATGAAGCCCATTCAGCAAAAGATTCGTTGAGCCATAGGTCATCCCACCACTTCATGGTGACGAGATCGCCGAACCACATATGCGCCATCTCGTGATGGATTGTTGTTGCGCGACTGACGTAATTTCGCTCGGTTACCTTCGAGCGGAAGATCAAGACGTCTTCGTGGAAAGTCACGCAGCCAACATTCTCCATTGCACCCCAGTTGTATTCGGCAACTGCGATCTGGTCGTACTTGCCAAATGGGTATGCCAAGCCGAATGTTTTTTCGAAGTAGGCAAATCCTTGCTTGGTTACTTCAAAGATGTTGTCAGCATCAACATGCTTAAAGAATGATTTGCGAGCATAGATACCGAGTGGGATTGTTTTCTCGCCCTTGTACTCATCATGGACGGATGTATAAGGTCCGGCAACGATTGCTGTGACATAGGTAGAGATCGTTTGAGACTCAGCGAATTGTAAGAATTTACGATCGCCATCTAGCTCTTTGGTTGACTCAATTGCGTAATTCGAGATAACTTCCCAATGCTTTGGGGTAATCGTGCTAATCGTAAATGTTGCCTTCTGATCAGGTTGATCAAAGCAGGCATACATGCGACGAGCATCGCCGGTTTCAAATTGTGTATAGAGATAGATTTCATTATCTACAGGGTCTACGAAGCGATGAAGACCTTCACCGGTATTTGAGTAAACGCCATCATGTTCGATTTCAAGGATGTTTTCCGCAGCCAGGGCAGGTAGATAGATTGTTTCGCCATCAAACTTTGGATCAAAGTCAGCACCATTGAGTTTTGCACTAATTACTTTGCTACCTACGCAGTCGATAAAGGTTGTCGCGCCAGGCTTAAGACCTGTAAATGCAACTGTTGTCTTTACGCGAAAATTTTCCGCACCTGTGGTTAGGTCTAAATCGATTCGATAGCTCTTGACCTTGACGATCTCTGAACGCTCTGCCGCTTCGACCTGCTTAATGTTTGTGCCTGGCACGGATAACTCCTTTGTCATATCTTTCGTGTGAAATCAGGGGCCCATCCAATCATGTAAGAATGGGGCAATGGAAACCCGCTCAGTGCGCTCATATCGCCTTCGAGGTTCTCGCATCACCCCCTCGCAGGCGACTGCACTCGATCGATTCTGGCCAATCTACGGCGTTGAAATTCCTGAAGGAAAGCTAGATCTGCCGGCACTTTTTCCGGATTCAAAAAAGATCATTATGGAGATCGGCTTTGGAATGGGTGAGGCAACAGCCCTAATTGGACGCGACTTTCCAGATGTCGGATTCCTCGCAGTCGAAGTTCATTTTCCTGGAGTAGGAAAACTCATGGCGAGCATTGAACAATTGGGTTTGAAAAATATACGCATCATGGAGACCGATGTTCACATTCTCTTTGAAGAACATCTTGAAGATCAGAGTCTTGATGGAATTCACCTTTTCTTTCCAGACCCATGGCCGAAGAAGAAGCACAATAAGCGCCGCATCGTAAATCCTGAATTTCTCTCACTGATCGCACCAAAAATTAAGCCCGGTGGATTTATTCATATCGCTACGGACTGGGTTCCTTATGCGGTAGTTATTGAAGAAGTCTTTGCGGCTTCTGATCTGTTTTCTGGGGGAGTAGTACCGCGACCTGATTGGCGTCCGCTCACACGTTTTGAAGGACAGGGAATCACAAAGGATCATCAAGTTACAGACTTGAGATATACAAAGAATTAGTTGGGCTTAGCCCTTATTTTCGAAGTCAGAGATCTTCTTGATGCGACGAATATGGCGCTCATCATTTGAGAACGGTTCACTGATAAATGTATCGATAATCTCTTTAACAAATGCGATCTCATGCATACGCCCGCCGACAGCGATGACATTTGCATTGTTGTGATCTCTTGCAAGCTTTGCAGTCTCTATAGACCAAGCTAGGGCTGCGCGAATCCCTTTAACTTTATTCGCAGCGATCTGCTCACCATTGCCAGAACCGCCTAAAACTATGCCTAGCGACGATGGGTCTTTTGCAACTGCTTCTGCTGCTGGGATGCAAAAATCAGGGTAATCATCAAGAGCGTCATACTCATGTGGTCCATGGTCGGTGACATCGTGACCGTTGCTGGTGAGGTGCTTAACTAATTCAGCTTTGAGTTCAAGACCAGCATGATCGCTACCGATATGAATTCTCATAAACGCATACTCTCACGTAGTCCCAAAATTCTTACGCATCTTCTGCAGCAAAGAGAAACCCGCTCCGTAGATTTCTCTACGAAGCGGGTTTTGATCACCCTTGGAGGAGGAAATAGCTACTGGTTATGCACCAGCTGTTGCAGTTGGTGTTGGAAGTGTTGGAGCTGTCGCTCCACCCATTCCACCACCTTTTGGACCGCGATGATCATGACCATGTCCGCCACGTCCATCTCGATCGCCCTTAGGCCCCTTAGGTCCCTTACCGAAACGTCCTTTACCACCGACAGCGTTAATTTCTTCAGTTACGTGTGCAACAAGGTTTGCCTTCATCTCAGTTGCCTGAGCTGCAGTCAATGTTCCAGCTGTAACAGCTGCATCGATACGCTTAGTCTCATCTGCAACAAGTGCTGCGATAAGTGCATCCTTCTTCGCGCCAGCAATCTGTGCGAGTGACTCGCCAGCTTGCAAACGTGACTTAATAGTCGCGGTATCTACACCGATGGTTGTTGAAACTAGAGTTTCAATTGCTGCACGGTCTGGACGGTCACCACGATCTGCACCCATTGGGTCAGGCCAGCAGTCCGTTGGACGGCTTTGTCTAGTCTCGTCCTTCGTAACACTAACTTGCTTTGAAGCTTTCTGTGCACCTTTTGAAGCAGCGCCCGCTACCCCAATTGATCCAGCAGTCAGTGCAAGAGTTGTCACAACGATTGCGATAACTTTCTTTTTTGTCATGTAACTTCCTTTCGTCCCGAGAAGTTCAGAATCAATAACCTGTGTTATCGACTACCCGTAATCAACACCTCAATGCTGGTAAAGATATTCCGAGAACCTGAAAGACTCATGTGAGTTTTTCCCCGCATTCCGGAGAAAGCAAAATAGCCTGAGCGCACTTGCCCCCTGTTCCTGAGAGTTTCCTTAGGGGGAGCCCCATTGAGGGCGCTTTTCACCACCTTCACACTGAGGGAAATTCCTATGTCAGGAGCTCTTGATGAATCGCAGTCGCTTATCAATTCTTCTCATTCTCGTCATCGCCACATCATTTTCAGTACCAAATTCAATCGCCGCAACAAAACCAAAGACTGCAGGTCGATCTTCTACTGCAGTGATTAACACAGTTCTCAATGGGAAAGGTGCACCATCAAATACCTTAGGTATTAATGGAGATTTCTACATTGATACGCGAAGCCTTTTGATTTCAGGACCAAAGACAAAGGGAAAGTGGCCGGCTGCAAGAAGTCTCCAAGGCGCAAATGGAACTAACGGAACCGATGGAAGAAATGGTAATGATGCAAAAAATGTGTCCACTGCATCAACAGTCGCCGGTCCCGCTGGTCCTCAAGGTGAGCGCGGCGAAAAAGGTGTTGACGGTGTTGCAGGATCAAGCGGTGCAGCAGGTGTGGCTGGAACCGCAGGTGCAACTGGTGCAAGTGGACCAGCAGGTGCAACTGGTCCTGCGGGTAGTGGTGCTACGGGAGCTCAGGGACCGACAGGTTCAAATGGAACAAACGGAACGAATGGCAGCGCAGGCAGTACCGGTCTAACAGGTGCACGTGGTGAAACTGGAACAGTTGGTCCGTCCGAAGTTACAAACATTTCAATCCCTACTTGGACTCTTCAGACGGCCACGGCGTTTGGTTTTGCAACGTCTAGCGGGTTCGGATTACTTAAGGCTGGGAAGTCATATCAATTTTCTATTCAGGTTTGGGGAACGACGAACAGTGCAGATTCTCCTTACGGATTGGAACTACTAGCGAGCACAGGAGCAGCGCCTTCTTATTTCTACACGATTATGCCGTATCGATACGCAATGGAATCGACCACCTCAAACAAATTCGGATTTTCTGTAATTGGAACAATTTCTGTTGGAAGCACAGATGTTTCCCTATCGGTGAAAATCATGGATGCAGTCGGTGATACAACAACGAAACCGATGGTGTTAACAGGGAAAGCGCTAATAACCCTCGTAGGGGCCGTTCTATAAAGAGGTAAAACTATGGAGCGGGTGACCGGGATCGAACCGGCATGGCCAGCTTGGAAGGCTGGGGCTCTACCATTGAGCTACACCCGCAGGTGGTCGTGCTTGTGGTGCTTAGCGTAGGTTACCGCGTCGGTTCGCGAGAGCAAAAAATTACTCTAGACTCTCCTCTTGCGCCTCGGGGCGTAGCGTAGTGGCTAGCGCGCCTGCTTTGGGAGCAGGAGATCGGGAGTTCGAATCTCCCCGCCCCGACCAGTTTCATCTAGATCAGTTCTATCTATAGATCCTCACATATCGATAATCAGGGAGCACCGTGAAGAGCACAGTCGAGACACTTTCTCCAACTCGAGTAAAGCTAGATGTAGAAGTTACATTCGCTGAATTAGCTCCACATATTGATGCTGCATACAAGAAGATTGCAAAGTCTGTAAACATCCCAGGTTTTCGTAAGGGACA
>JBILSO010000018.1:0-17091 GCA_044372065.1 Candidatus Planktophila sp. | reverse complement strand
CAGGCGACTAATTTGGCTGTGAATCAGACAATTGTGCGATCAATCAACACAACTGTTATTGCACTTCTTCCAGTTGGAGCGATTCTCTTTATCGGTGGCGGATTACTTGGAGCGGGAACGCTTAAAGATATTTCGCTCGCTCTCTTCATCGGCATGATCGTCGGTTCATACTCTTCAGTCTTTATCGCCCCAGCTGTTCTTGCTCAGCTCCGCGAGAAAGAGCCAGCGATGATTGCTTTAGCAAAGCGAGTTCAAGCTCGTGGCTCGGCAGTTGTTAACGCCTCTGTAACTTCTACTTCATCAGGCCAGGTTGCGACAGCAACTACAGCCGATCGACGTGGACCTCGTAATCAGCCAAAGCGCAAAGGTCGCAAGTAGAAATACTTCCGATGGATGCTCTTCTCAAGCCGCTTATCACTGGGCTGCAAGAACATCATCCGCAAGCTGATGTAGCAGAGGTTGAACGAGCATTTGTTGTAGCTCGCACGGCTCACACTGGGCAGACTCGAAAATCGGGCGAGGATTACATCACTCATCCGGTTGAAGTCACTCAGATATTGATTGATCTAGGACTTGATCAGGAAACGATCATCGCATCCCTCTTGCATGACACTGTAGAAGATACGCCGTACTCGCTAGATCAACTACGAAATGACTTCGGCGATCAGATCGCTGCGCTGGTTGACGGCGTAACCAAGCTCGATAAATTAACGTACGGACCAACTGCAGAGGCAGAGACTGTTCGCAAGATGGTGATTGCGATGTCACGAGATATTCGTGTACTTGTCATCAAATTGGCTGATCGGCTTCATAATGCGCGAACTTGGAAGTTTGTCTCTCCCGAAACTGCGCTTCGGAAAGCGCGGGAGACGCTCGATATCTATGCACCCCTCGCACACCGTTTAGGAATGAATGCGCTGAAGTGGGAGCTAGAGGATTTGAGCTTTGAAGTTCTTGAGCCAAAGAAATTTGCTGAAATTTCTCGTTTAGTGGCTGAACGAAGTCCAGCGCGCCAAGCGCTCACTCAGGAAGTTATCGATGCAGTGAACCTTGATTTAGCTCATGACCTGATCGAAGCAACAGTTACGGGAAGGCAGAAGCATTTCTTTAGCGTTTACCAAAAAATGGTTGTACGTGGGCGAGAGTTCAATGACATTTATGATCTTGTAGGAATTCGAGTTTTGGTCAACGATGTTCGCGATTGCTATGCCGTACTCGGCTCCATACATGCACGTTGGAGTCCAGTTCCGGGACGTTTCAAAGATTACATCGCTATGCCTAAGTTCAATCTCTACCAGTCTCTTCATACGACTGTTATTGGTCCAAATGGCAAGGCAGTTGAAATTCAGATCCGCACTTACGAAATGCATTCGCGTGCTGAGTTTGGTATCGCCGCTCACTGGAAGTATAAAGAAGGGGCAAGCTCTGGGACACTCACACCAGAGATGCTCTGGCTCAAGCAGTTGCACGATTGGCAGAAAGAAACTGAGGATCCTTCAGAATTTTTAGAAGCTCTTCGATTTGATCTTGGAAGTCCAGAGGTTTTTGTTTTCACGCCAAAGGGGAGTGTGATTGCACTTCCTGGTGGCTCAACCCCGGTGGACTTCGCCTATTCCGTTCATACCGATGTTGGAAATCGTTGCGCGGGTGCGAAGGTTAATGGACGCCTTGTTCCACTTGAGACAAAACTAAACAATGGTGACGTTGTAGAAGTGGTTACAAATAAGTCACTGACAGCAAGCCCTAGCCGAGATTGGCTCAACTTTGTCAAGAGCCCGCGAGCTCGTTCAAAGATCAAGGCGTGGTTTTCGAAGGAGCGTCGCGAAGAGGCCATTGATGCAGGCCGGGAATCAATTGCACGACAGATGCGTAAAGCAGGGTTACCGCTGCAAAAGATTTTCGCTGGGCATGCTCTGCTAGAACTTGCACATGATCTTCGCTACCCAGATATCGATGCGCTCTACAGCGCAGTTGGTGACGGCCATGTTTCAGCTGCGTCAATTATCGAAAAACTTGTCACGGCAATGGGGGGAGACGATTCACACCCTGAAGAAACGATTGAACATATCCCAACGGGAGTTCCAACAACTCGCAGATCAAGCACTTCAATTGAGGTCGAGGGAGTGGGGGATGTACTCGTCAAGCTGGCGCGTTGCTGCACCCCGGTACCAGGAGATGAAATTCTTGGATTTATCACAAAAGGCAGTGGCGTCTCCGTCCACCGTGGTGATTGTGTAAATAGCGATGATTTACGGAGTAATCAATCGGAGCGAATCGTAAAAGTCCGATGGCTAGCAGGTGCGGGCTCACTATTCCTCGTCAATATTCAAGTTGAAGCACTTGATCGTGCGCGACTTCTTGCAGATGTCACACGAGCGTTATCCGAGCAACATGTAAATATTCTTAGTGCATCCGTTACTACTTCGAAGGATCGTGTCGCTATCTCTAAGTTCACCTTCGAAATGGCAGATGCAACTCACTTAGATTCAGTTCTTACAGCCGTTCGTAGCGTCGAAGGCGTCTATGACGTCTATCGCAGTTAGTGATGAGCGGTTAGCTGAACTCAGCAAGATTCTTCTGCGCTTCAGCTAGCCACACTTTGCGAGCTTCTGCAGATTCGGCAGCTTCTTTTGCCTTCTTCTCATTGCCTGCAGCCCTAGCCTTCGCAGCTACCGCCTCGTAATTTTCGATTGCAGCTGTTAGCTGTGCAACAACATCTGCAGCGCGAGCCTTAGCTGCAGGATCGCTCTTGCGCCAAAGTTCAGACTCAGCCGCCTTGATAGCGCTCTCTACTGCATGTACGCGGGCGTCCATTGCGGCACGCTTGTCACGAGGAGTGATTCCAATCTTCTCCCATTCGCGCATCAATTCACGGAACTCGTTCTTTGCTGCCTTCACGTCGGTGAATGGAATAAGTGCTTCGATTTTTGGAAGGAGCGCTTCGCGCTTTTCAAGGTTGGCAGCCATCGAGACTTCGCGCTTTTCTAGATCAGTGTTCTTGGCAGCGAAGAAAGAATCCTGAGCAGCCTTAAAGCGACCCCATAACTTGGCGTCATCCTTTGGCTTTCCACGGCCAGCGGCTTTCCACGAATCCATGAGAACTTTAAAGCGACGTGCAGTAGCAACCCAGTCGGTTGATGTGGCCAACTTCTCGGCTTCTTCAACGATCGCAATCTTTGCAGCGGAAACAACAGATGCTGTTGCTTCTAGTGATGCAAAGTGGGTTCGGCGTCGCTTATCAAACTTATTGCGAGAGGCTGAAAAGCGTTTCCAGAGATCTCCATCGGTCTTCTTGTCGAGGCGAGGTGCGCTCTTCCACTCTTCCAAAAGAGTCTTAAGGCGTTCACCAGTAGCCTTCCAATTCTCAGAGAGAGCTAGAGATTCAGATTCAGCAACGATTTTCTCTTTTTCAACAAGAACTTGTTCGCGACGTGCAGCTTTTGCCGCAGCTTCTGCTTCCTTCTTAGCTTCAAATTTCTCACGGTGACCTTCAATGAGAGGTTCGATTTGCTCTACGGATGCTGCAAGAGCATCTAGGTCACCGACGCCATTGAGTTCGCGAACTTGCTGTCGAAGTTTTTTAACTGCTTCATAGGCATCATCTGGAACCATGGCTCCTGATGTGATGCGAGCTGCGGTGAGCGCGACTTCGGATGCAAGCGCCTCAAATTTACGAACAAAATAAGCTAGCGCTTCTTCAGGACTCTTTCCTGGGTATGAACCAACTGCTTTTTCGCCTGCTGATGTGCGGACATAGACCGTACCATCTTCAGCAACTCGACCGAACTGAGAAGGATCTCCGATAAGTGCAGATGCTGCACTTACTTGTGGAATAACCTGGGATGGAAGTGGATTCTGTTCGCTCATGAGTTTTCCTTTCAGCGCGTCGGCATACATGCCTTCGTTAATGCAGGTGATGATGGGAGGACAAAGGTACCCTGTCTCACTACCGCCTCAAAAACTGAGCGTGAGACGATGAAGGCCGAGGGTGAGAGATGCTGGTTCGAGTCCATCCTGCCCCCATGTACGCGACCAACTGTTGGGTATTAGCTGCTGAAAAAGGTTCTGAGTGCATCATTGTCGACCCAGGCATGCCAGATATCAGTGTCGAGATCGAAATGATTATCGAAGAAGAGAATCTGAAACCTGTTGCAGTGCTCCTGACACATGGGCACCTCGACCATACCTTCTCTGTCATTCCTTTAGCTGATGGATACGGAATTCCCGCCTATATCCATAGTGAAGATCGTAAAGCTCTATTGCATCCAGAAATTGTCCATGGAAAGGAATTCATTTCAGCACTCAGCGGCACCACATGGAGTGAACCTGCCCAAGTTCTTGAGTTGCGAAACAATCAAAAATTTGAAGCAGTTGGTTTGGATATCACTGCGATTCATGCGCCCGGCCACACAGCTGGATCGTTAATGTTTACCGTCAACGATCAAGTTTTGATCAGCGGAGATGTTCTCTTTGCAGGCTCAATAGGACGAACCGATCTACCATCTGGATCACAAGATGCAATGGTTCGCACGTTAGCTTCAAAAGTTCTCCCGCTTGGAGATCACTTGCGCGTGCTTCCGGGACATGGACCGGACACCACGATCGAATATGAGCGCAGAACCAATCCTTATCTGAAACAATTACACTCATGAAGCGTGAGCAAATTCAAGCACCAAAAGGTGTCAGCGAATATGTTCCGCCTCGATCTGCTGGCTTTGAATGGATCCGCGACCACCTGATTGCTCCCGCAAAGTCAGCCGGATATCAACTTATGGAGCTGCCGGTTTTTGAAGATACAAACCTTTTCTCACGAGGTGTTGGTGAGTCAACAGATGTAGTAAGTAAAGAGATGTACACCTTTGAAGATCGCGGGGGAAGATCGATCACCTTGCGACCAGAGGGAACTGCTGGCGTGATGCGTGCAGTAATTGAACACTCGCTTGATCGAGGTCAGTTGCCGGTGAAGGTCTTTTATTCCGGCGCTTACTTCCGAGCAGAACGTCCGCAGGCAGGACGCTATCGACAATTTTATCAAGTTGGCGTTGAGTCAATCGGTCTTGATGACCCAGCTATTGATGCAGAGATCATTGCTCTCGCTGATACCGCCTTCAAAAATATTGGATTAAAAAAGTACCGACTGGAAATTACATCGCTGGGGGACACTCAATCACGAGCAGCGCACAGAGTTGATCTCATAGCTTTTCTAAAGACTCTAGATCTTGATGACGCAACACGAGCGCGAGCAGCAATAAATCCATTACGACTCTTTGACGATAAGCGTGAGGAGGTGCGAAGTAAAATGGCTTCAGCACCGCTTCTTATGAACTATCTATCTGAAGCTTCACGTGAGAATTTTGCACAGGTGTGCAGGTATTTGGATGCGCTAGGTATCGCGTACACACTTAATCCTCGAATGGTGCGCGGTCTTGATTATTACACTGGTACAACTTTTGAATTTATTCATGAAGATCTTGGCGCGCAATCTGGAATCGGTGGTGGTGGTCGCTACGACGGTCTCATGGAGACATTAGGTGGTGCCGATCTTTCGGGGATTGGATTTGGCTTAGGAGTTGATCGCATTCTCTTGGCAGCAGAGGCAGAGGGTGTTTTGCTTGAGAATCAGTTCGCTAGCGATCTCTTCATAATTCCACTCGGACTTCCCGCGAAAGAGAAGGCTCTATCTGTAGCCCAATATCTCCGACAGAGTGGATTTAAGGTTGAGATTGCCTTCGGTGATCGTGCCCTTAAAGGAGCGATGAAAGCGGCAGACAAATCAGGTAGTGCATTTGCGATAGTTCTGGGGGAGAGCGAGTTATCTTCAGGCACTGTCGAACTTAAGCGAATGAAGGATGGCGAACTATCCTCCGTTAAGATTAGCGAACTAGAGAAAGCCCTTTCCGCACGCACGTAGCCATACGATAGAAAGTAGTTGAAAGTAATGATTCGTACCCATGATGCCGGATCCCTTCGTGCAAGTCACGCGGGTCAGACAGTCACGCTCGCAGGCTGGGTTGCTCGTCGGCGAGATCATGGTGGTGTTGCATTCATCGATTTACGTGATGCAACCGGATCTGTTCAGGTTGTTATCCGTGATGAAGTTTTGGCTGGATCGCTCCGCGCTGAATGGTGCTTAGCCATCACTGGCGAAGTAGTTGCGCGTCCGTCAGGGAACGAGAATCTTGCACTTCCAACTGGTGCGATAGAGGTGATGGGGGATGCAATCACGGTCTTGAGTGAATCAGCACCGTTACCTTTTCCTGTCGACACCGGAGTCGAATCTGAAATCTCAGAAGAAGTACGTCTGCGTTATCGATATCTTGACTTACGCAGAGAAGGGCCAGCGTCAAACCTTCGACTTCGTTCTCGAGTTACCTCAGCGATTCGCCGTGCGATGGATGATCTTGATTTTCTCGAGATCGAAACTCCTTATCTCACTCGTTCAACACCAGAAGGTGCACGAGATTTCCTAGTTCCAGTGCGATTGCAGCCTGGCAGTTGGTATGCCCTGCCACAATCCCCGCAGCTTTTTAAGCAACTACTGATGGTGGCGGGCATGGAGCGCTACTACCAGATTGCGCGTTGCTTCCGCGATGAAGATTTCCGTGCAGATCGTCAACCAGAATTTACACAGCTAGATATTGAAATGTCGTTTATTGATCAGGCGGACATCATTGCAGTTGCTGAAAAGATTCTTGTTGATGTCTGGAAAGATAGCGTGGATTACGTAATCCCAACCCCGATTCCACACATGACCTATAAAGATGCGATGGATCGCTTTGGTTCAGATAAGCCAGATCTACGTTTTGAAAATGAACTTGTTGAAGTCACCGAATTCTTTGCCAAAACTCCATTTAGAGTTTTTCAGGCTGAATATGTTGGTGCGGTTGTTATGCCTGGAGGAGCGAGTTCACCTCGCCGCGAACTGGATGCTTGGCAGGACTGGGCTAAGGCGCGCGGAGCAAAGGGACTCGCCTACATTCTTCTCAATGAAGATGGCACTCTCGGAGGACCTGTATCGAAAAATATTTCACCCGAGGAGCAGGCTGGTATCGCTGCAGTCGTCGGAGCTAAGAATGGGGACGCTATCTTCTTCGCAGCAGGTGATCGCGCATCTTCTCAAGCACTTCTTGGTGCTGTACGACTTGAAATCGGTAAGCGCTGCAACCTGATCGAAGAGGGCGCTTGGAAATTCTTGTGGGTTGTCGATGCTCCAATGTTCGAACCAACTGATGATGGTGGTTGGACTGCTGTTCATCATCCATTTACTGGCCCTAAGCCAGAGTTTGCAAAGAGCTTTTCGAAAGATCCTGCCAACGCTCTCGCCTACGCCTACGACATTGTTCTTAACGGGACCGAGCTTGGTGGTGGATCGATTCGTATTCATGACAAAGAAATCCAAAAGGAAGTTTTCCGCGTCATTGGTTTAAGTGATGAAGAAGCAAACAGTAAGTTTGGATTTTTGCTAGAAGCTTTCAATTATGGGCCACCTCCTCACGGTGGAATTGCTCTCGGATTAGATCGGGTTTGTGCTCTCTTAACAGGTAGCGATTCGATTCGCGAAGTGATTGCATTCCCTAAGACTGCAAGCGGCGGTGATCCACTCACTGGTGCTCCAACACCAATTACTGCTGCCCAACGCAAAGAGAGCGGAATGGATTTCAAGCCAGATACGCCTGCTTGATAGGCGATCGGGTAGGCTTACTTCATAACCCGCTAACGCGTGTCATAGGGAAAGGTGAGAATTATGGGTCCAGGTGGAATTGCAACAATCATCTGTGCGGTGGCGCTTTTAGCTATCGCGATCTCGCTCGCGTATATGGGCTTACGCGTGAGCAAATTCATCGATGAGGCAAGTCTCTCTCTTAAAGTTCTCACCGAAGATACAGCGCCACTCATCCAGGAATCGACGCGCACACTCGAATTAATTAATAGCCCCCTTGAGTCTTTTGCAAAGATCACAAAGAATGTGGAAGAGGTGACGACTAAAGTTTCTGAGGTAGCAACAGACTTCATGGACAAAGGTGGTCCAGCAGTAAAGGTAGCTGGAGCGTTGATTACAGCAGCCCAGGCCAGCAAGACTCGCTCAAAAAAGAAGAAGAAGGCTGAGTGAGTGTAGTTCGTGGAATCAGCAGAGATCCGCGCACGTTGGCTGCGCTTTTTTGAATCTGGGAACTCCCAGGGGTTAACCCATACAGTTGTTCCATCAGCATCTCTCATAGCAGACGATCCCAATCTTCTTCTGGTAAATGCCGGAATGGTTCCGTTTAAACCTTTCTTTCTTGGAGAGGTCACGCCTCCATACAAACGGGCTACTTCAGTTCAAAAGTGTGTTCGCACACTCGATATTGATGAGGTTGGAAAGACAACCAGACATGCTTCGTTCTTTCAAATGTGTGGCAATTTTTCTTTCGGTGATTACTTCAAAGAGGGTGCGATAGCGCTGGCATGGGAGTTACTGACTAAACCCGTCTCTGATGGTGGATACGGTTTTCCAGAAGAGCGTCTTTGGGTCACGGTATATCTCGACGACGACGAAGCTGCCGATATTTGGCATAAGAAGATTGGTGTTCCTTTAGATCGTATCCAACGAAGAGATATGGCCGATAACTTCTGGTCTATGGGTGTACCCGGGCCTTGTGGACCTTGTTCTGAAATTTATTATGATCGCGGTCCTGCGTACGGCATTGATGGAGGACCGATTGCGGACGAGAATAGATATCTCGAAGTCTGGAACCTTGTTTTTATGCAGAACGAGCGTGGTGCAGGTGGCGGTAAAGATGGATACCCAATTCTTGGTGAACTTCCTGCAAAAAGTATCGATACTGGACTAGGCCTTGAGCGCATGGCTGCTCTCTTGCAAGGTGTTGAAAATATTTATGAGATTGATACCACCATGCAAATTCTTACTAAAGCCTCACAACTTTCTGGTGTCCACTACGGAAAGAATGAGAAGTCAGATATTTCACTACGCGTAATCGCAGACCACGCACGCACCGCCGCAATGTTGATCGGTGACGGAGTCACTCCTGGAAACGAAGGCCGCGGGTACGTGTTGCGCAGAATGATGCGCAGAACAATTAGAAATATGCGACTTCTCGGCACTAACGATCCGAGCATGGCAGCGTTAACAGAGGCCGCAATTGGAGCAATGGGGCCGCAATACCCTGAGCTCGTCTCTGATTCGGCTCGTATCTTGTCGGTCAGCGCATCTGAGGAAGAGAGCTTCCTGCAAACCTTGAAGAGCGGAACGGCCATCTTTGATTTAGCAGCTAATGCTGTGAAAGCCACCAAGTCGACACAGATGAGTGGCGATGATGTATTTAAACTCCACGATACCTACGGATTTCCATTCGATCTCACACTTGAAATGGCCCGCGAGGTTGGCTTAGAGGTTGATGAAGTTGGTTTCACACGGCTCATGAAAGAGCAACGTGATAGAGCTAAGGCTGATGCTCGTGCCAAGAAGAGTGGGCACACCGACCTTAGCGAGTATAAGAAGATCGCAGATGAATCGGGTGCTACGGAATTTGTTGGGTATACGCAAGTGGAGACAGAATCACGAGTCAATGCGATTCTGGTAGATGGCATAGGAACAAAGAGCGCGCAAGCTGGAGATGATGTTGAAATCATTTTAGATCGCACACCATTTTATGCAGAGGGTGGCGGTCAACTAGCTGATGGCGGAACAATCACGCTAGCTGATGGCACAGTTGTAGAGATTGACGATGTGCAAACACCGGTTCCTGGAGTTTCCATCCATCGCGGACGAGTACTTTCGGGTGCGATCGAAGTGGGTCAATCAGGTGTTGCACTCATTGATCAAGAACGCCGCAACGCAATCTCTCGAGCACATACTGCGACCCATATGGTCCATAAGGCTTTTCGCGAAATTCTCGGTGAGACAGCAACTCAAGCTGGTTCCGAAAACTCTCCGGGAAGATTTAGATTTGATTTCCCAGCGACTGGCGCTCTTTCGGATGGAGTACTTGATGATGTCGAAGCGCGAGTCAACGCTCTACTTCTTGACGATCTAGCAGTAACAGCAGAAGTAATGTCACAAGACGAAGCGAAGAAACTCGGCGCGATGGCGCTCTTCGGTGAGAAGTATGGAGATCGTGTCCGCGTTGTAAGCGTCGGAGATTGGGCGCGAGAGCTTTGCGGTGGAACGCACGTCCATAGATCTGGCCAGCTTGGTGTCGTAAAGCTTTTATCAGAGTCATCGATCGGAGCGGGAGTTCGACGCGTTGAGGCCCTCGTTGGCTCAGATGCTTATCAATTCTTGGCACGTGAGCATGTTCTACTCAATTCGCTTACGCAGATAATTAAGGGTGCTCGCGTGGAAGAGCTTCCAACGCGGATTAATGACCTGGTCACCAAGATGCGAGATATCGAGAAAGAGTTATCTGCACTGCGCACAGCCTCCGCTATGGAAAGTGCTGCTTCACTTATCTCATCAGCCAAGGTTGTCGCCGGAACCACAGTAGTAGTTGGCTCCCTCGCTGACGGAATAGTGGCAGATAACTTGCGATTAATCGCACTTGATCTGCGAGCAAGGAATGCAAATACTGTTGTTGCTTTAACTAGCGTCGTAGAAGAGAAGATAGTTTTGGTGGTTGCAGTCAGTGATGATGCACGCGCTAGTGGCGTGAAAGCAGGGGCACTAGTAAAACTTGGCAGCGCAATACTTGGCGGTGGCGGTGGCGGAAAAGATGATTTCGCACAAGGTGGCGGAAACGATCGTACAAAAATCGCAGCAGCCCTAGACGCGATCGAACTAGCGATCGCAGGTAAATAATGTCCCGGCTGGGTCGTCGACTCGCCTTTGATTATGGAGACGCACGTATAGGCGTTGCGGTCTGTGATCCTGATGGAATTCTGGCAACCCCACTTGATTTTCTTTCGACAAAAGATCCAAGCTTGAAAGCTTCCATACATTTACTATGCGTCGAATATGAGCCTAAGAAGTTGTACGTCGGATTGCCGCTCAACCTATCTGGGGAAAGCTCCGCGTCGACGGTTAAGGCAAGAGCATTCGCCGATTTTCTCTCCACTTTCGCCCCCTGCCCAGTCGAGCTTATCGATGAGCGACTCACAACATCATCAGCCGCAACATCTCTTTCTCAAGCAGGTTTGAGTGCGAAAGATCAACGAAAGAGAATTGATTCACAATCAGCAGTGATTATTTTGGAATCTGGATTGGCTAATGACCGTGAGTAGGCGACCGCTTTTGCGTGCGGCAGCCGCACTTGTCGCAAGTGCTCTGATCATCTACCTCCTATCAATCGTCAAGGCAGGACCATCTGCTGCAGCAGATTTTGATTGCTCGAGTGACCCAAGTCAGCGTACTGTTTCAATTGATGTTACTGCAGGAGAGACTGGTCTAGAGATAGCCCGCGAGTTATTTGAAAAAGATGTCATCGCGTCATCTGAAGTATTTTTTAGGCTAGCCGTGGCTGACCCCAAAGCAGCGCTCATCGCACCCGGAATTCACATGATTGAAACGCAAATTTGTGCCCAGAGAGCTCTCGAGCAATTACTTGATAACAAAAGAATAGCTGGGCTAATCGCAGTGTCTGAAGGCGCTTGGATAAGTGAGATTAAGAAACTCTTTGGTAAAGCCGATTATTCCCAAGAAGAAATTGAAAAGGCTTTTGCCAACGCCGTTGTTCCTAAGCCATTCTCAGAGTTAGAAGGACTTATCTTCCCTGCGCAATACAGTTTTGCCCAAGGAACAAGCGCTGCATCAGCACTCAAAGAGATGATTGCGCGAGGTCTCGCCGAGGTAGTTAAGGCGGGATTTCTATCTGATAAATCTTCATACTCGCCGCAGCAACTCCTCACTATTGCCTCAATCATTCAAGCTGAGGGCGTTGATGATGATTTCGCAAAAGTTTCACGGGTAATCTATAACCGCCTCAAGATTGGCATGCCTCTGCAAATGGACTCAACGGTACATTTTGTTATGGAATCGCGTGGAAACATTTTCTTGAGCACGAAGTCGACGCTTATTAATTCCCCTTACAACACCTATAGAAAGTACGGATTACCTCCAGGCCCAATCGGAAATCCTGGCCGTAACGCAATTGAGGCGGCAATAGCGCCAGCAGCAGGGGATTGGCTTTATTTCATAACCGTTGCGCCGAAAGACACGCGCTTTACTTCATCATTAGATGAATTCAATACGTGGAAGGTTCTCTACAAAAAGAATTTACGAGCAGGAAAGTTTGAGGGGAACCAGTGATAAGAGGTGCGGTTCTGGGCTCTCCCATCGCTCACTCACTTTCACCCACTCTCCACCGTGCCGCGTTCGAGTACATAGGTATCTCTGGCAGTTATGAAGCAATAGATGTCCCTAGCGGAACCTTGCACAACTTCTTTCTAGCTCATGAATCAGATTTTGATTACTTCTCACTCACCATGCCACTTAAGGAAGAGGCACACCTGCTTGATGTCACGTGTGATGAACTCTCACTGCGATTAGGTTCGATCAATACACTGTATAAAAGAGAAGGGCGTTGGTTCGGAACTTCGACAGATGGTTCAGGATTCTTGGCAGCCCTTGATGCGCAGGGTTATTCCACTTTCTCACAGGCACTAGTTCTTGGAGCGGGAGGAACGGCGCGTGCAGTAGCTGGCGCACTCGATGGAAACGTTCGAACTCTTACGGTCATGGGTCGCACATCTACACGTAGGGACGCCCTTGCGCGCTGTGTTGAAAAGTCAGCTTTCAATTATCTTCCGTGGATCAATGATCCGGAAATCAATTCTTACGACCTCATTGTAAATACAACCCCAGCGGGTGCCGCCGATATGTTGGCAGAGAACTTGCCTTCCCTTGTGTCGGGTTTGCTTTTTGATGTGATCTATAAGCCTTGGCCAACGGTTCTCGCTTCGGCATGGTCTGATAGATCTGGAAAGGTCATCAATGGCAAAGAGTTGTTATTGTGGCAAGGCTTGGATCAACTTGCGTTAGTTCTGTCCTTAGAGATTGATCGAGATTCCATTTCAGCGCATCTGCGCGGAGTACTTGCTCAACTTTAACCACAGTCCTTAATTCTGCCCGTGCCTTTCACTTCGTTCTTAATACCCTGCTCGTATGCTGATTGTGGTTCTGATTCTTCTATCGAGGATTGCACTAGTTGATGCAAAGACTCATCGCATTCCAAATCGACAAGTATTGATCCTTTCGATCGCAGCGTATTTTGCAGCAGTTGCAGAGGGATACTCTTTTCAAGGGCACTTAATGGCATCACTCATCGTTCTGTTTTTCTCTGGATTGTTATCGACCTTCTGTGGACTTGGCCTAGGTGATGTGAAGCTCATGGGAGTCTTGGCCATGTTTGTGCTTCCTGCGGAGGTTTCCACGTACAAGATTTTTCTCGTCATAGTTGCTATCACGGCTGTGCTGCATGCTGTTTTTCTTTCTCGAGGGAACCTCCGCAAATCTCTACAGATTCCGCTTGCTCCAGCGATATTGTGCGGAACTATCGCGACCTTATTCGCAAAATAGGTGAGCATCCGCCTCATAGATCTGCCAGAATATGCACATGCGTTGGTTAACAGCAGGCGAATCGCACGGTCAAGCACTCTCAGCGATTATTGAGGGAGTGCCCGCCCATGTTGCAATCGACTCCACTTTTCTTGATTTCCATCTTGCACGCCGTCGACTTGGCTTCGGGCGCGGTGCACGACAAAATTTTGAGGCAGATAAAATTACGATTATTGGTGGCATTCGTTTAGGCCAGAGCCAAGGCGGACCGATCAGCATCCAGGTTGGTAATTCCGAGTGGCCAAAGTGGGAGAAGGTAATGAGCGCCGATCCTGTGGATGCGAGTGAAATTGAAGGTTTGGCACGAAATGCTCCACTGACTCGCCCTCGTCCAGGACATGCAGACTTAGTAGGAATGCAAAAATATGACTTTGATGATGCACGCCCAATTCTTGAACGAGCCAGCGCACGCGAGACAGCTTCTCGAGTTGCCTTAGGGGCAGTTGCTCGTGCGTTTTTGGAACAGAGCGTCGGTATAACAATACTGAGTCACGTTATTTCGATAGGAACAGTTCGTGTTCCAGATACTGCTGAGTTGCCGGTCTACAGCGACATGGCGCGAATCGATGCCGACCCAGTTCGTTGCGCTGATGCCGAGACGAGCGCGAAGATGATTGCAGAGATTGATAGCGCTCATTCTGATGGGGACACCCTCGGCGGTGTTTGCGAGATTTTGGCATACAACCTTCCCCCCGGACTTGGTTCACATGTTCATTGGGATCGTCGATTGGACGCACGACTAGCGAGTGCAATGATGGGTATTCAAGCAATTAAGGGTGTTGAAATCGGAGATGGATTTACAACTGCTACACGCAGGGGATCTAAGGCGCATGACGAAATCGAACGCAACGAGGCCGGTGCGATTGTTCGACGTAGTGATCGTGCCGGCGGCACCGAAGGCGGAATGTCTAACGGTGAAGTTTTGCGAGTGAGTATTGCAATGAAACCAATCTCTACCGTACCCAAAGCTCTCGATACGATCGATGTGGCAACAGGTCAGGCAGCTAAAGCAATTAATCAGCGTTCTGATGTCTGTGCGGTTCCTGCAGCGGGTGTTGTCGGAGAAGCGATGGCCGCACTAGTTCTCGCTGAGGCGGTTCTTGAAAAGTTTGGCGGAGATAGCGTGGCGGAGACAAAACGAAACTTTGAGTCTTATATGGCTCATCTTCGTTTTAAGTAAAATGCCAAAGGTAATCTTGATCGGCCCGCCGGGAGCCGGAAAGTCATCTGTTGGAAAAGCCCTTGGAAAACGCCTAGCGACTGGTTTTGCTGATACTGATTTGCTTATTGAGACAGAGACAGGACTTCGTGTCTCTGAAATTTTTCTCGATAAGGGTGAATCATTCTTTAGAGAGTTAGAGCAAAAGATTGTGTTGAGAGAGATTATCGAGTGTAATGGAGTCTTGGCATTAGGTGGCGGTTCCGTCATGAATGCAGATGTCGCAGAGGCTCTACGAGTCTCTTCAAGTCCTATCTGTTTTCTTGATGTATCACTTTCTAACGCTGCTCCGCGAATCGGTTTTAATCGCGACCGCCCACTGCTAGTAGGAAATCCAAGGGCTAAGTGGCAAGAGTTAATGAATGTGCGTCGCCCAGTGTATGAGTCCCTTGCTAGCTTCACTGTTTCAACTGACTCCTCAACGCCAACGCAGATTGCCCAGGAAATTGTTGAGATCCTGTCCAAGAGCGAGGGGGTAAATTTATGAGTGCAGTAATTCGCGTGAGTGCTGAAAAAGACTACGACGTACTCGTCGGATGCAGCTGGAGGGAAGAGCTCAGGGTTCGAATCGCTGACCGCACACGTTGTGCGATTGTCACGACGGAATCGATGAAGAGTGCACTGGGTAATCTTGAAGCTGGGGACTGCGAATTCGTTTATTGCATCATTCCCGATGGGGAAGAGGGAAAGAGCCCAGATGCACTTCTCAAACTTTGGAATTGGTTTGCAGCTGCTGGATTTGGTCGCAGTGATGTAGTGGTTGGCATCGGTGGTGGAGCGGTAACGGATATTGCAGGGTTCGCCGCGGCCACTTACCTCCGCGGCATTGATTGGATAGCTGTTCCTACTTCCGTCGCAGGCTCAGTCGACGCTGCAATAGGTGGAAAAACTGGAGCAAACTTGGATTACGGGAAGAATCTGGTGGGTTCATTCCACTCTCCTCGGGCTGTGCTCATAGATCAATCATGGTTTGACACACTTCCAGATCGTGACTTCGCAGCCGGGTTGGCAGAGGTTGTTAAGTGTGGATTCATCCGTGATCCTCAGATTCTGCAGCTGATCCAAAATAAAGATCTGCAAGCAGTGCGTAACGATGAAGCCTTAGTACTTAAGTTAGTTATGAGAGCCGTACAAGTGAAAGCCAATGTTGTCAGCGGTGATTTCAAAGAGAGTTTTGATCGCGAGATTCTTAATTACGGGCATACCTTCGGCCATGCAGTTGAGAAGCATGCGAAGTATTCACTGCGTCATGGAGAGTGCGTTGCGATTGGAATGGCATTTATGGCCCATCTGCAATCAGAGCTAGGGCTCATCTCCGATGAGGTCCGTGATCTACACCTATCGATTTTGGCCGGGATTAATCTTCCAGTTACCTACTCGGCGGGAGATTGGCCTGAGTTAAGGGCCCTCATGTCGATGGATAAGAAATCGCGCGGAAACTCTCTTCGCTTTGTAACTATCTCTGAAATTGGTAAAACTGACCGAATCGCAGATGTGGCACAAGGGCATCTTCTGAGCGCGTATGAGAAGGTATGTTCATGAAAGTTTTAGTAATTAATGGGCCAAACCTATCTAGGTTGGACATACGCGACTCATCAATTTATGGTGACATGAGTTATCCTCAATTAGAGGCGCATATTCGTAGTGCTGCTGATAGCAATGGGTTCGTCGCAGATGTGCGCCAGAGTGATGACGAAGCAACAATTATTGGATGGCTTCATGAGGCCGCTGATTCGAACACGCCCGTGATCATCAATCCCGCAGCCTTCACCCATTATTCGTATGCAATTCGTGACGCCGCCGAAATGGTCAAGGCTCCACTTATAGAGGTACACCTTTCTAATCCACTTTCTCGCGAGGAATTTAGACACACCTCAGTAATTTCGGGGGTTGCTAACGGCACTATTGGGGGATTTGGTCCGAATTCCTACTCGTTGGCAATGGCTGCACTCAAGACACTCATTTCATAATCTTCAATGAGGTAAACTTCCACTCTTGAAGCAGATGGCAGGTTGCCGTCGCAATGAACTGGAGCATTACTGTGGCGACAACAAATGATCTCAAAAATGGCATGACCCTCGACATTGAAGGGCAGCTATGGACTGTTGTTGAATTTCAGCATGTGAAGCCGGGTAAAGGTCCAGCCTTCGTTCGTACCAAGCTCAAGCAGGTAATGACCGGCAAAGTTGTTGATAAGACTTTTAATGCTGGAGTCAAAGTTGAAGTTGCGATTCTGGAAAAGCGTGAAATGAATTTCCTCTACAAAGAGGGAGATGATTTTGTTTTCATGGATAACGAAAACTTTGACCAGATGACCATTTCT
>JBILSO010000017.1:0-17151 GCA_044372065.1 Candidatus Planktophila sp. | reverse complement strand
CGGTCCCATTCCGAACCCGGAAGTTAAGCCTCTCAGCGTCGATGGTACTGCAAGGGTGACCTTGTGGGAGAGTAGAACGTTGCCGGACTTCTTTTATATAAAGGGGCGCTTATTGCAAGCGCCCCTTTTTTATTTTATGGGAAGTTTTTGTTTTTGCATGAGATATTAATTGCGTGTGGTTTTGAACAAGTGAAGTTGAAAGAGGAGATATGAGCGAAGAGAGAAAGTCTGGAAGACCGGAGAGATCATCTTCAGGTCGTCCATCATCTTCAGGTCGTCCATCATCTTCAGGTCGTCCAGGTCGAGGTGGTCGTAGTGATCGTCCAGGTGCCACTCGCGATGTTCGAGCAGGTCGTGAAGCAAGTGATCCACGTGGGTTTCGCCCCGCTCCGATAGAACGAGATCCATCACGCGTGCGTCCACGAATCTTTGAACCTGATATTCCAGATGACATTACTGGTGAAGAGCTGGAAAAAAGTGTTCGAGCTGAGTTGTTAAGCCTCTCTGCAGAGAATGCAAAAGTAGTTGCTCGACATTTAGCATGCATCAATCTTTATATGGATGTTGATCCAGAACTGGCTCATAAACATGGTGTTGCTGCAGCGCATCACGCGGGAAGGCTTGCTGTAGTTCGCGAGAGTGCGGGCTATGCCGCATATCGCGCGGGGCATTATGAAATTGCGCTTAAGGAACTTCGCGCAGCGCACCGAATATCGGGTGATGTCTCGATGTGGCCTGTAATGGCAGATTGCGAACGCGGACTCGGAAAACCACTGAAAGCGTTAGCACTTGCCGGTTCTCCGGAAGTTTCGAGACTTGCAAAGGCCGAAGAAATTGAAATGCGAATCGTAGCTTCCGGTGCGCGACGAGATCTAGGTGAGTTCGATGCGGCTGTAATCACTTTGACCTGCAAAGAGTTAAAGGTGAAGTCCGAGCCATGGTCTATTCGACTTCATTATGCCTATGCAGACGCTCTGGCTAGCGCCGGTCGTACAGAAGAAGCTCGTCAATGGTTTGCTCTCTGCGCCGATCTCGATGAAGATGAGAGCACAGATGCACTTGAACGTTCTCGCCAATAGCATTTATCCACACTTCGCTTTTTCCTGCGTCAATCTGTCAGTGTCGAGATAGAGGATCCACCGCAATGCAACCAAGCAGAAAGTATCTGTAACTGCATAAAGGTGGACATTCATATGGCAAGCAAAGTTTCGGAGAAGAAATTAGAAGACGACGTAGATTATTCGCTAAACGACCTTTTACTGCGCGGACGAGTCTCAGCGCAGGCTGTTGAAAAAGAGCTTCCCAGCGGTGACAAAGTTGTCGAGTTTCGACTCATTGTTTCCCGATTGGAGCGCGGAGGCGTTGATACTCTTGATATAGCAGCATGGAGTTCCAAGATGCGCAGGAGCGCACTCTCTCTCAAAGAGGGCGAATGGATCGAAATATCAGGCTCGATACATCGACGATTTTGGTCAGGACCGACAGGTGTTGCAAGTCGTTGGCAGGTTGAGGCAGCAGAGATAGCGCGGATATAGATACTCTAGGACAGTAGCAACCCATAACTCCGGGTTCCTTGAATGAAAGGTTCTTCATGTCCAACGATCTCTTCTCTTCGCTCAAGACGTATCTCACAAAACTCTCTGATGGGGAGAAGACTCCACAGGAAGTAGCCGCTGCACTTAACGCGTGGGCTCGCGAGAGTGCCGATACGCTGAAGACGAAGATTCACGATGAGGTCGAGGCCACGGTTCTCAAGATGGGTTTTGTTAAGCGTGATGAGTTTGATCGCTTGGTCGCTCGCGTTGATGCGATAGCACCAGCGAAGGCGGCGAAGGCGGCGAAGAAAGCTGCACCAGCGAAGGCGGCGAAGAAAGCTGCACCAGCGAAGGCGGCGAAGAAAGCTGCACCAGCGAAGGCGGCGAAGAAAGCTGCACCAGCGAAGAAGAAGAGTGGAGTTAAGAAATGAGTTTTGAGAATGTGCATTCAAGTTCAACCGACAATGCCTCGGTAGAGGTCACGTTGGTGGATGATGTTAAGGCAGAACTGAGCGAGATTGATTCAAGTGATCTGAGTGAACACTCAGCTCGCTTCGAAGCGCTCCATGGAAAGTTACAGGAGGCTCTCTCAACTATCGATGGCCTCTAAGGTGATCGAAGAGAAGAGAGTGCGACTGAGGTAGGCGATGAAGACAAGGCTTGATGCGGAATTAGTGCGTCGTGAATTGGCGCGTTCGCGAGAGCAGGCTGCCGATTTGATCGAATCGCGTTCGGTTCTCGTTAACGGAATTCCCGCCACCAAACCGGCAACGCAGGTTGATGCTGAGACTTCCATAGTTCTAGCCGGTAAGCGTGATGACTTTGTGTCACGAGGTGGGCATAAGTTAGCGGGAGCCCTAGAAGTTTTCAGTGAAGTAGTTGTCGCAGGTAAGGTCTGCCTGGATGCTGGTGCTTCCACCGGAGGATTCACAGATGTTCTTCTTCGCCAAGGAGCGAAAAAGGTAATCGCTGTTGATGTTGGATATGGACAACTTGCTTGGGAACTTCGCCAAGATGAACGAGTCGTTGTTCTTGATCGCACCAACATCCGTCATTTGACTGGGGAAATGGTTGGTGACGATGTAGAACTCGTTGTCGCCGATCTCTCTTTCATCTCACTCTCGCTCGTATTACCTGCCTTAGCGGCTGTTTCAAAGCCATCAGCTGACTTTCTTCTTATGGTCAAACCACAATTTGAAGTGGGGCGCGAACGTTTAGGCGCTGGAGGAGTCGTTCGAGATCCAGCTCTGCGCCGTTCGGCTGTTCTTGATGTTGCACAATCTGCCTACGATGTTGGACTCGGAACAATGGGAATCGCAGCCAGTCCACTTCCTGGACCCGCTGGAAATGTTGAGTATTTCTTGTGGTTGCGCAGGGGCGCACCTTCGATTGATGAGAGCGCACTCGACCGTGCCATCGAGATGGGACCTGCCTAATGATTATCCGTAAAGCAATTTTAGTTATCAATGCAACACGCCCTGAAGCGGTGCAAGCTGCGACAACTCTTTCGACTTTATTGGCAAAGAGTGAATTTGAATTATTTACCTGTTCGGCGGTTGAGATCTCTGGAGTGCAGACTGTAGCTCTCGATCAACTTCCTGACTCTGAGATCGTCATTGTTCTTGGGGGAGATGGCACGATTTTGCGCGGTGCTGAGATATCTCGTCTGCGCAAGATTCCATTGCTGGGCGTCAATCTTGGCCATGTCGGCTTTATGGCTGAAGTGGAAAAATTATCGTTGGAAGCAGTTGCTAGCAGCGTCATTGCCAAGAGCTACACCACCGATCCGCGAATGGTTCTTGCCTACTCAGTTGAACGTAATGGAAGTCAGGTCTCATCGGGTTGGTCGCTCAATGAAGTGACGATTGAACGTACTGAAAGCACAATGGTAGAACTCTTAGTCCAAGTTGATCGCAGACCACTTTCGCGCTGGGGTTGCGACGGTCTTATCGCGTCAACTCCGACAGGATCCACTGCCTATGCTTTCTCCGCTGGTGGACCAATCTTGTGGCCAAATGTCGACGCTATTGTTTTGCTTCCGATCAGTGCCCACGCGCTTTTTGCTCGCCCTATGGTGGTGTCTCATAAATCCGAGATAGTTGTTGAGGTTGAGTCGACAGCAGCGATGCTCTCGGCAGATGCGCTTCGTGAATTTCCACTAATCGAGGGCGACCGAGTGACAATTACTGGTGATGAATCTGTTGTTCTTCTTGCACATGTGCAACCAACTCTCTTCACTGACCGACTTGTTGCCAAATTCAAATTACCCGTAGAAGGCTGGCGCGGTGAGTGATCGCTCTTATCTAGAAGAGATTTCGATTCGCAATCTCGGGATCATAGATACAAGTTCACTTGAATTAAGCAAGGGTCTTAACGTCCTCACTGGTGAAACTGGTGCTGGAAAGACGATGATTTTGACTGCACTTTCGCTATTACTTGGCGCTAAATCCGACAGTTCGCTCGTGCGTCACGGCTGTGAACGTCTGGTTACATCGGCAACTTTTTCGATTCCAGAATCGTTGATCACTCAGATTGAGGATTTAGGTGGATTAGTTGAGGATGGTTCTCTCATCCTTTCTAGATCAGTCACAAGCGATGGAAAGAGTAAGGCAACTGCTTCTGGTGCAACGGTTAACGCGTCCACCCTCGGCGAGATAACCGAGCCGCTGATCGCGATCCATGGTCAATCGGCAAATACACAGATAGTCAAGAGCGTTCGCCAACGAGAACTCCTAGATCTCTTTGCAGGGAAAGATCTACGCACGGAGTTAAATGCCTACGTCGAGACTTTTAGCACCTATAACGAGATGAAAGCAAAACTTAAGTCGCTAGTTACCAATGCATCTGCTCGGGATTCGCAGATCGCAGATCTAGAACTCTTGACCAAGCAGTGGACCACGCTGAAACCGACTCGCAACGAGTTCGTCGCCGTCGAGGATGAGATTAGAAAGCTAGCAAGTGTTGAAGATTTACGGGTGGCGGCTTCAGGTGCGGGATCAGCACTGGGAGATGAAGACGCAGGCGTACTGACCGTATTGGGTCAGGCACGAAAGTTTCTCGAAGCGGCTAAAGGCAAGGATCAAGCGCTTGATGAGATTGCAAGCAATGTTGCGGAAAGCTTTTTCCTGCTAGACGACGCTCACGCGGCGCTCACATCGTACTTGTCTTCTCTTGAGGCTGATCCGTCTCGACTTGATTACCTGCAGGAGCGAAAGGCATCACTCACAAGCTTTGTGAAAAAGTGGGGCGGGTCGGGCTCTATAGATGATGAAATGGCGGAGATAGCGATCCGAGTCAAGAGTGCAAAGGAGATGATTGCGGATTTGAATGGCGGTCAGGATCGAATTGCAGAACTTGAAGCTGAAATCAAAACTGTTAAAACCAAACTCTTAACTAATGCAACTAGGCTCACCGAAGTTCGAAACCTTGCATCGAAGAAACTTAGCGATGCGGTTTCGAATGAGGTCTCTGGATTATCAATGCCACACACTCGATTCCATGTTGATGTAATCACGCCGGATTACCAAGGTAGTCTCAAGGAGAGCGATTTTACGATCACTGGCTGCGATGAAATCGTAATGTCCATTCAAGGGCATAAAGATGGTCCGAAAGTTGCTCTCGGTAAAGGTGCATCTGGCGGAGAAATGTCCCGAATCATGTTGGCACTTGAGGTAGTTATTGCGGCCTCAGCTCCAGTTGGAACATATATATTTGATGAAGTCGACGCTGGTGTAGGCGGAAAAGCGGCCATCGAAGTGGGACGCAGGCTTCATGCACTCTCTCAGCATGCGCAAGTGATTGTAGTTACTCATTTACCTCAGGTGGCGGCATGGGCGGATCGACATTTTGTCGTCGCAAAAGATAGCGATGGCCAAGTGGTTCAATCTGGAGTGAGCCAATTAGATGAACAGGCCCGCGTCTCTGAGATAGCTCGCATGCTTGCGGGCTTAGATGAATCAGTCAGTGCCCAAGAACACGCAGCCGAACTTCTGGCTATGCGGGGTAAGTAGCCCCAGAGACTGATAGGTTTGACTCCCATGGGCCAAGCACATGTGACTAAGCATATTTTTGTAACCGGGGGAGTCGCCTCAAGTTTAGGCAAAGGACTCACTGCTTCAAGTCTCGGAAGGCTCCTAGTTTCGCGCGGGATTCGCGTGACAATGCAGAAACTCGATCCTTATCTCAATGTAGATCCCGGAACGATGAACCCCTTCCAGCACGGTGAAGTCTTCGTTACCGATGATGGAGCAGAGACTGATTTAGATATTGGACACTACGAACGCTTTCTTGATCGCAATCTTGAAGGCTCAGCAAATGTCACAACGGGTCAAGTTTATTCGAGAGTTATTGCGCGAGAGCGTCGCGGAGAATATCTAGGCGAGACTGTCCAGGTAATTCCGCACATCACCAATGAGATTAAAGAGCGCATTCTTGCAATGGCTGCACCAGACATTGATGTCGTCATCACTGAAATTGGTGGAACTGTAGGCGACATTGAGTCCCAACCATTTTTAGAAGCTGCTCGACAACTACGTCAAGAAGTCGGTCGAGATAATGTTTTCTATCTTCACATTTCTTTGGTGCCTTATATAGGTCCATCTGGTGAATTAAAGACAAAGCCAACTCAACATAGTGTGGCAGCACTGCGCAGCATTGGCATAGCACCGGATGCAGTAGTGCTCCGTTCAGATCGCACGATTCCGGACTCGATCAAGAAGAAGATTTCTCTCATGTGTGACGTTGACCAAGAAGCTGTTGTTGCCGCGGTTGATGCACCTAGCATTTATGACATTCCGAAGGTTCTTTTCAGCGAAGGTTTAGATGCATATGTGGTCCGACGTTTAAGCCTTGGTGGACACGATGTTGTTTGGGGCGAATGGGATGACCTTCTTAAGAAAGTTCATCATCCAGCACATCATGTGAAGGTAGCCCTTGTCGGAAAATATATCGATCTTCCCGATGCATATCTCTCTGTCTCAGAGGCGTTACGGGCTGGCGGTTTTGCTAACAACGCAAAGGTTGAACTGATTTGGGTTCCTAGTGATGAATGCGATACTCCTCAAGGTGCGGCGAAAGCATTAGGTGAGGTAGATGCAATCTGCGTCCCAGGTGGATTCGGCGTTCGTGGTATCGAAGGCAAATTAGGCGCACTTACTCATGCCCGCGAACATAGGATTCCAACACTTGGTCTTTGTCTCGGCTTGCAATGTATGGTCATTGAAGCTGCGCGAAATCTTGCTGGAATTAAAGATGCTAACTCTGCTGAGTTTGATCCCGATAATGGGACGCATGTCATCGCGACCATGGCTGGACAGGAACAAATAGTGGCAGGGCAGGCGGATATGGGCGGCACGATGCGTCTTGGCCTTTACCGCGCAGAGCTCAGCAAGGGATCGATAGTGGCAGATGTTTATGATGCCCTGACTATCGATGAACGCCACCGACATCGCTATGAAGTCAATAATGATTACCGAGACAAGCTAAGTAATGCAGGTCTTGTGTTTTCAGGCGTCAATCGCGAACTGGATTTGGTGGAATTTGTAGAATTACCACGAGAGGTGCATCCTTATTACGTGGGAACACAGGCACACCCAGAGTTGCGATCTAGACCGACACGTCCGCACCCACTATTCATCGGACTCATTGCTGCGGCCATTAAAGCAAAGGGTAAATAAATGCTCGTAGGCGTCCCGAAAGAGATCAAAGTTCACGAGTCGCGAGTAGCTCTTACTCCAGAGGGTGTTGCGGAATTGGTTCGGGCAGGGCATGGCGTTGTGATCGAAAAAGGTGCTGGTCTGGGCTCGGCAATCACTGATGCTGAATTTGTTGCAGCAGGTGCCACTATCGAAGAAGATGTTTTGGAAATTTGGTCTTCGGCAGAAATGATTCTTAAGGTAAAAGAACCGATCGAAGTTGAATACTCGAAACTTCGTAAAGGTCAGATTCTCTTCACTTATCTACATCTAGCTGCCTCAAAACCCTGCACAGATGCGCTTTTAGCCAGCGGAACCACAGCAATCGCATATGAAACCGTTGAGCTCAATGGAACACTGCCGCTGTTGGCCCCAATGTCTGAAGTGGCAGGACGGCTTGCAGCTCAAGTGGGTGCGAGTGCGCTGCAAAAACCTAACGGTGGACGCGGTGTACTGATGGGCGGAGTTCCTGGAGTTTCGCCGGCAAAGGTCCTCGTAATTGGTGGGGGAGTTGCTGGTTTAAATTCGGCGGTCATCGCGATGGGAATGGGTGCTGATGTAACGATTGTGGATCGTTCGCTTTCGCGTCTTGCTTACATCGATACTATCTATGGTGGTCGAATCAAAACTCTTGCTTCATCATTTCACGCTGTAGATCGCGAGCTCAAGAACGCAGATTTGGTGATTGGCGCGGTTCTCGTTCACGGAGCAAAAGCTCCAAAGTTAGTCAGCAATGCTCAGGTTGCGCAGATGAAACCAGGTTCGGTTTTGGTTGATATCGCGATCGATCAAGGAGGGTGCTTTGAGGATTCAAGACCCACTACACACGCAGAGCCAACATTTCGTGTGTACGAGTCAGTGTTTTACTGTGTCGCAAATATGCCTGGGGCAGTTCCTGTTGCTTCGACATATGCTCTTACAAATGCGACGCTTCCGTATGCATTGGAACTAGCTAACCTCGGCTGGGAAGCAGCATGTGCTGCCGACAAGTCACTTGCATCGGGCTTGAATGTTCATGACGGAAAAGTGATGTATCCGGCAGTTGCGCAAGCGCATGGTTACTAATTTCGCAACAGAAACAGCTCGCTCATCATTTATTGATCACCTACGCATTGAGCGGGGTCTCTCTGAAAATTCATTGCTTTCGTATGCGAGAGACTTGCGTTATTTCATCGAATTTCTACAAAATAGCGGCGTCGATGTAGTTAGTGTTACCTCCACAACGTTATCGGAATTTGAGGTTTGGCTTAAAGATCGCAATCTGGCAATAAGTAGCATCAATCGAACAAACTCTGCCGTTAAATCTTTTCTCATCTACTGTGCGCGAGAGTATGACCTCAATCTTCCGACTGGCGAAATCACTTCACATAAAGTGGCACGTAAATTACCTAAGGCGCTCACTATTGATGAAGTTGCTCAATTAATTGAAAGCGCAAGATCTCTCGGCAACTCTAGCTCTTTGCGCGATGTTGCACTCCTGGAGCTGCTCTACTCAACTGGGGGCCGAGTATCTGAAATCATCGGTATCAATATGAGTGATTTGGCAAAAGTCGAAAGTGAAAACGAGATAATACAAACGATTAAATTGCGCGGAAAGGGTTCTAAAGAAAGAATCGTTCCGATAGGAAGTTTCGCTTTAACCGCCCTAGACAACTATCTGATTCGCGTGAGGCCGGAACTTCTTGCAAAGGGAGTGAGAAACGAGAGCGCACTCTTTCTCAACTCTCGTGGCGGGCGACTTTCCCGACAAAGCGCATGGAACATCGTCTTACATGCTGCCAAAGCTTGTGGTCTTGAAGGCAAGGTCAGCCCGCATGTGTTCCGTCATTCATATGCGACACATCTTCTCGATGGCGGTGCAGATATACGTGTAGTCCAAGAACTTTTAGGCCATTCATCAGTAACAACGACGCAGATTTACACCCTTGTGACGATAGATAAGATTCGTCAGAGTTATAGCAGCGCACACCCGCGAGCGCGTTAACCTTTAGATTCCGCGAAGTCTGCGAGCAAGAATGCTCTGATCACCCTTTTGTTCAAGATCGGCAATAATCACAGCGATAGATTCACGAACAATTCGTCCCCGATCTACTGCTAATCCCAAATCTCCGCGGAGAGTGAGGCGTGCTTGATCTAGGTCAAAAAGTTCATCGGGGGAGAGATAAACAGTGATCTTCTCATCATGACGTTCGCGTCCAGATGGTGATTTATCAACACTGACAACACGACGTCGAGGGATTGAACGAACGCCCTTCTTTGCCTTTGGTGCTGCTGTTCTTTGAGGTGCAGCCTCGGGAACGGATGTTTCCGGTGCTACTTCGCGGACGGCGCTGAGTGCGGGACTGTTCTGCTTAAAGAGTTCATCTGCTCCTGGCAAGCTCGCTCTACGTGTCATCGTGCGCCTCCTCGTGCAATTAGTTCTCGCGCTAGACGCCGGTATGACGCTGCGCCTCCTGATGATGATGCATAACTAGTGATTGGTTCGCCTGCGACAGTGGTTTCCGAGAAACGAATTGTCTTAGCGATAATGGTGTCAAATACATCCTCGGGATACTTCTCGAGGATAGCGGTGAGCACCTCTCGGTTATGAAGTGTCTTGCGATCATACATAGTTGCAAGAATTCCAATAAGTCTGAGATCTGGGTTTAAGAATGTTTTGACCTTATCAATATTTCCACGCAATTCAATGAATCCGTGTAGAGCAAAATATTCGCACTGCAAAGGAACGATTACTTCATTCGATGCAACAAGAGCGTTAACAGTTAATTGACCCATTGTTGGCTGACAGTCAATGAGAATTACGTCGTAGTCATCCTTCAGAGTTGTAAGAGCGCGCTTGAGGAATTGCTGCCCACCGATCTCTGATGGGAGCTTAGATTCAGCTGCTCCAAGGTCGCGACTAGCGGGTAAGAAATCTAAATTTGCTACTGAGGATTTCAAAACGATTTGTTGAATGTCAGCAGTAGGATCCATCAACGCGTGATAGACGGTGTTCTCTAGCGGGAGAGTATGTGCGTTCACTCCTAGACCGAGTGAAAGTCCGCCCTGAGGGTCGAAGTCAACAAGAAGGACTCGACGACCGAGTTCTGCCAGCGCTGCACCAAGATTGATAGTCGTAGTTGTCTTTCCAACGCCACCTTTTTGGTTAAAGATAGAGATAACGCGTGCATTGCCGTGTTCTGAAAGTGCAGCGGGTGCAGGAAATGTTGTGACAGCCTTGCCGGTGAGGCTTGCTGTGGTGACGACATCCTCGTCTTTTGTCGATATAGCGCTCAAGCGAGAAACCTCTTTTCTTTCCACGGTGACTCTACGCGCGTGCAGCGTGTATCGGCAAGTGGAGGGTGAAAAACAAGTAAGGTGCGCTCGTGGATATTTCGATCGAGACTGCCGAAAATATCGCTCCAGAGAGCGGTTTTAGCGTCCACCTCTCAAACTTTGATGGTCCCTTTGACCTCCTTCTCCAGCTGATCTCCCGCCACAAGCTCGATATCACTGAGGTTTCGCTAAGCCTTGTGACCGATGAATTTATCGCCTACATCCGATCTCTGGAGGTCTCAGGTGAGGGATGGCGGTTAGATCAGGCGACTGAGTTTTTAGTCGTAGCTGCAACGCTCCTGGACCTCAAGGCTGCACGCCTACTCCCAAGCGGAGAGGTCGAGGATGAGGAAGATTTGGCTCTGCTTGAGGCTCGCGACATTCTCTTTGCCCGCCTCCTGCAGTACCGAGCCTTCAAAGAGATAGCAGCCTCATTCCAAACCATGATTGAGTCGGCGGACAAGGCCTTTCCACGCGTCGTTGCCCTAGATCCAGCGCTGTCAGCGCTTCTGCCAGAAGTTCTCATTGGTGTTGGGCCTGAACGCTTTGCCGCTATCGCTGAGCGCGTATTGACCCCCAAAACTCCTCCCGTGGTCGCCGTAGAGCACCTTCATATGGCCCTTGTGAGCGTCAGTGAGCAATCTAAGCTCGTTGTGGAGGCCCTCAGACAGTCGAAGACCATGAGTTTTCGCAGCCTTTGCCATGACGCAGATTCAACCCTCGTGGTTGTTGCTCGATTCTTGGCCCTTCTCGATCTCTATCGACAAGGTAACTTAAGATTTAACCAGGTGATCGCCCTGGGAGAGCTTCAGATCAGTTGGACAGGGTCAGACGAAGGCGATGTGGAGATAACAGATGAGTTTGATGTACCAGTAGCACCAATGGACGAGACAATAGAGGGTGAAAATGTCTAATGTAGAAGTTGATAGATCGATTGAAGCCATCCTTATGGTGGTTGATGAGCCGGTTACCGAGCTCACACTGGCCACAGTTCTCGAGGTGACAGTCGATGTAATCAAAGAGTCCCTCGAACGTCTTCAGGCTAGCTATGACGACCGTGGCTTCACTCTCAAGGCGATCAACGGGGGATGGCGCTTCTATAGCCACCCCGATTGCGCCTCCGCAGTCGAGAAATTTGTTCTTGATGGGCAGCAAAACCGTCTCACCCAGGCAGCTTTGGAGACCCTCGCGGTGATTGCCTACCGCCAGCCGGTCTCGCGAGCCAGGGTTTCGGCTATCCGTGGGGTCAATGTTGAAGCTGTAATGAAGACCCTGGTCACTCGAGGCCTTGTTGAGGAGTACGGGGTAGAGAATGAGACTGGGGCTATCTTATATAAGACGACCAGCTATTTCCTTGAACGTCTAGGGCTGAACTCTCTTGAAGATTTATCACCCTTGGCACCACATCTTCCTGATCTTGACGGGCTGGATGAGATTCTCGAGAGTTTGACGGATTAAACCGTCTCTTCTCCTGCCCCTTTTGCTAATTCCTGCAGCCCTGGCGTAAAGTAAGCGCATACGCCCACTCGGGCCAATCGCACGCCCCAAGACTGTCGAGAATGGATAGCCTGCATATGAGTCTTCTACGCCTGAACAAAATTATTGCCGATGCCGGAGTAACCTCACGCAGGGGAGCCGATGAGCTCATCATGGATGGTCGCGTCTCCGTCGATGGTCACATCATTAGAGAGCTCGGTGCAAAATTTGACCCTTCCGTGGTTAAAGTAATGGTTGATGGTGAGACAATTTCTGTCACTATGTCTAAGTCTTATTTAGTACTTCATAAACCTAAAGGCGTTCTGTCTACGATGTTTGACCCAGAAGGGCGACCATCACTGGCGGACTTTATTGACCTCCGAAAAGAACGACTTTTCCATGTGGGCCGCTTAGATAAAGATTCGGAGGGGCTAATCCTCCTCACAAATGATGGCGATCTCACCTTCCGGGCTACCCATCCTTCTTATGGCCTAGTCAAGAGCTACATCATCGAGTTCGAAGGGGTGCTTGCCCCAGGGGTGGAGAAGATCCTTCTCAAAGGAATTGAACTCGAAGATGGTATGGGGCGAGTCCTTTCATTCAAACACCTATCTCCCCAATGGATCGAGGTCAGCATCCACGAGGGGAGATATCACATCATCCGTCGCCTGATGGAAGCTGTCGACGTACGGGTTACCCGACTCATCCGTACCAACTTCGGCCCGATCAGCTTGGGGGATACGCCACCTGGAAGATGGCGAGATCTCAATGACGGTGAATTGTTTAATCTACGTACCGCTTTAGATATAAAACCATAAATCTGTATCGTACCGATATCTCTATTTATCTATTTATAGACACAAATTCGATGGTTCCCTTTTTTATTAATATATCGATAAAAAACAGATTCAGTGCGCTCACTGAAGGGTATAAATATTCATTTATCGATATTTATGAGTCTTGCGCCATGACCCGGGGCCAGTAAGCGCCGAAAGTTTCTCACCTAGAATGCCTCGAAAACAATTAATAGATTTCTCGACATACCGTTATATATAGAGCAACATCTTGGCCCCTTTTCGGTCTATCCTTAGGCCATGTCACAGGTTCGAGCTATCAGGGGAGCTACCCAGTTAGAGGCCAACACCGCCTCAGCGATGGAGAGCGCGACGAAGGAGTTACTCCTTGAGATTCTGGCGGCAAACCAACTCACCCCAGAGGACTTGATTTCGGTCTTTCTGACTGTAACCCCCGACCTCAATGCCGCTTTTCCGGCTGCCTACGCAAGAGAGGTTGGATTCCAAGCGGTCCCACTTCTGTGCGCTGTGGAAATCGATGTACCTGGAGCGCTCGATCGCGTTTTACGCGTGATGATCCATTGCAATACTGAGCGAAATTCCGACCAAATTTCTCATATTTACCTCCACGGAGCCAAGGCTCTTCGACGAGATATCGCTCAATAACGATGGCAACTTCCCTCACTCATGTGCGGATCGTGGGCGCCGGTTTGATCGGAACCTCGATCGCCCTAGCTCTTCGTGCGACAGGGGTGAAGGTCACGCTCTGTGATTCCGACAGTCGAGCGCAATCACTGGCTCGCGACCTTATGGGCGACCAAAGCGTTGATGATGCCGCAATTGAGGATCTCTGTATCGTAGCTACACCTCCAAACTCCATCGCAGGGGTAATCGAGACTGAGTCTCATCGGAACTCTCAGTTGAGGGTTATGGATATAAGTAGCATTAAGACTAAACCTCAACATGACGTATCAAGTATCGGCTTCGATTTATCCTTCTTTGCCCCCACCCATCCAATGGCTGGACGCGAGGTGAGCGGTCCGCGGTCCGCCCGCGGAGATCTCTTTCAGGGGCGACCTTGGATTCTCTGTCTAGAAGGCGTGGATGCTGGTCTCTCAGAGCTTGTCCACGAGGTAGTTCGACGCTGTGGGGCGATTGCGATCGATCGATCAGTGGTAGACCACGACAAGGCGGTAGCGCTAGTGAGTCACCTTCCTCAGATGGTCGCATCTTTACTTGCAAGCCAATTAGCTGATAGCCAGGGGAGTGAGTTGGAATTGGCCGGAGCTGGACTTCGTGATTCAACACGAATAGCCGACTCCGATCCCGCGCTCTGGGCTCAGATTTTGGCCGGAAATAGCGCTGCGCTGCGGCCATTATTAATAAGTCTACAAAGCGATCTATCGCGCGCCATTGAGGGACTTGATGATCCGACCGTAATGGCGGAGTTAATCTCTAACGGCCAACGCGGAAGGGCGATGATTCCTGGCAAACACGGCGGTCAGGCGCGCAACTACACCTATCTCGACATTGTTATTGACGATAAGCCAGGACAGTTGGCAGCGATCATCGAGGCTTGTGCTGCGGCAAAGGTGAATATCGAAGATCTTGCAATCGAACATACTCCAGGGCAACAAACGGGCCTCATCACCTTGGCTTTCTCTCCCGAAGAGAGTGCAATCGTCGCCGCCCACCTCGAGAAAGAGGGATGGAAGGTTCATCCATCTCGGTAGAATAGACCTATACACGCGCACACGCGCACGATTTTCTCAGGTACCACCTTCAAGAAGTATTACTGAAAAGAGCTGCACAAATGATCGTCATTGCAATCGATGGTCCTAGTGGAGCCGGAAAATCAAGCACCTCTCGTGAAATCGCTCGTCGCGCTGGTTGGAATTATTTGGATACAGGTGCGCTGTATCGCGCCGTGACTTGGTTCGCACTTTCGATAGATAGCCAAGACGCGAAGGAAATTATTCAGGGCTTGAAAACCTCTCCGATTCGTTTTGTCGCAAATCCGGAAGATCCCAAAATTTTTTGCGGAGATGTAGACATCACAGATGAGATTCGTACTACTCGAGTCACTGATGCGGTGAGTGCAATCAGTGCGAACCCTGTCATCCGCCAAGAGCTTCTTGGTTTACAACATAAGATCATTGACAAAGCGAATCGAGGAATTGTTGTTGAAGGTCGCGATATCGGAACAGTTGTCGCACCAAAAGCACCAATGAAAATATTTCTGACCGCAGATCTAGAAGCACGTGCGACAAGGCGTGATGCTGAGCTTGCAGATGCTTCTCAAGGTGTAGATGCCGTAGGTCAATCTTTGAGTAATCGTGATCACGTTGACTCCACGCGGGTAGTATCTCCGTTAGCAGCTGCAGACGACGCGGTTGTTATTGATTCCACTCTGCTTGATTTGAATGAAACAGTTGAACGAATTTGGGAGTTGCTGAAAGAGAGAAATCTTCTTGGTCTACCAATCGTTGCAATTTTAGGGCGACCTAATGTTGGTAAATCAACTCTCATCAATAGATTTCTTGGAAGACGCGAAGCGATCGTCGAAGATACTCCTGGTGTGACCCGTGACCGAGTTCAATACGAGTGTGAGTGGAACAATCGTCGATTCATTGTTATGGATACTGGGGGATGGGAATCTAAACCCGATGGTATTTCGGTTCAAGTTTCAGCAGGTGCAGAGCTAGCTATGCAAGAGGCTGACGTTCTTTGCTTTGTTGTTGATGCCCAGGTTGGAGCTCTGGATGAGGATGATGTTCTTGTTCAGGAGCTTCGCAAAGCCAAGAAACCCACGATTTTAGTTGCAAATAAGGTGGATGGAGACTCTGATGAGTCGGATGCTCACGCGCTCTGGAATATCGGATTAGGTGAACCACACTTTGTTTCGGCACTTCATGGTCGCGGAAGTGGAGATCTACTTGATCTGATTGTTAAGGAATTGCCCGAAGTTGGAGGAGCGCAAGCTCAAGATGGTTATCGACGAATTGCTCTCATCGGTCGACCAAATGTTGGCAAGTCTAGTTTATTGAATGCTCTCGCAGGAGAATCGCTTTCAATCGTCGATGATGTTGCGGGGACAACGCGTGATCCTGTCGATTCACTTATTGATTTCGGCGGGTCAATCTGGCGCTTTGTCGATACCGCTGGATTAAAGAAACGTGCAAACCAAGCAAGCGGTACGGATTACTACGCAACTCTGCGCACGCAGGCAGCGCTAGAGCGTTGTGAATGCGCAGTGGTAGTTCTTGATGCATCTCTCCCAATTTCTGAGCAAGATTTACGAGTGATCACGATGGTGGAAGAAGCCGGTAAAGCACTTGTCCTCGTTATGAACAAGTGGGATCTCGTTGATGAAGATCGAAGAGACCAGTTAGATAAGGAAATTGAACGCCACCTGGATCAAGTTGAGTGGGCTCAGAGAGTAAATGTCGCTGCCAAGACCGGTTGGCACCGTGATCGTTTGGCACCTGCTATTCGTACCGCTCTCGATTCATGGGAGCGACGAGTACCAACTGCAAAGCTTAATTCTTTCTTAGGTGCTCTCATCGGCGCTACACCTCCACCGGTTCGTGGTGGGAAACAGCCGAAAATTTACTACGCGACGCAAGCTGGAATTTCGCCTCCAAAATTTGTTGTGTTTTCTAGTGGCTGGATCGAGCCTTCATACCGTCGATTTATCGAAAGACGATTGCGTGAAGAATTTGGTTTCCCAGGTACACCCGTCATGGTTGCGATTCGCGTGAAAGAGCGCGACAAGGGGAATGGCTAGTCGGTATGGCGTCATCGATAGCCACGTGGCCCAACGCCCTTACGGGGTTGCGCGCTCTCGGTATTCCACTCTTTGTTTATCTAGCGCTAGTGCCTGAATATGACGGTTGGGCGATCGCTGTTCTGGCAGTTGGGGGAGCTACTGATTATTTCGATGGAAAATTGGCCCGTGCTCTCGGACAGGAATCAAAACTAGGGGAGATTCTGGATCCGACAATAGATCGCCTATACATTCTCGCGACCTTGATTGTTCTCTATATGCGTGAAGCAATTCCACTCTGGCTCATCGCAACTCTCATCGCTCGCGATGGAGTGTTAGCGGTGGTAGCCCTCGTGCTGGCGGCTAAGGGTAAAGCTCCGCTTAAGGTCACATTCGTAGGCAAAGCGGCGACATTCAACCTTCTTTATGCTTTTCCATTCCTTCTTCTCGCGCTGAGTGATTCGTTGCTTGGGGATATCGCCTTTGTTCTCGGCTGGGCATTCGCGGTTTGGGGTGTGGCTCTCTATGTGGCAACTGGAGTTTCATACTTCCTCACCGCGTTAAAAACTATT
>JBILSO010000065.1:0-5734 GCA_044372065.1 Candidatus Planktophila sp. | reverse complement strand
TGATGAGGATAAACAACGGTTTCGCCGACCTTAAATGTCATGTGTTGCCCTTCGCTAGAGGGTCAATTCTACCAGCCCTCACCGACAGATAAAACCCGAGCACTAACTGCGAAAATGTGACTAGTTCCATGCGTAAATTCCACTTGACATTTTGCTGAGTTTCGTTTTTCCCAGATCACCGTGAGAGAATCTGCTCATGCGCCGCAAAACAATTGTAATTACATCTGCCCTTGCGTTCTCACTACTACTTAGTGGTTGTGGAGCTGGACTGAATGCAGCGACAACAAAAATTACTCGCGTGACTGATGGTACTGAAATTACAATCAGAGAAAACGGTAGCGAGATTCGCGTAGTAAATCTGACGCTTGTCGATACCGAAGATGGAGCAGCAGTTGTTGTTGCAACGATTGTAAATCAGGGCACAGAGTCAGATCAGCTTCTAGGATTTTCAGTCCAGGGCATGCAGGCAACTCTCGGTGGTGAAACTGCACTGCTACCAAATAAGCCGCTCTTCTTTGAAGGCGAACAGGCAAATGCCAAAGCAGTTTTTCTTGGCGCAAATCCACAGCCTGGCACGCATGTAACTATTTCACTTGGTTTTGCTAAGGCTGGATTTGTAACAGCAGAAGTGATCATCCGCGACAAGCGAGATGACTTTAAGAACGTTATCTCAGGAGCAGAAATTGCCACTGCAGACGCTGCAGATACAGCAACAGTTACTGAGTAATTACTTATCTTCTAGCTTGTACCCAAGACCACGCACTGTCTGAATGTAGACAGGGTTTGCTGGGTCAACTTCAATCTTTGCGCGCAGACGCTTGATGTGAACGTCGAGGGTCTTGGTGTCTCCAACATAGTCACTTCCCCAGACGCGATCAATGAGCTGGGTACGTGTCAGCACTCTGCCGCTATTGCGCATTAGAAATTCCAGCAACTCAAACTCTTTAAGCGGGAATTGGGCGATCTTTCCATTGATCTCTACAACGTGGCGCTCGGTATCAAGGCGAACGGGTCCGACAGTGAGTGTGCCTGTTGAAACAACATCATCGCCCATCTCGCTGTTGCGACGTAATACGGCTCGGATACGGGCCACTAACTCGCGAGACGAGTATGGCTTGGTGACATAGTCATCTGCACCAAGTTCTAGACCAACGACTTTATCAACCTCTGAATCTTTCGCAGTCAACATGATGATCGGCACATCGGAGCGCTGACGAATCTGCTTACAAACTTCAGTACCTGAAAGGCCTGGCAACATGAGGTCGAGTAGGACTAGATCGGCACCAACTCGATCGAATTCTTCGATTGCCTTTGTTCCAGTATCGGCCAACGTGACATCAAAACCTTCACGTCCAAGAAGATATCCCAGCGCCTCAGAGAATGACTCTTCATCTTCTACGACAAGTATTCTGGTCATAACTAACCTTCATTCCTAGTTGGCTGTATCGAACCTTCTTTTACGCGCGGCAAACGCAAAGTAAATGTGCTGCCTTGTCCTTCTAAACTCCACACGCTGATATCCCCACCGTGATTACTTGCCACGTGTTTTACGATTGATAAACCAAGGCCAGTCCCACCTGTAATGCGCGAGCGGGCAGGATCAACGCGATAAAAGCGTTCAAAAATTCGTTCGAGATCTTTTTCGGGAATACCTACACCTTGATCGGTAACGGTAAATTCAACAAGTTCATCCTTACAGTTAATTCCGATACCCACTCGAGTTGATGCAGGGCTGTAGTTAATGGCATTTTTAATTAAGTTACTCATCGCCATCCGCAACTGACCTTTATCTCCAAGCACATAACAGACTTCTTCATCAGCAAAGACAATTTCAATCTGCTGCTTATCAGCAGCCAGACGAGACTCATCAATTGCTTCTCGCGCAATATTTGCTACATCGAGAATCTCAGCGTTCTTCAATGGATCCTCATCCTGAAGTCGTGAAAGATTAATTACTTCTTGAACCAGCTCTGACAGACGGGTTGCTTCAATTTGCATACGTGAAGCAAACTTCTTAATTGCTGCCGGATCATCACTTGCCTCTAGAACAGCTTCGGCCAAGATAGAGAGTGCGCCGATTGGAGTTTTTAGCTCGTGTGAAATATTTGCTACAAAATCTCTGCGCATTGAATCAAGCCGATGAAATTCGGAATCATCAAATACAAGGATTGCAATCAGGCCCTCGTCCCCAACGAGAGATACTCGAACAACAAGGTCGTGGGTTCCATCACCAAGAGGTCCACGAGGTAGCGCAAGGGTTTGCTCTTCATATTTGCCTGAACGTCGAACTGCACGCACTAAATTAAGAATGGGTTGGGAAGTAATTCTGATTTCTTTAATAATTCCAAGAGATCGAATCCCGTTTGAACATTCAAGAACAACATCAAAAGAGGTCAAGATGATGTATTCGGCATCGATTACCTCGAGTAGATCGATAGCTAAAGCGGGTAACCCAACCGGAGCCGGAGACTCTTGGCTCTTACTCCTTCGGGTAAACATGTTCCTATAGTAGAGAGGCGGGCAGGGGTTAGAGAATCTGAAGGGGTATATATCCCTTGATTACTTACTCTTAATCCATTGTTCAAACTCCATTCATAAACCTCCCGTGTATTGGACCGCTGGGCAAGTAAACTCACCACATGCGCGATGCCTTTCATGAAGAGTTAGATGCCATTCAAGCCACCCTCGTCACTATGGGAGAGATGGTTTCGACGGCGATGTCTCGCTCAAGTCAGGCTCTTCTCGGCGCCGATGTAAAACTTGCGGAACAAGTGATCTCTGATGATGAAAAACTTGACTCGATTCAACATGATTTAGAAGCGCGTGCAATTAATTTGATGGCGCGTCAACAACCTGTTGCTCAAGATCTTCGCATCTTGGTTACGTCACTCCGCATGAGTGCAGACCTTGAGCGTATGGGCGATCTCTGCCACCACATCGCAAAGCTTGCACGTATGCGTTATCCGGAAGTCGCTGTCCCCGCAGAGCTTGTAAAGACGATTGAAAATATGGGTACAACTGCAGTAAAGATTATTGAAAAATCTACTCATGTTGTTAAGACACAAGACCTCCAGGCTGCAATCGAGCTAGAGACCGACGATGATGAGATGGATAAGTTGCACCGCGCACTCTTTGTCGCGTTGCTCGATGATTCATGGTCACATGGGATTGAAGCAGCGATTGATATGACACTTCTTGGTCGCTACTACGAGCGCTGTGCAGACCACGCCGTTTCGATTGCTCGTCGCGTCTACTTCCTTGTTAAAGGTGAGTACGCATCAGAGAGCCAAGCAGCGATCTAACTCTCGCTCTAACTTTTACTTCTTACCCTGGTTAGCAACTGCCTTAATTGCATCTGCTGCTGCAGCTGGATCTAAATACTTTCCACCTTTAACAACTGGTGTCAGATCTGTGTTGAGTTCATAGTGCAACGGAATTCCGGTTGGGATATTTAACCCAGCAATATCTTCATCGCTGATTCCATCAAGGTGCTTAACCAGTGCACGCAATGAATTTCCATGCGCCGTAACAAGTACAGTCTTGCCAGCCTTGAGATCAGGAACGATTGATTCGTGCCAATAAGGAAGCATGCGAGTAACAACATCTTTCAAGCATTCAGTGCGAGGAAGATCCGCGCCAAGATCGCTATAACGAGGATCAGCATCTTGTGAGTACTGGGAGCCATCTTCAATAGCTGGAGGAGGCACATCAAATGAGCGACGCCAGCGCATAAATTGCTCTTCGCCGTACTCGGCCAAAGTCTGCGCCTTATCTTTTCCTTGAAGCGCACCGTAGTGACGCTCATTTAAGCGCCATGAACGTTTGACTGGAATCCAGTGGCGATCGCAATTATCTAAAGCGAGCTGCGACGTAGTGATTGCGCGACGCAACAAAGATGTGTGAACTACATCAGGCAAGAGCCCTGCTTCGCTTAAAAGAACTCCGCCGCGCTTTGCCTCTTCTTCACCAGTTGCTGAAAGTCGAACATCGACCCAACCGGTAAAGAGATTCTTAGCATTCCATTCAGATTCGCCGTGGCGCAGGAGGATGAGATTCATGGGTACATCCTAAAGCAACTAAATGCTTTCAATTAAATCAGATGCTTAAATGCATCGAGATTTGCCAGCGATTCACCACGATTTACTCGCCATGCCCACTCGCGACGGATTGCATCTGCAAATCCGAGTTCCAAGAGTGGATTAAATGAGCTATCGGCATATTGCATCACCGATCCCAACAACCGATCAAGCTCAACTTCATTGACCGCTGCCAGTGGCAGGCGACCAACAAGATAGATATCTCCTAGTTCATTGGTAGCAAATGCGATTCCATACATGGCAGCGTTCTTTGCCATGCACCAGGCATGCACATCGCCTGCATTCTCATCAGGTTTGCGAATGACAAAAGCGTTAATGCTCAAGGTGTGATCGCCAACTACCAGTGCACAATGTGTTGCCAGTTTGGTCTGACCTGGCAAGGTTACAAGAAATGTATTTTCTGATGGGCGATCAAACTCAAGAGTGTGATCAGCCAAAAATGTTGTGATGACATCAACAGTATTGAGTGCCACAGTTATCCAATAATTTTGCGGGCAGAGGCAGCAGAGGCTGATGTTGCAATGATGCGATCGTAGATATCTAGTGTTCCACGAGCTGTTGCATCCCAACCGAAGTGTGATGCATGTTCAATCGCACCCATTGAAAGCAGTACGCGACGCTGTGGTTCTTGGATCAGACGAGCCAATACTGAAGACCAGGCACGTGGATCGTGGCCATCAACTAATACGCCAGAGATACCGTCAGCAACTGCCGTGCGAAGCCCGCCGACAGCGGTTGCAACAACCGGTGTTCCGCACGCTTGTGCTTCGAGTGCGACAAGTCCAAAACTTTCGGAATAACTTGGTACGCAGACCAAATCTGCTGCGCGATACCACTGTGGCAGTTCGGCACGTGGTGCAGGGTTTTCAAATCTCACTACATCGCTGATGTTGAGCCATGAGACTAAATCTTTAAGTCGTTCAACTTCACCAACGCCACTGCCAGATGCTCCGCCCATGATTACCGTGATCAATTTAGGGCGAAGATGCGGTGAGTGATTGAGCATCTCAGCAACAGCGCGGATTAATACTTCAGGACCTTTATGTGGCTGGATGCGGCCAACGAAAGCCAAGATGTGAGCATCTTGCGGCAAGCCGACAGCTTCACGCGCTGCCTTCCGTCCGTTACCAGCAGTAAATGTGTAGAGATCAACGCCAGGACTTACCACGCTGACATTATCGGGACAGGCTTCATAGAGTGAAACAAGGCTGGCAGCTTCGGCATCTGTATTTGCAATCAAGGCGTTTGCTGCTGCAACAACTTGAGTCTCACCTTGGACGCGAATCATTGGTTCAGGTCTTTCACCTTCTGCCAAATTCATATTCTTTACACGCGCCATCGTGTGCATGGTGTGAGCAAGCGGAATTCCAAATTTCTTAGCTGCAGGCATCGCAACTTTTCCAGAGATCCAATAATGTGAATGGATCACATCGTATTTTTCCTTATCGAGAACTGTTGAGAAAGCATCAGAGATATTTGGGATCAACGCTGGAAGTTCTTCCTTTGTTGCGCTATTTGCACCAATATTCAAATGACGCACGCGCACACCTGCAGAAAGTTCCACGATATCTGGCAGATCTGGGCTATGTCTGCGCGTAAAGATATCTACAGAGACACCCATCGCAGCCATTCGTTCC